>CBDUIJ010000084.1:0-18264 GCA_965367215.1 uncultured Granulosicoccus sp.
ACCACTTGTCCAGTCACCTTTCTGGTGACGCGCAGGAATACCACGGGAAACAAGATTCCGAGAGCGGCATGCCTCAACCAACACGCAGAAAGCGTATCACACCGTCGCGCGTCGATCGTTCCAGTCGCCCGAGTTGCTCCAGATAATGCAGATGCGCCAGACTTTCACCCAGCGCAAAAGAGGTTTGCTGGGCATCCAGTTCGCGCTTGAACAGCACAGCGAACATGTCAAAGGCGGACGCCGGCTCTCCACAGGCCTGCCAGACTTCCTCCAGACGCTGTTCGTGGTGCTCTTCGAGCGCTGCAATGCGGGCGTGCAGCCCACGAAATGGCAGACCGTGGGACGGCAAGACCAGCGTATCGGCCGGTAACCGCTTCAGACTGTCCAGGGTCGCCAGAAAACTGTGCAGTGGGTTCTGGTCCTGCAACCGCGGCATGACACTCACGTTCGGCGAGATACTCGGCAGGATCTGGTCGGCGGCAATCAACACATGATCCCGATCGCGATACAGCATCAGCATGTCCGGCGCATGGCCCCGGCCTACCATGATCGTATACGTCTCTCCCCCCAGATCCACTAGCTGATCTTCGCGCAGAAAAGTCCATTCGGAGTCAGCAGGCGGCGGGTTGACGATGAGACGGTAGGTGTTTGCATTGTCGCGAACCCGGTCCACCTGTGCGGCTGTCAGGCCATTGGCGGCATACCAGCGGGCGTAATGCTCACCGTAGGTCTCGTTGTCGACACCACAGAGCTCACGTGACAATTCCACTTCCACGGCACTGCCATAAAGACGACTACCCGCCTGCGCAAACCAGGCTGCCAGCCCTGCGTGATCGGGATGAAAGTGAGTGACGAGCAGGCTTTCCGGAGGGCTCGAGATCGAATCCTCCCCTGCCCGGCCGAAGTGCAACTGCCACTGCTCGCGACTGCGAGACATGGCCACGCCGGTATCCACCAGCACCTGGTCGCCAGGCTCGCCCAGCAGCCAGCAATTCACATGATCCAGCGCAAACGGCAGTGGCAGACGCTGCCAGCGGATGTTCTCGCACACCACACGACTTTCATGAGGCTCTGGCGAGTCATCGAACAGAAAATCGATACCGCTCGCAGCCGCGCGATTCGCACTCATATCTGCACGTCAGCCAGATCACCCTTGTTCTCCAGCCAGCGCTTGCGATCGCCTGCGCGCTTCTTCGCAAGCATCATGTCCATGGTCTGGTTGGTATCGTCACCATCACTGATGGTCAGGCGGATCAGTCGTCGGGTATCCGGCGCCACCGACGTTTCACGCAGCTGCATCGGGTTCATCTCTCCCAGCCCCTTGAAGCGGGTGACACTGACCTTGCCCTTGAGTTTCTCAGCCTCGATGCGCGCCATGATCCCCATACGCTCATCGTCATCCACGGCATAGAAAACGGCCTTGCCGACATCAATGCGAAACAGCGGCGGCATCGCCACATAGACATGCCCATGCTGCACCAGAGCCCTGAAATGCCTGACAAACAAGGCGCACAGCAAGGTGGCGATATGGGCACCATCCGAATCGGCATCGGCCAGAATGCAGATCTTGCCATAGCGCAGCTTGGTCAGATCTTCCGTCCCCGGATCCATGCCGATGGCCACAGAGATGTCGTGCACTTCCTGCGAACCCAGAATCTGATCGATATCTGCCTCCCAGGTATTCAGAATCTTGCCTCGCAGCGGCATGATCGCCTGGAAGGTACGATCACGTGCCTGCTTGGCCGAGCCTCCGGCAGAGTCTCCTTCCACCAGAAACAATTCGGTCAGATTGAGATCGGTTGAGGAGCAATCAGCCAGTTTGCCCGGCAAGGCCGGCCCGCTGGTGAGTTTCTTGCGCACCACCTTCTTGCCCGAACGCGCTCGCGCCTGAGCACTGGCGATGGCCAGCTGGGCGATCTGGTCGCCAGTCTCCGAATGCTGATTCAGCCACTGGGCCGTGTGATCCTTGACCACCCCGGAGATGAAGACAACACATTCTCGGGACGACAACCGCTCCTTTGTCTGACCGGAAAACTGCGGATCCTCGAGTTTTACCGACAACACGTAGTTGACCTTGTCCCAGACATCCTCGGGGGCAATCTTCACACCACGCGGCAGCAGGTTGCGAATATCGGCAAATTCCCGGATGGCATCCGTCAGCCCGGTACGCAGCCCGTTCACATGTGTGCCGCCCTGCGCCGTGGGCACGAGATTGACATAACTCTCATGCACACCTTCGCCACCCTCGGGCAGCCAGACAACTGCCCAGTCTGCCGTTTCGGTACTCGAACTCATGCTGGCGGACAGGGGCTGCTCGGGCAGACGCTCGTAGCCTTCCACCGCACTGTTCAGATAATCAACCAGCCCATCTTCGTAGAACCATTCATCCTTCTCGCCGCTGGCTTCGTCATGCAGCCTTACCCGTAACCGTGGACACAGCACCGCCTTGGCTCGCAGCAGATGGCGCAGACGACTCAGTGACATCTTCTCCGAGTCGAAATATTTCTTGTCAGGCCAGAAACGGATACGCGTACCGGTATTGCGCTGCCCTACCGTACCGACAGGTTTCAGCTTGTCATCAACCTCGCCGTTCTTGAAGGTCGCCAGATATTCCTGCCCGGATCGCCGGATCGAGATCTCCAGCTTCTTCGACAAGGCGTTGACCACCGAAACGCCCACGCCATGCAGGCCTCCGGAGAATCGGTAGTTGTCGTTGGAAAACTTGCCGCCGGCATGCAGGGTCGTCAGGATGACCTCCACGCCGGGCTTCTTCAGCTTCGGGTGCATATCCACCGGCATGCCGCGCCCATCATCGATGACTTCCAGAGAACCGTCCTTGAACAGGGTTACCCGAATGTCGGTGGCGTGACCCGCGAGAGCCTCATCCACACTGTTATCGATGACTTCCTGCGCCAGGTGGTTGGGCCGCTGGGTATCGGTATACATACCGGGGCGTTTGCGGACCGGATCGAGCCCGCTGAGCACCTCGATCGACGAGGCATTGTATTGTTCACTCACGATTGGGAGGTTCTATTGGCTGTGGGTTTCTGCATATTCAAGTCCGAGTCTTCCGGCAGTGGGCAGTCGGTCAAGCGCCGTCCGGCAGAAGTGTAGCGTATGCCCATGGGGCTTGTGGAATCTCCGGGGTAGCGCTCTGCAGCAAAACACCGTTCGATAGCGTCGCCCCAACCTTGAATTAAGACGAGCGAGACGACACACTTGCACCCATCCAAAACGAGCGAATTGCAAAACCTCATGGCCGACTCTCCCCATATCGTCCAACTCGACGAACAGAATTTCATGCAAGTGGTGGTGGAAGGCTCCGACCACACCCCGGTGCTGGTCGACTTCTGGGCCGACTGGTGCGGCCCCTGCAAGTCGCTGATGCCGATTCTGGAAAAGCTGGCAATCGAATACAACGGCGCCTTCGTTCTCGCCAAACTCGATACCGAAGCCAATCCGGGCATCGCCCAGCAACTGGGTATCCGTAGCCTGCCCACCGTCAAACTGTTCAAGGATCGTCAGCTGGTCAATGAATTCATGGGTGCATTGCCCGAAAGCGAGGTTCGCGCCTTTCTCGAAGCCAACGTCGGCCCGGCCCTGCCAGCCGAGGAGCCCGAAGAAGACGCCGGCGACAACCGGGTGCTGAGCGCCATGGCGTTGTTCGAACAGGGTCAGGCAGAAGAAGCTCGCGCCCTGTTGCAAGAGGCGCAGGCCGATGAGCCGGAAAACCCCGAAGTCCTGCTGGCGCTGGGCCAGGTCTGTGTCAGCACCGGAGATCTGGATACGGCAGAGAGTTGCCTGAAAGCCCTGCCTGAGGCCGAGCGTGACGGTGCCCAGGCTCAGCGTCTGGCTGGCATCATCGAACTGTCTCGCGAAAGCGATAACAGCGACAGCCCTGCCGCCTTGCAGGCTGAACTGGAGAACAACCCGGGCAGCAGCGAGATTCGTTACAAGCTGGCCATTGCCGAATCACTGGCGGGCAATATCCAGAGCGCCATGGACCATCTGCTGAAACTGGTGCAGACCGACCCCGGTTACAACGACGGCGCACCGCGCGAAAAACTGCTGGCACTGTTCAAGGTACTGGGCGATGACCCACTGGTCGGCCAGTATCGTCGCAAGCTGTTTGCCTCATTACACTGATCATCAGAGGGCGTAAAACCCCTGCAAATCTGCCGCGGCGGTTCTTCCCGCCGCGGCAGCGGCAATATCTGCCCTGATCGGCTTCACTCGGGTGGCCTTGACTGACCACATTTCCAGCAAGCACCGAATTCCCGACCCGCCCATTCACCGCAGTTCGAGCATTGCCAGTCATTTTCCGGCTGTTGTCGTGTCGCTTCGAAGTCCTGAATGATCAGCCGGGCGCGCTCATCATGCTGCGTCTCGTCCAGCCAGACACCGATGACCTCCGATGGCGGCAACTCACCGATGGCGCCGCTGAGGTAGGAACCGGTGATACGCGTGCGAATACCCCCGGCACGCAGCTCATCCACGACAAGTTGGGCCTCGACCAGGTTGGCCGCGCTGTATATCAGTGGCATGAGGGATCAACCCGCATCCTGACGAGTCTCGCTCAGAGATGGCAGCTCATAAGGCAGGTCAAGTGCGCTCAGTTCCTGCTCCTCGAACGTCAGAATGCTATCCGTGGTCGACACCTTGACGACCGCCAGCAACTCGATCTTCCCATCCGGGCCTGCCACGGCATCAACCACGCGACCGGCGTCTTCATCGGTACCGGCAACCAGAGCAGTCCCCGGTGCCGGAATGGTCTGACCGGCCTCGTAGGGCAGTGAAAAACGGCGCATATGGCGTTTCAACTTTCCCAGATACTGCATTCGCGCCACGATTTCCTGCCCCGGATAGCAACCCTTGGTGAAGCTGAGTCCATCGACCAGTTGCAGATTCAGCATCTGCGGTACGAACGCTTCCAGCACGCCGGCCGTAATCGACGGCATGCCCGCTCTGATGTCACCCAGGCGCCACAGTGCCTGCCCGGACTGCGGCAGTTGCGAACCGGCACGCCACAGTTCGATCTGCCGTGGAATGCCAGCGATATACAGGTATCGCGCTCGCGAAGTGCTCCCTGACTCGGTCCCTGACTCGGTCCCGGCAAAGTCATGCCAACGGATCAGCTGGCCCTCGGTACTGCTCGCCGCATCCATCACGCCCCCCGGGAGGGCGCCGATGATGTCAGCCAACGGCCCCAGGCTTCCATCGCTGGCAACCTGAACGCCTGTACAGGCCCAGTCCTTGCGTTCCGTGACCGTGACTTTCGCTCGCATGATGAACATCGACAAGCGCTTCAGGAACCCTTCTCTGATGTCGTCGGAAATCAGCAGGCGATAGCCGTCTTCCAGACCCACAATGACAGGCAGAGCCAGTAGCCGCCCCTTGGGCGTGCAATAGCCTGTCACCTGCGCTCGCATGGGCGATATCTTCTTCAGATCATTGCTGAACTGCCCTTGCAGAAACGAGGTTGCATCATCACCTGTGATATCCACAACACACAACGATGACAGATCCATTAATTGTGGCTGCGACTCTGCATCGATCGATGCACAGGCACCTTGCTCGCACAAGGTGGCAACCTCGTCCATGCCCGCCAGAATCAGCGCTTCAGCCCATTGATTACCCATTGGAACAATTCCTAATCTTTTTAATCACAGATAAATCGGCACATTACTCGTATTGAGAAGAAATTAGCCGTATTCCCTTGCTACTATTGTGGCAATTGCCGAGCGATAGACACATTCACTGCGTGATCCTGCTATGACAACAACCGGAAAAGACCGTTCGACACTCGAAAAAAGCGTGGAGAAGCGCTCGTCTGCCGATGATGTAACCCCTCTCGCAACACCGGAGAATCATGAGCATGTGGCTCAGGATGCTACCGCTCCCGACCTTCCTGCAGAACTTCCACCGGAATCCGGTGGTCAAGCTGGCCTTGAACCCACCCGCTATGGTGACTGGGAGAAAAAAGGCCGCTGCACCGACTTCTGAACCCGACGACAATCTCTCTTTTCGAAGAGCGAAAGTAACATTTTTATCCGACGATTTACCGCCATCGAGCAACATACTGGAACCCTGATATGGCCTGGAACGATACCCGCCCTCTTTCCCCACATCTGCAGCACTACAAGTTGCCGTTGACCGCTTACCTGTCAGTTGCTCACCGCGCAACCGGAATAGTCAACAGCCTCGCCATCGTATTGCTGGTACTGCTCATTGCGAGCGCCGCAGGCACGCCAGAGAGTCATGGGTTCATGTCCGGCATCGCCACTTCCTGGTTTGGCAAACTTGTTCTGTTCGGCTTCACCATCACTCTGTACTACCACATGGCAAACGGCATCCGGCACCTGTTCTGGGATGTCGGGCGTGGCTTTGATGTCGAAGTCGCCAAGAAATCCGGCAAGGTCTGCATGGCAGCTGCCGGTGTTCTTTCCGTCATAACCTGGTTGGTGGCATTAGCAGCATGAGCAACTTCAGAACCCCACTAAAGAAGGTCAAGGGACTCGGATCTGCGAAAGAAGGAACCAGTCATTTCTGGGCGCAGCGAGTGACCGCCATTGCCCTGGTGCCACTGGTCCTCTGGCTCGGTTTTTCCGTAGCAGCATTACCGGGCATGGATTACGTCGCCATTCGCGAGTGGCTGTCTCAACCATTCAACGCCATCGTGATGATTCTGTTCATGATCGCCGGCTTCTACCACGCCCGTCTTGGACTTCAAGTCGTCATTGAAGACTACATCGGATCTCACGGGCCACGCACCGCAGCCATCATCGCTGTGAACTTCGCAGCCGCTGCTCTCGGCGTAACGGGTGTCTTCTCCGTGCTGCGTATCGCACTGGCCTCTTGACTGGTATCACTGACAAGCAATTATGACCAACGCATACAAGATCATTGACCATACCTATGACGTCATTGTCGTAGGAGCCGGCGGCGCAGGCTTGCGCGCCACACTGGGCATGGCCGCACAAGGCCTTTCTACCGCCTGTGTCACCAAGGTTTTCCCCACGCGCTCGCACACCGTTGCGGCACAAGGTGGCATGAGTGCCTCTCTGGGCAACATGGGAGAGGACCATTGGACATGGCATATGTACGACACCATCAAGGGCTCTGACTGGCTCGGTGACCAGGACGCTATCGAATACATGTGTCGCGAAGCAGTCCCTGCTGTCGTCGAACTGGAGCATTTCGGTGTGCCTTTCTCTCGAACCGAAGAAGGCAAGATCTACCAGCGCCCCTTTGGTGGCATGACCACCAAGTTCGGTGAAGGCCCCGCAGCGCAACGCACCTGTGCAGCCGCTGACCGAACCGGCCACGCCATTCTCCATACGCTGTATCAGCAGTCTCTGAAGCACGGTGCCGAGTTCTACATCGAGCATTTTGCCACCGACCTGATCATGGATGACGGTGTCTGCCGTGGTGTCGTCTCCATCGATCTGGCAACCGGCGAACTGCATCGTTTCCGCGCTCACCAGGTTGTTCTGGCCACCGGTGGCTGCGGTCGTACTTTCTTTTCTGCCACTTCGGCCCATACGTGTACCGGTGATGGCAATGCCATGGCTCTGCGTGCCGGCCTGCCGTTGCAGGACATGGAGTTCGTCCAGTTCCACCCTACCGGCATCTACGGCGCCGGCGTACTGATCACCGAAGGTGTTCGTGGTGAAGGTGGCTACCTGACCAACAGCGAAGGCGAACGCTTCATGGAGCGCTACGCACCCAATGCGAAGGATCTGGCTTCACGAGATGTCGTCAGTCGTTCCATGACCATGGAAATCAATGCCGGCCGTGGCGTAGGTCCTGACAACGATCACATCTTCCTGAACCTGCAGCATCTGGGCAGCGATGTCATTGAGAAGCGTTTGCCGGGCATTTCCGAATCAGCCCGAATCTTCGCTGATGTCGATGTCACCAAGAACCCGATTCCGGTCATACCTACCGTTCACTACAACATGGGTGGTATCCCGACCAACTATCACGGTGAAGTGGTCACCCTGAAAGATGGCGATCCCGATTCGGTCGTACCCGGCCTGATGGCCATCGGTGAAGCTGCCTGCGTATCCGTGCACGGCGCCAACCGTCTGGGCAGTAACTCACTGCTCGACATCGTGGTCTTCGGTCGTGCCGCTGCCATTCGTGCCGCTGAACTGGTCAAGCCAGGCACTCCGCACAAGCCTTTGAAAGACAATGCCATGGATCCCATCCTTGGCCATCTTGACGGCATCCGTTTCAACAAGGGTGAAACCGGTACTGCCGACATCCGTGACAACATGCAACGCACCATGCAGAAGCATGCCGCGGTATTCCGCACCGGGGACAGCCTTGCAGAAGGTATCGACAAGATGCGCGTCATCGTCGATTCCTTCGACGATGTGAAGGTCGAAGACAAGAACATGATCTGGAACACCGATCTGATCGAGACGCTGGAACTGGAAAACCTGCTGATGCAAGCCCAGACCATCATCCACGGCGCGCATAACCGTCCGGAGAGTCGCGGAGCCCAGGCCCGTGATGATTACCCGGATCGCAACGACGAGGAATGGATGAAGCACACGCTGGCCTGGACCGATGAAAAGGCCAACGTCACCATCGATTACCGCCCGGTTCATATGTACACACTGTCGGACGAGTGCGAAGTCGTACCGCCCAAGCCACGCGTGTACTGATCCGCAGGCCGTCCATCAAGCACACTACGGGATACAACTCATGGCTGAATTCAAGCTACCGGCAAATTCGATAGTCAAACAGAACGGCAAGCAGTTTGCCGCGCCCGCCGGGGCGACCAATACCCGGCGTTTCAAGGTGTATCGCTACAACCCTGACAGTGGCGAGAACCCACGTGTCGACAGCTTCGATGTCGACATGGACAACTGCGGACCGATGGTGCTCGACGCCATCATCAAGATCAAGAGCGAGATGGATTCCACGCTGACTTTTCGACGCTCCTGTCGTGAAGGCATCTGTGGCTCTTGCGCCATGAACATCGATGGCACCAACGGCCTGGCCTGCACCACTGCCATTGCCGATATCGAAGGCGACATCTCCATCTATCCTCTGCCTCACCAGCCCATCATCAAGGATCTGGTATCGGACCTGACCAACTTCTACGCCCAGTACGCATCCATCGAGCCCTGGCTGAAATCGGACACTCCGGCACCACCTGACAGGGAGCGACTGCAGTCACCGGAAGATCGGGAAATGATCGATGGGGCCTACGAATGCATCCTGTGCGCCTGTTGCTCTACCAGTTGCCCCAGCTACTGGTGGAACCCTGAGCGATATCTGGGCCCTGCGGCCCTGCTGGCTTCCTACCGCTGGTTGGTCGATAGTCGTGATGACGCTACGGGTGAGCGACTGGATGATCTCGAAGATCCGTTCAAGCTGTATCGTTGTCACACCATCATGAACTGCGCGCAGGTTTGCCCCAAGGGACTCAACCCTGCCAAGGCGATTGCAGAGACCAAGAAAATGCTGGTCAAGCGTCGCCTCTAGGTCAAGCATCATGATCGCAGCCACAGTGTCAGCCAGTTCGAATCGGGTAATCCGCATGAGTGAAAAATCAGCATGAGTGTGGACGTAGCAACCCTGTCGAAACTGCGCTGGCGCTGTCGGCGTGGCATGCGTGAGCTGGATTCAGCCATGCGTGCCTATCTGGACAATCACTACGAGGGCGCCTCTGTCGAGGAGCGCGCCCTGTTCGTGGAATTGCAGGAAATGCAGGACCCCGAGCTATTCGGACTCATCAGCGGCAAGGCCAGGGAGGCCCGCTATCAACACATCATCGACAAGATGTCAGAGGCCATGGCAGGCAGAAGCTGAACTCAGCCTCATCCATCTCGGCTTGCTTGCAGGCTCAGGCCTGACGGCCACTACCGCTCTGCTGGTATACACCCCGTTCGACATCGGGGCAAGACTGCTTCTCGGACTGGGCGTACTATTGCTTGTCCTGAGGCAATGTCTCCATGTCAGTCGCCACCGCCTGCGGCTCATGCACGATCCGACCGGCCTCTGGACTCTGCAAACTGCTGGCTCCTGCCCTGTCTCGGGACAGCTCGTGAAGCTGGGCTACCGCAGCGCGCATTTGTTGGTCATCACCATCCAGTCTGACGATGGGGATCTGCATCGTTTCCCCGTCTGGTGTGATCAGCTGCCGGGCAGGCAATTCAGTTATCTGCAGCAACAAATGGCGTTCGCCTGCGAAGAACCTGAGCGATATGCATTCAGATGGCCACTGACGCTACCGAGTCGCAGACCGGAGTGAGCCACTGCGATCAACATCCAGCACAGCGCCTGTGCAGAGAATGGTTCTCGATGTCGACGGTGGTATGGCAGCACAGCGTTTCCAGACAAGGAAGAGACTCTGCCTTGCGTTAGAATCGGTGTCTGTCCGACATATGAGCATTTGCAGTGAAGCAACCGATCCAACTTTGTGTGAACGTCAATCACGTAGCAACCGTTCGGCAATCACGGCAATCCACTTCCCCTGACCCTGTCCATGCAGCTTTGCAGGCCGAGCTGGCAGGGGCTGATGGCATCACCATGCAGTTGCGTGAGGATCGTCGTCATATCCAGGATCATGATATCGAACGATTCGCCCATAGCTGTCAGACCAAACTCAGCCTGCAGATCGAAGCGACCGATGCCATGCGCGAAGTCGCCCTGGGCATCAAGCCCAGAGATGTCACCCTGGTTCCGGAGAATCGCGAGGAACTGACGACCGATGGCGGTCTGAACATTTCAGGGCAATTGTCGATGTACACCGACTACGTTGCCAGCCTGCAACAGGCCGGTATACACACCGCTCTGTTCATCAACCCGGAAGAGGCGCAGATAGAGGCTGCTGCTCGTGTTGGTGCGCCGGTCGTCGAATTGCATACAGGCCGCTACGCAAGTGCGGACAGCGCGGCGGAACGCTCGGCAGAGCTGTCACGGATCGTCTCCTGTTGCGACTACGCGTTCAGCCTGGGACTCATCGTCAATGCCGGTCATGGCCTGCACTATGACAACGTCCAGTCCATCGCGGAAATCGAGTCGATCACCGAATTGACCATTGGCCACAGCCTCATTGCCCGCGCACTCTACTGGGGCCTGCCAACGGCTGTCAGTAAAATGAAGCGAATGATGGTCGAAGCCCGTCACCGCTGATAGCCACCGCCGTAATGAGGATGAACCCATGATTGCCGGTATCGGTGTCGATCTGGCAACCATCAGTCGGATCAGCAAGGTACACGCACGCTTCGGAGCGCGCTTTGCTCGTCGTTTTCTGCATGAGACAGAGCTGACGGCCTATCAGAAGCATGACCACCCCGAACGTTTTCTGACAAAACGCTTTGCAGCAAAGGAAGCGGCCGTCAAGGCATTGGGCACGGGGGAACGCCAAGGCGTGCTGCTCAGAGACTTCTACCTGCAACACGATGAACTGGGTAAACCCTTGTTGAAGGTCAGCGGCAAGGCACAGGAACTATGCATCTCACGCGGCATCACGGGTTTCTGGATCAGTCTGAGTGACGAAGGCGACACCGTTGCTGCCTTCGTCGTGCTGGAGCATTCCTGAAAACTCTCTGCAGACAGCTCGCTACCTTGGCTTGAGCTGAAATGCCCTGACGTAATCGACCACCATGGACACCTGCGAGCCACTGGTTCCGTCGGGCGCTCCCGGCCAGACACCACCCATGGCAAGATTCAGAATCAGGTACATCTCCTGACTTGCCACGGCATCCCCGACAATCCGGTAACGCGGCATCCTGTCCACGTAGAACACCAGTTCATCCGGGCTCCAGGCAACGCCGTATTGATGAAACCCGTCAGCGATGCCCTCACTCACCAGCTCACGACGTGTACCCAGCTCATCGAGGTAGTTGTAGTTGAAGAAAACACTATTCGGATAAGCACCATCCTGCTCCATGATGTACACCTCCGGCTTCAACCCGAGGAACTGCGACGACAGCATCCAGAAGGATGGCCAGGCACCGCGTGCACTGGGCAGATCGATGCGCGCCTCCACATAGCCATAGGAAAACTCGAACTTCTCTGCCGTGGTCAGAACCCCTGAGAGCCAGGCTTGTTCATTGGCATCGGCACGCAGATCATCGGGTGTTTCCGAGGCCGTGATGATGAGCTCCTCACCGTTCAGGGTGAAAGGATCATGGCCAAAGTCCGGCTTGTTCTGGACATCCACGTAGTATTGCAACTGATTGAGAAGCACCAGATCGGGTCCCCAGTCGAGTGCTGTATTCCACTTGATCGGATCGATTCGATCTCCCCGAAAATCATCGGCAAACACCAGCTCGTACTGAGTGAGATCTATTCTGACGCCAGTCGGGTCGTCAATGCCCTGACCTGGATTGGCTGCCGCGGCATCGGTTTCCTGCTGAGCAGCTTCCCGGGCATCTTCCAGTTCACGCTCCTGCAACTCGAGCAGATCGCTTTCACCGCAGCCCGTCATGGACAGCCCGATGAAACAGAGAAGAATTGGCCTGGACAATATCTTGAAGGCAATTTTCATAGGTTTTCCAATTCTTCAGTAGTAGTAGCGAACGCCGATACCGAGCAGATCGTTGTCACCGAGCTCGAAGCGCGTCACCAGATCGAGCTTTCTCGTCAAGTGCAGATAACCACCACCAAAGAACATGGCATCGCCTTCAAAGATACTGCTGTAGCCGATGCCGGCTTTCAGCTCAAAGCGGTCATTGACGACCATGCGTGAAGAGGCTCCGAGGTAGACGCCTGTATCGTCGTAATCGACGCTGATCTCTGGTGATTGGCCATCGACCAGTTCGAAATTGCCGTACTCGATGCCTGCGAGCAGCACGAATGTCAGTCGACTCGCGCTTTCCGGCGTGAGGTAGTACCCACCGCCTGCCATCACCTCGTTGTATCGTCGAGTGACACCCAATCGGCCGAAATACTGTAGCCGCGAATGGCTCGACGTACTGCCTTCGATCATGACGCCATCGCCTCCCACGTCATACCTGACCGGCAGGGCCTCCAGGTACCTGAAATTGCGGGCACTGGCGCGAACCGCAGCTGGCAAACGCAAAGCCGATGACACGGTTGAACGGCTGCTGTCAGTAGCTTGCACCGGCCCTGCTTCGCCCGTTTCGATCGCCGGTTCCATAACCTGACGAGTCGCCTCAACCACGGCTTGTTCGCGCGTTCGCGTATCGCTTGCCGAATTGGCGGCCGCAACCGCTGGCTCGACAGACGGCAATTCGGTAATCACTGAGTGAGTCTCGGGTGACAAGTCACCAGCAGCTGATGTGGTTTGACGCAGCTTCGCCTCTGCAACCGCGCGTGACTCTGCGTGTGCCTCCAGAACGGCCTGCGCACGACTCGCCGACTCGGCTTCCAGTTGTTGCTTGGCTCGCTGTAACTCCTGGGTATCCGTCGCCTCTCGAGCCTCGAGCGCCGCCATCTTCTCCAGTCGCAATCGACGCCGCTGTATCTCGATCTGACGCGCTGTCGCTCTGGCATCCTCCCGCTGTTGTCGCGCGGTAGCCTCACGCTGCATGAGCTGCGCGGCTGCAGCGGCCTTGCTGGAATCCGTGTTTCGAGCGACCTGCGCAGCGGCCGCCTTCCTGTCAACGGTGCCTGAATCAGCATCGGCAGAATTGTTCTTCGTTTCTTCCCGAAACAGATCAGCAGGATTCAGCTTGCCGTTATCACGCAGATACACGAAACCATCGAGAACGATGCGCTGCCCTGGCTCACCGCCAGCAGCTGGCATATCCTCCCGCGCCCGAAAATAGCGGTGTCCGTCGATGATCACCCACTGACTGCCCTCGGGTGGAGCCTGGGCAGCTGGCACCCGGCTCACCTTCACAGGCCTTGCCTCAACAGCCGATACCGGTTTACCCATGAAGCCCATTGAAGAGGACCTGTATGTGGGTACAGCGGCTGTTGCCCTTGAGCTCGATATCACCACAGTCGGTGCATTCTGCCGGCTCAAAGCGGCCTGAATGTCCCAATGTGGTCCGGCAGGCGCGCAGCCCACAGCACCGACACCATCCAGCGACCCACTACAGCTGCTTCCCGTCAGTTCTGCTACCTCACCCGGCCCGTTGCCACATTGCGCATCCTTGTAGACCGTGTGATTGAACAGGCCGTTGTGACGTACCAGTCCCGGTCCTCCTCCCAGACGTCGGCAGACCTGAGCAACTGTTTGTCCTCCCACGGGGGTCGGCACGATGCTCCTTGCGGTCTGTACGGGCAAGTCGCCAGCGCAGAAGCACTGCCCTGACGCTGAATAGCTGCCATTCCAGTCGGCAGAGAATGCCTCCGGCACGTGCGCTGATGTAGCAATTATCAGCGCGATTGCCGTTCTCACGAAATGTGGACGCATGGATGCGTTTCCAGAAAATGATTACAGCCAAGCCGAACCAGAATCCATGCCAGCCGCTCTCGAACGGAACCATGTCCAATTCCGAGACTTAAGAATCAAGCACTTCGAGACGTTTCCGATAGTACCTGAAGGATATTGATTCCCGCCTGTGCATGCGAAGCGTGGTCACTACGATGACGCCTTGTTTTGCGAACCAATTAACGCTGTCCAAGGCTTTCTGGTATAAAAATATGAATAATTCGGAACGGACACCTGACCTCAGACCGCTACGTCGGGCGTCGACCTTCGCCATTCAGCTCATTCTCGCGGGCACACTGGCAGCCTGCGCAGAATCTGAATTACCGGACAACGATACGGTTACTCCTGAGGCGGCAGCCGCCCCTGCGGGACGACCGGACAGCGGACCGCAATCAAACGACGGCAGCAATTCCGTGAGTTACGCGCAGGCCGTCGCCGCGGGTGAAGTCAGTACCCCTGACAGCCCCGTGATCCTTGTGCCACCTGCCAGCAACGAGCCGGACACCGGCGCTGCCAACCCCAACAATCCCGTCACCGACACCCAGAGTGCTCCGGAAACGGATACCACTCCCCCCGAGACTGAAAGCGACAAACCACAGAACCCTTTCGAACCCATCCCTGATGCCGAAGCGGAAGCAGATGTCTCAACAGAGGAAGGTGATGGCGCAAAAACCGATGGCTCCGATGACATTCCCGACACGGTAGAGGGCGAACCGGACGGTGGTTCTGAATCGGCGATGGATGGGGAAACTGTCGACACGGGCACATCGGACAATTCGGTATCCGAGGAAGCGTCAACCGACGACACCTCCTTCAACAAAGAACCCCCAGCGGTGGCAGAGCCTGATGAACAGACTCCAGCGGATGAATCCACTGGTTCAGAAGAGCCCCTGACATCAACTCCTGATGAGCCTGCGGACAATTACACGGACGAGAATCCGCCTGAGCAGGAAGCTGTTGCCAAAGGCACGTCAAGTCTGAAATCGAAATCGCATACAACGCCCGGGTTTGAAGGCGAAGTGATCGATGGTGCGATTCGCGTTACCTGGACAGCAGACCCTCTGGCGCGCGGCTACAACGTTTACCGCCAGGCTCAGTACATCACAACGGTCATGACCAATGAGTACATCGACACCGACGTGTTCGACCGGGATTACTACTATGAGATTCAGGCCTTCGACTATGACGATGTGCTCTATTACATCGCCACCGGTTTGACCGTGTCACCGCAGACATTGGGCAAGAACGATCCGAATGAACCGATAGCCGATGCCAATCGCCTGGACGATTACGAGCTGGTGTTCGCAGAGGAATTCCAGGGCACGACACTGGACAGCAGCAAATGGAATACTGCCTATCTCTGGGGGCCGAACCTGGTCATCAACAGCGAAGAGCAATACTACGTCGATATCCTTCGAGACCCCGATTTCGGATTCAACCCGTTTACCTTCGACGGCGAATACATGACGATCAATTCGATCAAGACCCCACCCGAACTCGCTCATAAATCCCTGAACCAGCCATATCTGTCAGGCGTGATCACGAGTTACGACGCCTTCAAATTCACCTATGGTTATGCCGAAACACGAGCCAAGGTCACTTATGGAAGAGGATACTGGCCTGCGTTCTGGCTACTCAATGCCTACTACGGCGGCTATGATCCGGAAATCGATATCATGGAATTCATTGGAGATGATCAGGATGTCGTTTACCACACCTATCATTACTACGATAACGATGGAAAACTGCGCTCCACCAAATCCAAACCGACACCGGGAATCGATTTCACGGCTGAGTTCCACACCTTTGCCGTTGAGTGGAAACCGGGTATCGTCATCTATCTGGTAGACGGTATAGAAGTTCATCGGGTCACCGATCCCATGGTGTCTTCCGAAGAGATGTATGTCATCGCCAACACGGCCATTGGTGGCTGGTGGGCCGGTTCTCCGGACGAAAGTACGCCGTTCCCCGGTGAATACACGATCGATTACATCAGGGTCTATCAGAGGAACACGCCCTTTGACGATGTATTGCTGAATGATGGCATGAGCAATCTGCCATTTGCCGACGACATTCCGGGACAGTCCTCACCGAGTCATCGACCCAGCCCGGAACAATGGCCTGAAGGCTACCCGTATCGATAAGCGCTGAATTTCAGCTGACGGTAAACGGATCGCGGACAACCTTGAAAGTCTGCAACATGACTTCAAATGCCATGGCAAGGAGCTGCTCACGGATGGGCTCTCCTATGGCATACAGTCCGACCGTATAACCGACGCCCGACAGTTCGGCCTGGTAGACAACCAGGTCGACATCAGTCAGTCCACTGCTCACTTGATCGATTTCCAGGCGGTCGAACCATGTCTTGCGACCATCTATGGTTACCGGTTGTCGCAGTGAATGATCTGCGTCAAAACGCCCTGACTCACCACCCGGCAGCACCTCGATCAGTATGTAATCGGCAAATCGATCATCAGCGTTCTGCTGAACGGATTCGAACCCCACTGCATAGCCTGGTTCAAGTGACAGTGGCATTGCCGTGGACACTGACTCCTGCCCGCTTCCTGGCGTCGAATTGGCACTTGAACCCGGATCATTGGAGGATTCAGCCGTTACGATCTTTCTCCAGCCGACCGGAATGGCGACCTTGAAGCCGTAGTCGAGATCCTCATAGGCTTCTATCGCCAACAGGCGTTCAAGACTCGAATCGTCTGTCGCATCCGCCAGGCTACCGTTTGCCGAGCCATCCTGCTCATGCCACAAGGACCTGATCTGGTCGGCGACACGTACAGAATCCTGGGCGGCGATCAGCCAGATGCCTGCTGCACAGCTGATGATGAGTAACAAGGAAAGGAGGCGTCGCATGCTGCAAGCATGACGAATACTGGCATGTCTTTCCGAGAGCAAGAACTCAGAAATCGGTATCTGGTAGCCAATCGGTGAAAGGACGATCAGTCAAAAAGATTCAGACGACAGATGCGAGGCTGTCTGAATGTTTTTAACTACAGTCTTTCAAACACCATCCGTCGTTCCGGCATCAACACTGCCAGCGGTTCCAGTTCCAGTCGTGGTACCTGCATCGTCGTTGCCGGCGGTGGTCGTTTCAGTCCCGGTAGTAGTTCCTGCGTCATCGTTGCCAGCGGTGGTCGTGTCGGTACCGGTGGTGCCTCCTGTGTCGTCGTTGCCGGCTGTAGCCGTTTCGACCCCGGTGGTGGCTCCTGCATCGTCGTTGCCGGCTGTAGTCGTTTCGGTTCCGGTGGTCGTTCCCGAGTCATCGTTGCCAGCTGTTGCAGTTTCGATCCCGGTGGTGGCTCCTGCATCGTCGTTACCGGCTGTAGCCGTTTCAGTACCGGTGGTCGTTCCCGCGTCATCGTTGCCAGCTGTTGCCGTTTCGGTGCCGGTGGTCGTTCCCGAGTCATCGTTGCCAGCTGTAGTCGTTTCGGTTCCGGTGGTCGTTCCCGAGTCATCGTTGCCAGCTGTTGCCGTTTCGGTGCCGGTGGTCGTTCCCGATTCATCGTTGCCAGCTGTTGCAGTTTCGATCCCGGTGGTGGCTCCTGCATCATCGTTGCCAGCTGTGGCCGTTTCAGTCCCGGTAGTCGTTCCCGCGTCATCGTTGCCGGCTGTAGTCGTTTCGGTGCCGGTGGTTGTTCCCGCATCGTCGTTACCGGCTGTTGCAGTTTCGGTTCCTGTGGTGGTGCCAGCGTCATCGTTGCCAGTGGTCGCTGACGCCGTATCTGTCCCGGTCGTAGTACCTCCGTCGTCGCCCGCGGTGTCAGTGCCTGTATCAGCGCCTGTATCAGTGCCTGTATCAGTGCCAGTATCAGTGCCAGTATCAGTGCCTGTGTCAGTGCCTGTGTCAGTGCCTGTGTCAGTGCCTGTGTCAGTGCCTGTGTCAGTGC
>CBDUIJ010000085.1:0-18185 GCA_965367215.1 uncultured Granulosicoccus sp.
GAGCGGCCCAGGTCACCGTGAAAGACATTGCTCACGAAGGTGAAATACTGGCGCCAGAGGGGTTGGTCCAGTCCGTATTGCCGGATCAGGTTCTCACGAATTTCCTGGGTGGCACCCGGATCGATCATGACGTCGATCGGGTTACCGATGGCGTAGACGCCGACGAACACGATGATCGACATGGCGAACACCACGACGACGGCTTGCGAGAGTCGTCCGATCAGATATCCGAACATGGAAACCTCGGGCTCTTGGCGGTGTTGGGAGAGGTTGGCATTGTGCAGCTGGAATCAGAGTCAGGCGCTACGTGTGTCGAAGAACAGACGAGTGCAAAAGATTGATGAACAGGGGAGGTCAGGCAGACACCCGAATGGGTGCCCGCCTTGAGGTTCACTACTCGGGCGTGATTTCGTAGGCCCGTGTTTCCTGGTCAACCCGTGGTGGGAAGTCCAGCTTGCCGGCTTTGGAGGCCCAGACGGTTTGCAGGATGACCGTGGGTATCAGAGCCCGGTCTTCCATGGCGATATAGGATGCTTCTTCGTACAGCTTGCGGCGCGGCTCGGCTTCGAGAGTCTGTGAGCCTTCTCCGAAGACCTTGTCGAACTCGGGGTTGGAATAACCGCTGCGGTTGAAGTTGCCAAAACCTTTCTCGGCATCCTTGGTATGGACCAGCGCACCGTAGGTATAAGCCGCTTCACCGGTCAGGGTGCCCCAGGCGGACATGGTCATGGTGTATTCCTCGCGAGCTGCAGCGGGGAAATACACGGTGCCATTGAGCGCCTGTGCATTGACCGTCAGACCCAGTTTCGACCACATCTGAGCCAGGGCCTCACACACCACGGCGTCACCGGGAACACGATTGTTGGTGCAGGTGAAATCGATTTCGAAACCATCCGGGTAGCCTGCTTCAGCCAACAGCGACTTGGCTTGTTCGATGTCGTATTCACGCTCGCCCAGCTTGTCGGAATAGCCGAAGAATCCTTCGGGCATCAGCTGGTTGGCAGGTGTTCCGAGACCTTCCAGAACGACGCGTACCAGCGTCTTGCGATCGATGGCGTAATCCAGTGCCTTGCGCACTCTGAGATCCTGCAGCGGATTGCCTTCGACTTCCTTGCCGTTGACCTTGATGGGTTGAGGTTCTTCATCCTTCACGGAAGGCGCGATATTCAGGATATAGATGGAGTCAGAGACAGAAGTCTCCAGGCTGGAGTCATTCTGCATGGCCACATAGTCCGTGGCCGGCACATAGTTGATCAGGTCCACCTGACCGGATTTGAGCGCAGCCACACGAGCGGCATCATCCGGTATTTCCTTGCGGGTGACGTTTTCCCAGGCGGGTGCATCTCCCCAGAAGTCATCGTATCGCGCCAGCACCATGTCACCTTTGGGCTGCCAGCTGACGAATTTATAGGGGCCGGTGCCGATGGCTTTCTCGCCCGAGTTGAACTCTTCGTTGCGTGCTTCCATGCCGGTTTCCGACGGCACCACGAACAGACGGGTGAAATCGTTGGGCAAGGATGGTGCACGTCCCTTGGTTTTTACGCGCAGTGTGTAGTCGTCAACAACCTCTACCGAGTCGACGTATTTTGTGTACAGCGTCATCGGCATGGGGCCGGTGACTTCCGGAATTCTCTCGATGGAAAATTTCACATCTTCAGCGGTGAAGGGGCTGCCATCGTGAAAGGTCACACCTTCACGCAGCTTGAATTCCCAGGTGATGTCGTCAATCGCTTCCCAGCTCAGTGCCAGGCCAGGTTTGAGTTGCAGTTTGTCATCGACGTCGACCACGGTATCGAATACATGGCGCAGCGCTTCTGCCTGACTGCCCAGGGTCGACCAGTGTGGATCAATGGAGTCAGGGCCGGCACGCAGACCGATCATCAGATCTTGCGCCATGACACAGGGGGCGGCGGTGAGCAGGGCGAGTGCTGCAATGCCGGGTCTGAGGGTGGTCTTCAACATCTTGCGTCTCCGATTGTTATGGACAGCTGTAACACTAAACGCAGTTTGCAGAAGTGGTCAAGGCATTATTCTGAATTATTTATCGTTGAACTTCCATTTGCCCCGTCGTTAGTGCTAGATATATCGCAAGCATTCCTTCGTTCGGGTCTTGTTGGAATCAAAATTGTTATGCTACATTGATACGATAATGACTCAAAATGAATCAAACTGCATAGGCACTGCACTAAAAAGGATCACGGACGCGATCGATGTTGATTCGTCGGTATCCGTATCCGTGCAGTTGCGAGGCGCCCTGGAATACGGCATAGCCACGGGTGAGCTACCAGCCAACTCCCGCCTGCCGCCGGTACGACGATTGGCGGCCTACCTGAAACTGTCACCGGTCACGGTCAGTAACGTCTATGCGGTGTTGCAAGAGCGGGGGCATATCGAAGGGCGTGTCGGTTCCGGCACCTTCGTGGTGGATCGGGGAACGCCATCCGCGTCTGAAGCGCTGCAGATGGCTGCGTTCGACAAACAACTGGATGAGCTTGTGCGGATGGGTGAAACATTGGGACTGTCACGACAGGACATTGCATTTCGGGTGGTGGTGGCGACAGCACGCTCAACGACCAAGCCGCTGCGCATCCTCATGCTGGCAACCTTTCGTGATACGACCGAAGCCTATGCCGAAGACTTGCGTACCTTTGTCGATAGTGCCGACGAGGTGATCGCATGGAGTGTCGACAGGCTCGACGATGAAGCGCCTCCAGAGGCCGACCTGGTGTGTTGTCCACATACCATGATCAGCGAGGCCAGGCGTTTGTTTCCCGAAACACCGGTTGTCGGCCTGACCCTGATTCCCAATGGCGCCACCAGAGTTGCATTGGCAACCATGCCGCCGGAAGCCACCGTACTGGTCGTGTCGTTCTTCGATGATTTTCTTGCCTTGATGAAAAGCGGAGTCTCGCGCTTTGCACCGCATGTCAACGAAATCATCGCTGTGCCACGGAGCGACACGGACCTGGATACCTTGCTTTCCAAAGCCGATGTGCTGATCCATTCCAGTGGTGCCGGCTACTTGCGGGACCAGCTGCGAGCGGATCAGATCGCCATTGAATACAGACATACCCCAGACAGCAACTCGGTGAAACAGGAGTTGCTACCGGCAATCGAAGCTGCACGATCCAGTGCAGTGTCCAAGGAGATAGATCGTGAAGATTAGTGATAGCAACTGGTTCGACGTGGAACGCTGGCTTGAAACTGATGACCGTTGTGTATTGCCATTGGGCAGTACCGAGCAGCATGCCTATCTGAGTCTGTCGGTCGACTCGATCCTGTCCGAGAAGATGGCAAGCGATGCGGCCGAGCCACTGGGTGTGCCTGTCTTTCCTGCCATTCCGTATGGCTTGACTCCGTATTTCATGGCTTTCCCGGGCACCGTTTCGCTGAGCCTGAGTACCTATGCAACGGTGGTTCGTGAAGTGCTCGACAGCCTCTATTCCACGGGTTTCAGGCGTAGCCTCATCGTCAATGGGCATGGCGGCAACAGCCCGGTGCAGACTGCCTGTGCCGAATGGATGCAGGCAAACGATGGGGCTCGTTGTCGCTTTCATGACTGGTGGCGTGCCCCCAGGACCTGGGAGGCCGTGCAGTCTGTCGACCCCATCGCCTCGCATGCTTCCTGGATGGAGAACTTTCCCTGGACCCGGCTGGAAGGTCGAGAGATGCCGAGTGAGCAGAAGCCCTATGTCGACTTTGATCGCCTGCGAGATCGCAATGCCCAGGGCGTTCGTGAACTGATCGGCGATGGAAACTATGGTGGCTACTATCAGCGCTCGGATGAGGATACTCAGAAGATCTGGGAAGTCGCCGTCAGCGAAACACGTGAGTTGCTCGAAGGCGATTGGCGATGAAGATGCGTACCGAGAATGATCCGATACTCATCTGGGGAGCCGGTGCCATAGGTGGCATTCTGGGGGCCTATTTTGCTCGCGCCGGCCAGGCGGTTCAGATGGTCGATATCGTGGAAGAACACGTGGACGCCATGCGCGGTGACGGTCTGCGGATAGAGGGGCCGGTGGAAGAATTCAGGCAGCAGTTGCCCGCGGCCACACCGGCAACCTTGACCGGCAAATATCGGCGAGTCATTCTGGCCGTGAAGGCGCATCACACGGAAACGGCACTCGATATGCTGGTGCCGCATCTGAGCGATGACGGCTATATCGTCTCTGCGCAGAATGGCATGAACGAGCGGCAGATTGCTGCGCGTGTGGGTGCGCATCGTACGCTGGGTTGCTTCGTGAATTTCAGTGCGGACTGGCTGGAACCCGGACGAATACTCTACGGTAATCGCGCCGCCGTGGCTCTTGGTGAGCTGGATGGCAGCATGAGTGATCGCCTGCAGGAGATGCATTCGCTGTTCAGTCTGGTCGAGCCCGATGCCGTCATGACAGACAATATCTGGGGCTATCTGTGGGGCAAGATGGGTTATGGTTCCCTGCTGTTCGCAACTGCATTGACACCGGATTCGATGTCGGATGCCATGGATCCGGCCGAGTATCGTGTGGTGTATGCCGCGCTGGGTCGCGAAGTCATGCAGCTGGCCGCGGCCGATGGCGTGCAGCCCATCGGCTTCAATGGTTTTGACCCGGATGCCTTTCGCACTGGAAATACCGAGCAGATCGACAAGTCCATCGATACGATGGTGGCGCACAACCGCAAGACTGCAAAGACGCATTCGGGCATCTACCGCGACCTGGCCATTCGCAAACGCAAGACGGAAGTCGATGCGCAAGTGGGCATTCTGGTCCAGATTGGCCGACAGTTCGATATCGCCACCCCGGCTCTGGAAGCTCTGTACGGCCTGATCCGCGATATCGAAGACGGCAAACGTGAACAATCCACCGACCTTCTGCAAGGCATGGTGCCACTATGCAACTGAATCTGAAGTCACGCGTCTTTGCGGTCACCGGAGCCGCTCAGGGAATCGGTGCTGCAATCGTGCAGGCCCTGGTGGCTGAAGGGGCCACGGTTGCGGCTATCGATATCGATGCCGAAGGATTGGAACGACTTCAGGGGCAGTCTGGTGTCAGCTGTTACAGCGCTGATCTGGGTTCGCCCGAGAGCGCTCATGCCATCTGCAGGCACATCATCGAGCAGCACGGTCACGTCGATGGATTGGTCACAGCCGCCGGTGGTGTACGCGGTCAGGTGGGCAGGCCGCTGGAAGAGATCACGCCGTCCGACTGGCAAGCCATTTTCACCGCCAATGTGGATGCTGCCATGTGGTGTGCGCAAGGTTTTGCCCCGGCGATGAAGCAACGCGGCTGGGGCCGAATCGTGACCATCTCATCGGGGGCGGGGCTGAAGCCCAGCCTGACCGGTATACAGGCCTATGCCTCGGCCAAGCACGCGCTGGTGGGGCTGACTCGGCAACTCGCCCTGGAGCTGGGACCGGAAGGTATTACCGTCAACTCCGTGGCCCCGGGCTTCGTGCTGTCCAATCCGTCGACCGAGAAGCAATGGGAGGCTTTCGGCCCTGAAAGACAGGCACAGATCGTCAACAGCATTCATACCCGCAGGCTGGGTCGGTCAGAGGATATCGCTGATGCCGTGACGTTCCTGTGCTCCGACAGGGCAGAGTGGATTACCGGTCAGATTCTCCAGGTAGATGGGGGACATGCATGACACATTCCTGTAAATCGATGGAGAGCAGAACATGACTGAACCTCATGAGTGGGATGAGCCCACCTGGCGTCACAAGGTCAATGCAGTCAGAGCAGGGCGTTCCCTGTTGCCGAAGCGCTGGCCGGGTGGTGCTCGCTGTGCCGTGGCCTTGTCATTCGACAGTGACCATGAGACCAATGAGTTGCGTGACGGTGCCGAATCGGTCGCACGCCTGAGTTGGGGAGAGTATGGATCGAGGCGCGGTATTCCGCGCATCCGGCGTGTACTGGATCGCCATGATGCCAAGGCCAGCTTCTTCGTACCTGCCGTATCGGCTCTGCTACATCCCGAAGAGCAACGTGCATTGGCCGAAGAGGGGCACGAAATCGGCCTGCATGGCTGGATTCATGAGCTCAACACCAAACTGGACGAAGCGACGGAACGAGAGCTGATGCTACGCGCCTCCGACACGCTCGAGCAGGTGTGCGGTGTACGACCCCGCGGCATGCGCACGCCTTCCTGGGACTACAGCCCCAACACACTGAACATCGCTCGCGAGATGGGGCTGCTGTATGACAGCTCGCTATTCTCTGACGATGATCCCTACGAGATCATGGCTCATGGCGAGCCGACGGGAATTGTCGAGCTGCCGGTGGAGTGGATTCGTGACGATGCCGTGTACTTCATGATGAACCGCTTCGGGGCACAGCGTCCCTACACGGCACCGTCCGATGTACTGGATATCTTTCTGCGCGAATTCGACGGTGCCAGAGAGGAGGGTGGGCTGTTTCTGCTCACCATGCACCCACATGTGATCACGTACCGCAGTCGCATCTTCATTCTCGAAGAGCTGCTCAAGCACATCGTGGCGACGGGTGACTGCTGGATTGCCACCCATGCCGAGATTGCCAGCTATTGCCTGGCTGAGTCTGAAAATACAGGAAACCCAACATCATGAGCCGTTTTTCTCTGGCAGTACACGGTGGTGCAGGTACCATCAACAAGGCCAGTCTGACCCCCGAGATGGAAGTGCGTTACCACAAGGGATTGCGCACTGCGTTGCAGGCTGGTCACGACGTTCTGCAGCAAGGTGGTAGTGCGATGGATGCCGTGACCGCGGCGGTGTGTGCGCTGGAAAACGAACCGCTGTTCAATGCCGGGCGTGGCGCTGTCTTTACCAGTGAGGGCGTGCAGGAAATGGATGCAGCTGTCATGGATGGAAGAACACGCGAAGCAGGCGCCGTGGGTGGAATATTCGGTCCTCGCAATCCGGTTCTGACTGCAAGAGCCGTGATGGAAAATACGGAACACGTCATGCTGATCGGTCCCAATGCCTTGCAGATTGCCAGAGATGCGAATCTGCCTTTCGAAGAGGCACCATATTTTTTCACCCAGGCGCGCTGGGATGCTCTGCAGTCCACGTTGGCCATGCGCGCCAGTGGGCAGGAAGATGATGACCCCGCTCGTCGCCACGGTACCGTGGGTGCGGTCGCCTGCGATACGCAGGGCAATCTGGCTGCTGCCACCTCCACCGGCGGCATGACGGCCAAGGCGCCCGGTCGGATCGGTGACACGCCCATCATTGGTGCGGGCACCTTTGCCGATAATGAAACCTGCGCCGTGTCAGGTACGGGTCATGGTGAAGTGTTCATCCGTTACAACGCGGCAGCCGAAATCGCTGCCCGTATGCGTCACGCAGGAGAATCGTTGAGCGATGCCGCAGAGCATGTCGTCATGGAAGACCTTGGCAAACATGATGGATCTGGCGGGCTGATTGCGGTGGATGCTCAGGGTCATATCACCATGCCGTTCAACTGTGAAGGCATGTACCGGGGGATGGTGAATGAGGCAGGGAAATTCGAGACGTACATTCATGCAGGCCCTGAAAACAGCTGATCAGAGGCACCTGACTGAACCAGTGAAGCAAACAGGATAGGGTGGCTGTCACAACCTGGCTATGTGGCCGTTGAATGACATCCGGTACAATCACGCACTGGCGGTAGCTCAAGCATGTCGCCATGCAGAAAACATAACATCATAATGAGACCCGAAGTCTCGATAACAGGAATATTGCCGAAATGCCCAAGCCCACCGTTCTCGCACCAGCAGCTCTGCCTGCACTCATTACTGAACAGCTCTCCGCTCGCTATGAGTTGATCGAGCTGGCCGAAGCCGAGGACGCGGCGGCTGTTCTGGCCGAGTGTGCCGGGCGGGTAAGGGCGGTCGTTACACAGGGGGCGGTTGTCGATCGCGCCTATATGGAGGCACTACCCAATCTGCAGATCGTGGCCAATTTCGGCGTGGGTTATGACAAGGTCGATGCCCCGGCCGCCGCCGAGCTGGGTGTGGTCGTGACCAATACACCGGATGTGCTGAACGAAGAAGTCGCTGATACCACACTTGCCTTGTTGCTGATGACCATACGCCAGCTGCCGCAGGCCGACCGACATGTCCGGGATGGCTCATGGGTCAAGGGGGCATTCCCGCTGACGCCATCGTCACTGCAGGGCCGCAAGGTCGGCATCATCGGCATGGGCCGCATTGGCGAAGCCATTGCCCATCGACTCGAGGCGTTCGGCGTGGTGCCGGTCTACCATACGCGCACGCCGCGTTCTCACGTCTCTTATACCTACTACGACAATCTGCTTGCCATGGCGGCGGATGTCGACACCCTGATCGTGATCGTACCCGGTGGTCCGGCGACTCAGAACCTGATCAATCGCGAGGTTCTGGAAGCTCTGGGAGAGAACGGCATTCTGGTGAACGTCGCACGCGGGTCGGTCGTCGACGAGCCAGCCCTGATCAAGGCGCTGCAGGACAAGGTCATTCTGTCTGCCGGTCTGGATGTCTTCGCCGATGAGCCCAATGTGCCGCAGGCACTGATCGACATGGAGCACGTTGTGCTGCTGCCTCATGTGGGCTCTGCCAGTGTGCCGTGCCGTAATGCCATGGGTCAGCTGGTCGTTGACAACATCGTCTCCTGGTTCCAGACAGGTGCGCCTGTGACGCCTGTCGCGGAAACCCCAGTACCAGCGCTCTGAACGAATATCAACAGGCCTGGAGCGCAGGAGGTGCTCCGTCTGACTAGTGATGCCGTTCTGCGTTACTACCTGAACGAATGCGTATTTCAGATCAATTGAACGACATTCAATAAGCCTCGCTGCCGATACCCTGTCCAGTGCAACACAGGAGGCATTGTTTTGGAAATCGAGACCATTGGATCAGTAGATGGCGTGGATGATGAATCGGAAGCAGTGGAGGAGCTGGAAACAGCTTTTGAGCTTCTGTACATCAGCGCTGCGACCCATGAGTTCACGGAGGAGGAGTTGCAGGAACTGCTGGCATTGGCCAGGGTAAAGAATGAGGAGCAGGGCGTATCAGGCATGCTGCTCTTTCATGAAGGCTCCTTCATCCAGGCGCTGGAAGGCGGGAAGGAGCAGGTCGAAGCCATCTACAACAGGATCGGCAAGGACCCTCGTCATGCGGAAACTCAGATACTGTTTCGCGGTGAAGTCGATCATCGGGATTTCGATGGCTGGTCGATGGGCTTCTATCGATCGAATCAGAGCAGTGCAAAGAATCTGGAAGGTTTTCACCAGTTTCTGAAAAGTGGTTTTCGAAACAAGGATGAAGAAGTCAACAGCAGTCTGGCCCGCAAGGCATTGCAGGCATTCCGCGAAGGCAAATGGCGACAGCACGTCGACATCTGATCCGCCTCAGGATTGCAGATCCTGCAGGTAGAGCTGATACAGCCGAGGTTCCATTATCGAATTGATCGGTACGTCCAGGGGCTGAGTATCCTTGCCGAATACCCGAGCAGCCTGCATGACATCCTCTGTCATGTACTGCGTAGGCACCGAAAATGTCAGGGTGTCGGGGATGCTCGGGCCGGCACTGGCCATGTTGAAGCCCCAGATACCGAACGATGGAATACTGATCTGATAGCTGGTCGTGTCATTGAAGATACTGTCCAGCGTATTGCGAATGCTCCAGAACGTACGCCGTGTGAAAAACGGTGAGGAGCTCTGTGTCACCACCAGGGCTTCAGGCGCCATGCGCTTGCGTATCATCGTGTAGAACTCACGTGAATACAGCTTGTTGATGGCCTCATTGTGGGGGTCGGGCATGTCGATGATGACGCGGTCGTAGAGCACACCCGCCTGGTTGATGAAACTGAAGGCGTCTTCGTTGTAGACCGTGACTCTGGCATCGTCCAGGCTGTGCTGATTCATGTCGGCCAGCATGGGCAGGGTCCGGCTGATGTGCGTCATCTCCGGGTCGATATCCACCAGATCGATCTGCTGCACATCGTCGTATTTGAGCAGTTCGCGTATGGCCAGACCGTCGCCGCCACCGAGTACCAGAACGCGGGCACGGCTGCCGGGTGCGCTCATGACGGGGTGGACCAGTGACTCGTGATAGCGGTACTCGTCACGTGACGAAAACTGGATATGCCCATCTATGAACAGGCGCGTGTCCTTGCGTGAGACGGATTCGGTCACGACGATACGCTGATACTGCGTCTGCTTCTGGTAGATCACCTGGTCGAAGTACAGATGCTTTTCGGCAAAGCTGCTGAGCTGACTGCCGAACAGGGTGAAGCCGACCAGCAGCACCAGTACGCCAAGGCTCAGAAAGGTCATCAGCCGCGGTGATTTCAACTGATGGCGAAAGAACCAGATATTGATCAGGGCCGTGAATATGCTGATCAGGCCGATGGCAAAGGATGAACGAATCAGACCCAGGTGCGGCAGCAGAAACAGCGGGAAGGCGACGGCACCTATCAGTGCACCGATGTAATCCAGCGACATGACATTGGCAATGGAGTCGCGAATGCCCTGTTTGTGCGTCAGTATGCCGGTGAGTATCGGGATCTCCATGCCCACCAGTGCGCCGATGACGAAGATCAGGCTGAACATGGTGGTTTCGTACAGCGCGCGTGCGAACGGAAACGCCAGCAACAGCAACAGGCTGCAGACCCCACCGACCAGCGAAATGGCAATCTCTATCGCAATGAAATTCGCGAGCAGATCTTCACTGAGCATCTTGGAGAGGTAGGAGCCGACACCCATCGCGAACATGAAGAAGCCGATGGTGAGGGAAAACTGGTAGACACTGTTCCCCAGCAGGTAGCTGGAGACGGTACTGATGATCAGCTGATAGGCAATGCCGCACAGGGCGACTATCAGAATCGACAGGAGCAGTACGGAAGTCTGGCGGGCACTGAGGCCAGCGTATTCGGGTTGCGTCACGATGAGTTTGAACGATGGGGGAGTGATGAGCGAGGTGTACGACAGACGAGTCGTGTGTCAGCGCGGCACAGGGCGCGACATCGCCATCATCATCGCTTCATCGGTATTCCGATGGTGGGGAGAACCACAAGGGAAGTGCCGGGCAACGCTTGCCGGGCAAGAGTTGCCGGGCACCTTCCTGCAGGCGATTGGCTATTTGCCGACTGAGTGACTGCCGGAACCGGAGCGCGAGCGAGCGCTCGGTGCAGGGCCTGCCTTGCGTGAGGCCGGGTTGACACCGGCGGAGCGCTGACGGCTCAACATGTTGCCCAGCATCATGCCCATGAACAGACCGCCCATGGAAAAGCCGCCGCCTTCCTGCACCACGCCTTCGGACGACGCCAGCAGTCGATTGTTTTCCGTGTCCACTTCCACCTTGAACAGCTCGTCCTCGCCGCTATCGTAGGCGCTGTCGCTGTCAGCGTCGTTGAAACCCAGCAGGGATCCATCTTCCTGTGGGGCAACACCGATGTAACCGTCATACAGTGGCGGCTGGGCATCGTTCAGATCGTAGCCGAGCAGTACGGAGAACTCGTTCATGGCGTTCTCTTCGTTGACGTCGCTGGCACGAGCATCGAAGCTGTTCATGGTTTCGCCGGCGATGTTCATCACGCGATCGAGATCGACGCGAGGCTCTGACACGGATTGCGCGCCGCAGCCAGCCAGTACCATGGAAGAAAATAGAGCAATGGCAGTCAATTTACCGCCGATAGCTGATCTAGTCATGTCCGAGTAGCAATTCCTGAGGGAAGTTGTAGGTGTAGTGTTGTTCGTGAATACCGTCTTCGAAATAGTCATCGAGTACTCCTGAGTTCCGGAAACCGGCGGCGAACAGCCGTTGATCGATATCCTTGTAGTCTGAAGGAAAAGACAGAAAAACGGCACGTCCGTGGCGTTTTTTCACCTCTTGCAGGCCAAGTTCCACATCCTCTGTGGAAAACATCTTCTTGCCATCATCACTCCAGCCAAAGCTGAAGGCGCCGTCGGTTTCGGCAATTTCGAATACGGCGTTGAACTGTACGGGGCGCGCCTGCAGCAGCGGCGATTTCCCCAGGTCGGAGAAGGTCGCATCGCCGAAATCGGCATCCTTGAAGCTGGCGTCACCTTCTTTCAACCGCAGACCCAGCACGATCATGGCTTCGCCAGCGTCGTAGTAATCCTTGTGAGTCAGCTCCACTGCAAAACCCAGGCTCTTGTACAGATGCAGTGCGGCGGCATAGGTTTCCACCCGTTCGCCGGATTCATCGATTTCGACGTAGTCGCTGACCTTGACGAAAACCTTGCGTCCACCCAGTTCCTTCAGGTGTTCAAGCATCTCGCCAAGCATGCGACGGCCGTGCCCCTGATTGACATGATCATCGTGAATATAGGTCCATGAAAGCCAGTGGGTCTGCTCGCAGGCGGGCGGCGTACGAAAGCCGGTGACGCCGATGATCTGACCGTCCACTTCCAGTACGAAATAGTCGTCGATGCCATCCCTGCCGGTGAAGCCGGCTTTCGCATCCTCGGCATCGTCCTCATCGTGGCTGTCTATCAGATCAACCACGGCATCGATATCGGCCGTCTTCATCGCTCTGAGCAGCTTCACGATACGTTCACTCTGTCGGCGGTTGGGGCATCTGGCGCGGACCCGGCGCTGGCGCCGCGCTGATGGGTGCTGAGCTGGATATTGTCGGTACAGAAAGCTCTGGCAAAAACCGGCACGGTCGCTTGGGGATGAGTATCGCCGCACATGAAGACATCCAGCGCGGCATAGTCTCGCTCGGGCCAGGTATGGATGCTGATATGAGATTCCGCCAGCACGGCCACACCAGACACGCCACCATTGGGTGTGAAGTGATGCAGATGAATGTGCAGCAGGGTGGCGCCACTGATATCGACGGCTTCACGCAAGGTCGCTTCAATGTGCGCAATATCGTCCAGACGGCTTGCCTGCCAGCAATCGATCAGCAAGTGAGTGCCGGCAAAGTCGGCTTCGCCCTCACTGGTAGGTGCGCCCGCAGCCACTTCCGATCTGTTCAGGTCGATATGCCTTGGCCAGTCTGTGGCGCTGTTATTACTCATGTCAGCTTCAGTCAACTCATCATCTCTGTCGAGCACTCTGGTACCCAGATCCTATACGTCGGAAAGTCACCACAAGATTGCCCAATCAGCTCCGGGCGGATCCTGTAGATCGCCGCTGCATGCCATTGAGCCGCAATCCCCCATGGTAGCTGAAAAGCGCCCATGCCGTGAGAGACTGTCACGAGGGCAGGGGCTGCGACAACACGTCCCAGCAGGCTCCCATGGTGTGGTAATCGGTTTTGCCCAATGGTGACTTTCTGTCATCAATGGCCGATCCATCCCGGGTTCGCACGCGGAACCAGGCGCCGTAGCGGTGATCCACCAGATGCTGCCAGCTCCATTGCCAGATTCGGCGATAGTCGTCGAGAAAACGCTGCTCCCCTGTCAGTGTGTAGAGTCGCCAGGCAGCGGCAAACGCCTCGGACTGCACCCAGAAGTATTTCTCGGCAGCGCAGAAGCTGCCATCAGGCGCCACGCCGTACACCAGGCCGCCGTGCTCCGCATCCCATCCCGAGCTCATTGCGCGCTCGTACAGGTCACGCGCCTTGGGTAACCACTTCTCGTTGGGCCGTTCTTCGTTCAGTATCAGCAGCAGCTTGCTCCATTCCACCTGGTGGCCGGGCTGAAACCCCCAGGGCTTGTAGCGGTCATTCGGCTTGTCGATATTGAACTGCATGTCAACCTGCCAGTTACTGTCATAGTGCTCCCAGATCTGCCCGTTGGATTGTCCGGCAAGGTCGAAGGCGAAGCGTTCGGCCAGTTGTTCGGCGCGGTCCAGGAAGGGGATATGTCCAGTGGCCTGCCAGGCGGCCAGCAGTGCCTCGCACATATGCATATTGGCGTTCTGACCACGATAGGAATCCAGTTCTTCCAGACTTGCATTGCGCTCGTCGGCATAAGCGCCTGCCTTGTCATCCCAGAAATACGTTTCCATGAAATCATTGACTTCATGCAGCGTAGGCAGGGCCGTGTCGATACCGGCACGAACGCAGGAAGCTGCGGCCAGCATGACAAAGGCGTGACCATAGGCCATGACCCGATCATCGACGATGGCATCCTTCTCCAGCAGCCAGACATACCGGCCATTGTCCTGACGATGCACCTGAGTCAGGTAATCCAGGCCTCGTTGCGCCCATTCCAGGTGGTTTGCCTGGCCATAGAGGCGATACGCAGTGGCGTAGTTCACCACATAGCGAGCTGAACCCACCAGCTGCCGACTGTGAGGATCGAAGCAATCGCCGTTGTCCAGAAAGCAGGAGCGCAGTCCGGCTTCCGGACCGATGACTCTGGGTTCATAGAAATCCAGAATGGACTGGATGTGCTGCTGCAGGAAGTCCGGGCTTTCGAAGACGGGCGTTTCGGGTATCGGCATGTCGGTATGTTGGGCTGCTCGGGTCGTTCGCGGAAATGGCTGCCGGTGTCGTCCGATACCGACTGTTCGGGTATCGGCAGGCAGGGTGATGGAAACCACTATGGCACATGCCTTTTTACCTGACTGATGAGAGCGACGCTACCGGCTCAAACGAGTCGGGGCGAGACTGTTGCCCGGTTAACAGATTCGAACAACGCGCCGACTTGCTGTTGACACACAACTGTTATTCCATATAATGAGAATCAATCTTCTCAATTTTGGGAATTACGGTGTCCAAGAACTTCGTCCGTATCCTCAGGCTGGCAGAGTCCCTGTCCGATGCGCCCAGTGAGGGTTTCAGCAAGTCCGAAATCGTCGAGCGTGTGGGGTTGCCCTCATCCACGGTCTACCGACTGCTGAGCGAGATGGAGCAGACGGGCTATGTGTACACCACGCCGGAAGGTCGACTGTTGCCGAACTTCTCGTTTGAACGGCGCATCGGTATCGGCAATATTTCACCGATTCAGTTACGCCAGGCTTGTGCGTCCATTTCAGCCAAACTCGAATCGGCCTCCGAGATCATCCTGCTACGCGGCCACAGTCTTTTATGGCATGTGACCGACGAACATCCCTTGCAGCCCATCAAGCTGCGCGCCCATCCGGGTTATGTGCGATCAACCTATGAGCTGGACTCGATCTCCCGGCTGGCACTGGCCTACTGCCGAATCGAAGACATCGAGAGCAGCTGGGATCTGTCCAGTTTTCACGAGGTGGGTGTGCAGGGCAATCGACTGGATTGGGCCGAGGCGCGCGAACGCATTCTGGCAACCGACAGGCAGGCCATGCAATACGACATGCTCGGCAATGCCAAGGGCATACGACGTTTTTCCATCGCGATAGCGTCACCCCGGGGCGAGCTTGTCTCGCTCCTGACGGTGGCGGAAGCAGCGATTCCCGTGCGCGATGAAAAAGAGCATATCGCCCGAATACGGGAAACGCTGGAAAGTACCCGAGTCGAGCTGGAATTGGTCAGTGCCAACAACCAGTCGAACGACGGTTTGGAGTCTGTCTCCTCACCACAGAAGGCTGGCTAGTCCTGTTTACCCATTGGAGGAACTCATGAAGTTCTTGAAGAAAAGTTCTATCGCTCTCGCCACGGCATCGACGCTGCTGCTGTCCGGTGTCTCTGTAGCCGAAGACCTGGTGCTGTCCATCGGCTCTCGCGGTTACGGTGCTGCTGTTGGTCCTGCCATCGAAAGTTTTGAAGCCGACAACCCCGATATCAAGGTCGAGTGGTTGAAGATCTCGGATGTGCCCAGTGAGTCGCGCAAGCTCTATGTCACCAGCCTGATGGCACGCAGCTCCACCCCCGACGTCTTTGCCGTGGATGTCATCTGGCCCGGCGAATTTGCCCAACGCGGCTGGATCGGCCCGATCGACGATGCGTTCTCGGAAGAAGAGCTCGGCAACTTCAATGCCTCGTTCAGAGAGGCTGCGACCGTGGATGGAAAACTCTATGGCGTGCCACTCTATGTCGACGGTACGCAGTTCTTCTACCGCAGTGACTTGCTGGAAAAATACGGTCTGGATGTTCCCAAGACCTGGGAAGAGGTCATCAGCGCCTCGACCACCATTCTGGAAGGCGAGAACAATCCGGATCTGACAGGCTTTGTCTCCATGTGGGCCAAGATCGAAGGGCTGTTCATGAACTGGCTGTCGTTCACCTATTCCAATGGCGCGACCTTCTTCGATGAAAACGGCAAGGTCAATGTGAATTCACCGGAAGCCATTGCTGCCACACAGACCATGGTGGACATGCTGTACAAGCACAAGATCGTGCCCGAGTCCATCCTCAACATGTGACCCGATGATGCGCGTACCTTGTTCCAACAGGGCAGGGCTGTGTTCATGATGGTGCAGGATTTCGTCTATGCTCCTCTGAATGCCGACGACAGTCCTGTGAAGGGCAAGTTCGACTTCACTCGTAACCCGTACTTCGAAGGACATACCGACGCACCGGCCACGGCCATGGGTGGTTTTCTGCTGGCAGTGAATGCCAATACCGAGCACCGCGAAGCGGCGATCAAGCTGCTCAAGCACATGACCAGCTATGACATGCAACTCTCGGCTGCCGTCAACGCCTCCAAGAGCCCGGGCCTCATGAACGTGTATGACGATGCGGCCATGCAGGACGATGAAGTTCTGCAGAAGTTCGGCAAGGCCTACGCCGCCGGCGTCGTTCGACCCTCTGCCGGTACCGGTAGTCTCTATCCCAAGGTGTCCGACGCCATGCAGGTAGCCATCACCAGTGCTCTGCATCAGTCCAAGACCGTTGAAGAAGCTCTGAACGATGCGCAGGAAAAGATAGAGAAGCTGTTGGCGAAGTAGCCTTCCAGCTTGCCAGCCGGGCAGCTGCTAGCGCGCCCGGTACCTTGCCAGTGACAAGCGCTCCTCAGAGTGAGCGCTTGTCACACTCACACCCCGTTCGCTGCCTGTAGCGAACCCTTCCCAGGGACCTGTTGCCTTGAACGCTTTCAATACCCTTGAACGGCGAACCCAGTTCGTCGGCATCGGCTTCGTGACGCCGACATTTCTTGTCATCGCTCTCATTCTGGTTTACCCGGTCATTCAATCGATCGTGCTGAGCGTCGGTCAATCGAGTGTCGACGGCTTCGAGCCCTACCAGTTTGTCGGGCTGGAACACTATGCCGCTCTGATGGATGACGACAGGTTCTGGCGCTCCTTGTCGGTGACGCTGATCTTCACCGCCATCTCCATTCCTCTGGAGCTGATGATCGGTGTCGGTCTTGCTTTGTTGATGAACGAATCGTTTCATGGAAAAGGCCTGGCACGTCTGGCGGTGCTGTTTCCCTGGGCCCTGCCAACCGCCTTGAACGCCTTGATCTGGCGCTGGATGTACAACGCCGACTATGGCCTGTTCAACGCCATCGGCCTGGAATCCGGGCTCGTCAGTGAACCGGTGAACTGGCTGGGTGACGAGACGCTGGCCATGGCCTCCATGGTGATCGTCTCGGTCTGGAAAACCAGCTCCTTCATGGCACTGATCATCCTCGCTGGCTTGCAATCGATTCCCCGTGATCTGTATGAAGCCGGCCGCATGGATGGCATGAGTCGCTGGCAGGAATTTCGCGAGATCACCTTGCCGCTGCTCAAGGGCTCCATCATGGTGGCCTTGATCATCCGCTCGATGGATGCACTGCGAACCTTCGAACTGCCATTCAGCCTGACCGATGGTGGGCCGGACTCGGCCACAGAAACCCTGTCCCTGTATGCCTACAAGGTGATCTTCGAATTCGTCGAGTTCAACGCAGGCTCTGCCATCGTGGTCGTGCAGTTTGCCGTCATCTTCTCGTTGAGCCTTCTTTACATATTCACGCTGCGGAACAAGGACTGAATCATGAGTAACCGTCCACGCATCATCCTGTATTCACTGGTCGGCCTGTCGGTGGTGATCTCCTTCTTCCCGATCGTCTGGCTGATACTGACCTCGCTGAAAAATACCGCTGGCATCTATTCCTGGCCGGTGCAGTACTGGCCCGATCCACTGACGTTTCAGAACTACTGGTCGATCTTCACCGAGACCCCCGAGCTGCTGCGCTATGTGCTCAACAGTTTCATCGTTGGTGTGGGTTGTACGATACTGACCTTGTCGGCAGGTGGTCTCGCAGGTTACGCCCTGTCACGACTGCGCATGCGCTTTGCCGGCGTGATGATGGTCGTCATTCTGTCGGTGTCGATGTTTCCTCCCATCGCCTTGCTGCCAGCCCTGTTCCAGACGTTTCTGAACCTGGGCTTGCTGAACAGTTTTACCGGGTTGATCCTGGCCCACACCGGTCTGTTTCTGCCCT
>CBDUIJ010000086.1:0-18073 GCA_965367215.1 uncultured Granulosicoccus sp.
CAGCAAGTCAGCAAGTCAGCAAGTCAGCAAGTCAGCAAGTCAGCAAGTCAGCAAGCCTGACTTGGCTCTGCAGTATCCAGGCTTGCCGGTGCAGCCGATTCGCCTGACAGACGTCTGGACTTCGGCAAGAAGGCGGTCAGGAATCCCAGTAGTAGAAGCAGTGAGAAGTAGCTGAATACCTGCTGGATGCCGATATGGTCGGCCAGTGCGCCGAGTGCTGCGGCGCCCAGTGCGCCAATGCCGAAGGCAAACCCGAAAACGAATCCTGCGACCATGCCGACTTTCTGAGGCAGCAATTCCTGGGCGAATACCACGATGGCCGAAAAGGCCGAGGACAGAATCAAACCGACCAATATGCTCAGGGCCACGGTGCCTGTGAGGTTCGCATGCGGCAGAATCAGCGCGAAGGGCAGGGCGCCGAGAATCGATACCCAGATGACTTTCAGATGACCCAGGCGATCGCCCACGGGGCCGCCGAAGAAGGTGCCAACGGCCACGGCGCTGAGGAAAATGAACAGACAGGTTTGCGCTTCGCCGATTTCCAGACCGAACTTTTCAATCAGGAAGAAGTTGTAGTAACTCTTGAAGGTTTCTATGTAGACGAATTTACTCAGCAGCAAGGCGCCAATGACCGCGAAGGCGATGACCAGCGTCTTGCGTGGAAATTCCGAGCGTATTTTCGCAACGGGTCCCATCGCCTTGAGCATGCGCTGGTGGTTGGCGTACCAGCGAGCCACCCAGACCAACATGATGATGCCCAGTGCTGCCAACAGGCCGAACCAGAGAATGCTGGACTGACCCAAGGGCAATACCAGCAGTACGACGGCCAACGGCCCCAGAGCGGTACCTGTGTTGCCACCCACCTGAAAGGTGGATTGAGCGAAGCCCAATTTGCCGCCCGATGCCATGCGCGACACGCGAGACGCCTCCGGGTGGAACAAGGCCGAGCCTATGCCCAGAACGGCTGCCGCTGCGAGTAACAGGGCGAACGAGCTGGCGGTGGCCAGCATCAGTACACCCAGGGCAACAATCACCAGAGAGACAGCAAGGGTAAGCGGCTTTGGTCGCACATCACCGTACAGCCCCATGACAGGCTGCAGCACGCAGGCAGTGATCTGCTGCGCCAAGGTAATCAGGCCCAATTGCAGATAAGTGAGGTCAAAATTGTCCTTGAACAGCGGGTACAGCGCAGGTACCAGAAACTGGATCAGATCGTTGATCAGGTGCGCGCCAGCGACGACCAGAATGATGGAATATGACGTCGTGGTTTTCGTACTGGTGGTGGTGTTCATCGTATTGCTCATAACCGCTATGAGGTCGGTGCAGCGTCAACCGAAGCCTGTAATCCTTTGATGGCCTGGGCGCATGTATATCAGATCATGCGACTGGGCAAAGCGACCGCCAAGCATACCTCGGTAAAAAAAACCGTCAAGCGAAAAAGCATAATATTTCCGAATTGGCGGATGCGATTAACGGAATGAGCGCCTGTCAGTGCCAGCAGAACCGCCGATTCAAGGGTGTCGTATGAACGGTGTGAGGCTGTCGGCTGAATGGCGCAAGATACCGTCGTCGTCGAAATCAGTGTCCCGGTTGAAGGGCATGATCGGCAGATCATCGAATCCGGCAATCAACGCTTTCTGGTCGCAAAGTAGCTGCTGCAGACGATTTTCCAGTTCGGTTTTCGCGTCGTCCTGGTGAAAGCCGTGTACGCCATGAACCAGCTTTGGCTGTAATACCGTAAACCCGAGGTAGCGCAGTGTATAGGCCATTGGCCAGAGCAACATGGTCACATCGCCTTCCTTGCCTGCCGGGGAGCTCTCCTGCGCCGTTGAGCCTGTGGAGACGCAAAACAGCGCTTTTTTCCCTTTGCACAGGCCACTGTCGAATCGTTGCTGGCTGGAATGCAGTGCGCCGTGTACCAGGCATCTTTCCAGCCAGCCTTTGAGGATGGCGGGAGGTGAAAACCACCAGAGGGGAAAATGAAAGATGATCCGGTCCGCGCTTTCAATTTTCTCGATTTCAGCGGCCACGTCGGCTGGCAGAAAATCTTCTTTGGCGGCCTGGTCCTGCATTCTCAGTGGATCGAAAAGCGCTTGCGTATCTGCTGCTGTCTCGTAGTGAGACGCTTTCTCCACCGGGTCAAACCCCATTGAAACGAGGTCGGAGATCAGTACGCGATGCCCCAGCTCTTCTGCCGCCTTGATGGTTGCCTGAGCCCAGGACCCATTGAGTGAACGGGGCTCGGGGTGTGCAATGACAACCAGGGTCGTGTCAGTCGGTTCGGAGTTCATAACGGATCAGACAATCAGCGCAGAGGTATTTCTGCAATCGATCCAGCATCCGGGCCAACGCGGCATCAGGATTGGCCGGATGGCTTTCATGGGAAGGGGTTGATGGGTTGACACCATCACAACCTCACGGCTCGTCAAACCGGCTCCGAAGGCTCGACATGAATCAGCACATCGGACAACTCCGGTAGGCGAGTCATCAGCTCCTCCTTCACCTGGTGAGCGATGTCATGTCCCTTGCGTACGCTCAGTTCACCATTGACCACCAGGTGCAGGTCGACGAAGTGCTCGACACCGCATTTTCGGACAAAGCATTTTTCAGTGTCGATCACGCTGCTGTGGTGTACCGCTATTTCCCGGATTTCCTCGACCAGATCGTGATGAAACTGCTCGTCCATCAATTCGCCCAGTGCGGGTCGGAAAATCAGCCAGGCATTGATGACGATGACCACGGCGGCGACCAGGGCAGCCCAGTCATCGGCCGCTTCCCAGCCATCGCCGAGTAGTACGGCAATGGAGATACCGATGAAGGCGGCCAGCGAGGTAATGGCGTCACTGCGGTGATGCCAGGCATCAGCCTTCAGAGTGGTGCTGCGAGTTGTATCTCCTTGATGGGAAACATGACGAAATGCCAGTTCCTTGATGACGATAACGCCTGCCAGCACGATCAGTGTCCAGGCATGAGGAGAGTCATGCGGGGTACGAATATGATCGATGCTCTCGACCGCGATGACGGCCGCGGCCGTGACCAGCAAGGCAACGATGAGAAAGGTGAGTAGAGCCTCGGCACGACCGTGTCCATAGGGATGGTTGTCATCCGCTGGTCGCAGCGCGAAGCGCAGGCCGAACAACAGCAACAGGGACGACACGGCATCGGTGGCAGACTCGATGGCATCGGCCACCAGAGCGTAGGAATTGCCCAGCACGCCAGCGATACCCTTGACTACAGCCAGCACAAGATTGAGGAGAATGCCCGCCGTTACGGTGCGTAGCGCAATCCTGCGAACGGTATTGTCCTTGTTGTTTTCCGTCACGGCCTGGCTAGTCGACGAGTTCATGGGACGCAATGGTAAACGAAGCGGCAGGGGCCGTGTCATCTTGTGAGAGCTGCCGTGTATCAGATCGATTTGCGTGAAGCCCCACTGCCTGTGAGGGTATTCCCGGGGTTTCAGCGTCAATAGTGAAGGCGCCCAGGCTTGGTGTCGCCATTGCAGTTCAAGGAGTTGTGGCGCGAGCGGCGGTTGCCACTGACCCTGTCCTATCCCTCGGTAGCCAGCCCACTGAAAGACAATTTGCCTATACACTAGCGTTGCGCATCTGCGCGACGGTGACATGTCCACGCTGTGCCGTTTTCCCGAAATCATCATCGACCAGGACTAGCGTCTTGACCTTGCCAGACCCCAACGTGTCTTCATCTGCCGGAATCATGCATTGGTTGGGTAGTCCTGCGCTGCGTGCCGATCTCCGGCGCACCCTGCGACTTGGCCTGCCGCTTATCGGTGCCCAGCTGTTGCAGATCGGCAATGGCCTGGTCGATGCCATCGTGGCCGGACGTATTGGCCGTGGTGAGCTGGCGGCCGGTGGTATCGGCGGCAGTCTGTGGTTTGTGGTCTCCCTGTCGTGCATCGGATTGATGGCCGGTTTGTCGCCGACCTTGTCGCGCTTGATCGGCCAACGTCGTCGGGCATTTGTCGGTGCGGTGTTCCGACAGGGTTTGTGGCTGGGACTGATTACCGGAGCCATGGCTCTGGGGCTGCTGCTGCTGATTGCCGGCAACGTCCACCGTTTTCCCTTCGAGCCCGAGTTGCCACCGCTGATACGTGAGTATCTGCTGGGCGCCTGCTGGAGTCTGCCGTTCTTCGCCATCGTCATGGCGTCGCGGAATGTGTGTGAAGCGACCAATGTGACGCGTCCAGTCCTGCTGGTCACTGCCATGGGACTGGTCATCAATGCCATCGGCAGTATGGGGCTGGGCCTGGGGCTGGCGGGTTTGCCGAAAATGGGCCTCTTTGGTATCGGTATCGCCACCACGATCGTCAACATCTGCATGGCCTTGATGCTGCTGCAACTGCTTCGTGGCAAGCGTTTTGCGCGATTCGAACTGTTTGCACGCTTCGATCGTCCGCAGTGGGATCAGATCGGCCCCATGTTGTCGCTGTCCATTCCCATCTTTCTCGGCATGCTGTTCGAGGCGGGTCTGTTCGTGGCCACCTCAGTGCAGATGGGTACCATCGGATTGCTGGAAGCCGGCGCTCATCAGATTGCCTTGAGTGCCTCGGCGTTCTGTTTCATGCTGCCCTTGGGCATGTCATTCGCCTTGACTGCACGTATCGGCCGAGCGTCGGTGATGGGGCATGTCGCGCCGGTGCGCCTGCGCGTGGCCAGTGGCATGATACTGACGCTGGGAATGGCCGTGACCACGGCTTCCACGCTTATCCTGTTTCGTTATCAGATCGCCGGTATCTACACGGCCGACGTCGAATTGCAGCAGTTCGCCGGTAGCCTGCTGTTGCTCGGTGCCATCTTCCAGTTGTCCGATGGTGCGCAGATCATGCTCATTGGCGCACTGCGTGGTCTACAGGACACGCGAGTGCCGATGCTGATCAATGCCTTTTCCTACTGGGTGGTGGCGTTCGGTTTTGGTGTGTTCTGTGCCCACGTGCTGGACTTCGGGGCGTTTGGCCTGTGGTATGGCCTGATAACCGGCTTGAGTGTCGCGTCCCTGCTACTGGGTCTGCGTCTGCGTTATCAGCTCAAACGTTTGTCAGCCAGGCAATCCTGAGCAGCCAGGGCTGGCTGCTCACGGATGACAGTAGACGCCGTATTGTCTGCAGATCAGGGACGAAAATACTTGATGCAGGCAGGCTTGACCTCTTCCCAACCTTCATCAAAGGCTTCAACCAGTGTGGCGGGCAGCGCGCCAGCTGCAGTCGCTTGCAGGTTCTGCTCGAAATGCCGCATGGAACTGGCGCCGATGATCAGCGCATGAGGCGTGTCTCTGGTCGCTATTGCCGCTGTGTCGGGAGCGGGGCCAACCAGTGCCGAATGATGGCAGAGCCAGCGAAGTGCGGCAGCGGCCGGTTCGATGCCTTCGGCCCGGCACTGTGCTGACAGGCGGTTGATGACCTCGAAATATTCCGGTTTCCAGTAACGGCTCTGATAACCGTCGAAGTCGGCGAAGCGGCCTCCGGAGGGCACCTCATCCGCCGACTGATGCTTGCCCGAGAGCAGGCCACCGGCCAGCGGGTTGTAGGCGTAGAAGGCCATGCCGTAGTTGCGCAGGCAGGGAAACAGCTCGCGCTCCACATCACGCGTCAGCGCGTTGTACATGCCCTGGTAGACACTGGGCATGATCCAGCCTTCAGCGCGACAGATTTCACTGATCTCGGCAACCTGCCAGGCGGCATAGTTGCTCAATCCGAACCGTTTGAAGCGGCCCTCACTGTGCAGATCGGCCACGGCCTGCAGGCTTTCATGAATGGGCACATTCAGATCGGGCGAATGCAGGTAGAACAGGTCCAGTGATTCCATATTCAGGCGTTGCAGGGAGACTTCCAGCTGACGTCGGACCGATTCTGCCGAGAGCCCGCCTGGCTGGGAAGGGTTGGCCTTGCCGGCCATTTGAGTCCCTGCCAGAACGCCCTGTTTGTTGAGCTCGCCCAGCAAGGTCTCCGTACTGCCCTTGTTGTAGACATGTGCGGTGTCCAGTGCCGTATGACCCGCCTGACGAAAGGCATTGATCATGGCGGTAGCCGTGTCGGCATCCACCTGGCCACTGAAGGTCATGGTGCCCAGAATGGTGTCCAGGCCATCGTCTGTCTTCGTTCCCTGACTTGCAATCATGTTCTGTCGTTGCGCTGGTGATGATTGTGCCAGTGTAAACCGGGCCCGCAGAAGGTGCCATATCACTTACCCGCTGACGGTTTGCCGTAGAATGCAGCGCAGTTTCCGTGAAACTTAAATCTACGTCGAGGAGTGACTTCATGAGTGATGTAAAGACTGCCCTGATTACCGGTTCAACCAGCGGCATCGGGCTGGGTATTGCCGAGGCGCTGGCCGCCAAGGGCATGAATATCGTTTTGAATGGTCTGGAGTCGGCAGACGAAGTGGAAGAGCTGCGCGCTCGCCTGGAAGGTATTTCCGGCGGCAAGGTCATCTACAGCTCGGCCAATCTCATGGATCCTGCGGCTATTCGTACCTTGATGGATGAAGCTGCCGCGGCTTTCGGCGGTGTGGATATCCTGGTCAACAATGCCGGCATGCAGTTCGTCTCACCGGTAGAAGATTTCCCCGATGACAAATGGGAAGCCATCATGTCATTGAACCTGTCGGCGGCTTTCTATACCTCCAAGGGCGTCGTGCCTTACATGAAAAAGCAGCAGTGGGGACGAATCATCAATATCGCCTCTGCCCATGGTCTGGTGGCATCGCCCTTCAAGTCGGCCTATGTGGCCGCCAAGCACGGTCTGCTGGGTCTGACCAAGACACTGGCGCTGGAGCTGGCAGAGCAGGGCGTTACCGCCAATGCCATCTGTCCCGGTTATGTCTGGACGCCACTGGTGGAGAAGCAGGTTCCAGCAACGGCCAAGGCACGTGGCATGACCGAAGAACAGGTCATCAACGATGTCATGCTGGCAGCCCAACCCAACAAGCAGTTTGCCACCATCGAGCAGATTGCCGCACTGGCGGTCTATCTGTGTTCCGATGATGCCACCGGCATCACGGGTGCCAGTCTGCCTGTGGATGGTGGCTGGACGGCTCATTAAAGCCATGTTGCAATGCAAGCGGGGCAGGGTATGACCACTGAACTCACGGTTCTGACGCTGGCGGCACTGCTGCAGGTTGTGCAGTTCATGCTGATGGCGGTGCCGGTCAACCTGGAGGTGGGCACCTCCAAGACGCTCTCGCCCCGCGATGCAGATCGTCTGGGCGGGCCACTGGCTGATCAGGTCAGCAAGCGCACTGCGCGTCTCATCCGGGCGCTGAACAATCATTTCGAAGCACTGATACTGTTCAGTATCGCGGCATTGGTCATCAGCGTGTCAGGTCAGTCCAGTACCTTCACCGGCATCTGTGCCTGGCTGTATCTGGGCGCGCGGATATTGTACGTGCCGGCCTACGCCTTTGGATGGGTGCCCGGGCGCTCCATTATCTGGGCTGTCTCATTCGGCGCCACGGTAGCGATGCTGCTGGCCGCGCTGATCTGAAGCAGGCCATGCCTGCCGGGGACGTCGCGGCAGGCATGGCAGTCAGGAAGAGCCGCCTACTTGTCGAACATGGACTTCAGGTCGGCGAAGGGATTGTGCGTCGCCGTCTCACCCTGTTCTTCTCGACCATAGGTCACCTGCTCGACATAGCGCTGATGTTCGTTGTCGTGGCAGTAGACGCACAGTAGCTCCCAGTTGCTGCCATCATTCGGGTTGTTGTCATGATCGTGATCCCGGTGATGCACGGTCAGTTCCTGCAGATTGGCCTGGGTGAACTCGCGCATGCAGCGACCACAGATCCACGGGTAGAGTTTCAGGGCTCTCTGACGGTAACCGTTCTCGCGGCTGGCATAGTCGGCGCGAGCGCTGGCAACGAGGCGATCGAGCTTGGCGGTATCGGGCTTTTTCATGGGAGTCTGGCGGTGCGTTCGCAACTGTCTGTGTCGTCGAGCATCATACCTTTGCTGTGCGCCTGTTTACTACTACCTCCAGGGAGGCGGATGTAGCGGTATTTTTCATGCAACAGGTTTAGAGTGTCGGTATGGACCGGTTTCATACCCCATCAAGCACGCAGCAGTTCGAAATAGTCATCAAGCGGTCGCGCTTCATCACTCGGGTGGGTCACGTCGTGGGCAAGGAGGCGGCCCGTCAGTTCATCGAGCAATGCCGCGTTGACATGCCCGATGCCAGTCACCACTGCTGGGCCATGGTCGCGGGAGTGCCCGATGACATCTGGCTGCAGGACCAGAGCGATGACGGCGAGCCGAAAGGCACCGCCGGCAAGCCGATCCTCAACGTATTGCAGCACTCCGGCCTGGGTCATGTCGTGGTGGTGGTGACGCGTTATTTTGGTGGTATCAAGCTGGGGGCCGGTGGTCTGGTCCGGGCCTACAGTCAATCTGCCACGCAGGCATTGATGGCGCTGGAGGTACAGGAGAGCTTCATTCGCGAACGGGTGTGTGCAGAACTGTCTTACGGCTTGCTGGATACCCTGGAACATTGGCTACGGAGTACCGATATCCTGATTGATGATCGACGTTTTGATGCGAATGTGCATTTGACGCTGCTGGTCCCCTTGCAGGAAATGACAGTCTTGCAAGATAAGCTGCAGGAGTTGGGTGCCGGTCGTATCGTTACAAACTGATTGAAGTACGTCACAGTCAGTGATACCGGGAGTCGAGTGTGACTTGTGCGTGTCGTGACCTGTGTTCAAGACTCTGCAATCGGCAGTCTTTGCTGTGCCTGTAGCCGCAAAGCGATGCTAAGCTGCTGCCTCCAGATGTACCAACTGCCCCTATACAGGACTTCATGTCGACTTCATCCCGACCCGTGCAGAGCAGCGAGCTCGTAACTCCGCATGCTTCGATCCAGTCAGAGACCAGCAAGCGTTCTGTCATGCGTAAAACTGCCCGGTCACAGGAACAGTCTGATTTGCCTCACAATGTCTCGTTTCTGCAGACGCGTCGTCGTCTCATGTTCGTCATCGAGGCACTCACCGTCGGTGGGGCAGAGCAGATGGTGGTCGATCTGGCCAATGAGTTCGTGGAACGTGGCGATTCGGTGCACGTGGTCTGTCTCAGCGCGCTGGGAGAACTCACGCCACGCCTGTCCCCTGACATCACTCTGCATCTGCTGAACAAGAAGCGTGGTGTTGATTACCGAATTCCGGGACGCTTGCGGGCTCTGGTACTCAAACATCGAATACAGGTCGTCAATTCTCATCTGTGGACAGCCAATCTGTGGACTCGTCTTGCGCTGGTCAAAAGCGGTATTCCTGTCGTCGTCACTGAACACAATCGTGACGTCTGGAAGCGCCTGCACAATCGCATTGTCGATCGTGCGCTGAGCCGGGTGACGGCGCGCATGATTGCCGTGTCGCAAGATACTGCCAACTTCTACTCCAAGGATGTGGGTATCGATGAGGCGCTGATTTCCGTTGTCAACAATGGTGTCAATACTGCTGTCTATGCCAACGGTAACGGCAGTGAGCTGCGCAGGAATCTGGCCTCTCCGGAAGAATTCCTGATTGGTTCGGTCGGACGACTGGCCAAGGCCAAGAACCATCCCCGTCTGGTGGAAGCGGCCGCCATACTGCGAGACGCTGGCATTCCCATACGCGTTGTCATTGTGGGTGAAGGCCCCGAGCGGCAAGCGACAGAAGACAGGATTGCAGAGCTCGACCTGGGTAACGTTGTGACCCTGCTGGGTGAGCGTGACGATGTACCTGATCTACTGGCGGCATTCGATGTATTCGTACTGTCCAGCGATCGTGAAGGGCACCCCTTGTCGGCGCTGGAAGCGCAGGCTGCGGGCACCCCTGCAGTCCTGACCGATGCGGGTGGCAGTGCTGATGCCGTATCCCAGGACGAAAACGGTGCGGGTGGCATTCTGGTCGAGAGGACTCCCGAAGCGCTGGCAAGTTGCCTGGCCGAGCTGGCTGCGGACCCTGTGCGCCTTGCGCAGATGTCGGAATTTGCTCAATCCCATGCGGCCCGGTATTTCGACAAGTCGCTCATGATCGATCGCTACAGCGATATCTTCGACAAGGTTCAGCGCAGCAGCGTCGTCACGTCGTAGTCAATCCAGTGTTTCTTCCAGCCATCGCTGGATCTTGTCGCGAATCGTCAATTCACGAACGCCCCACTGATTGCGCTGGAACTCGACGCAACTGAGCGTGTAGGCTTGCTCCGCACCCAGCTTGCCTGTCACAAGGATATCGCTGGGTGGATGTGCCTGACGCCACACGCCATGAATCTCGGGCGGGCAATGCAGGCTGAACCAGTTGTCACGATCCGAGTTCTGCATCTTCGTCAGACCCTCGCGTGTGCCGGCTTCAATAGCGATCTCTATCGTGACGATATCGCCGTCATCACGTATGTTGCTGACTTGTGAGGTGGTGCACACTCCTGCCGTGTCGAAATAGGAGCGCAGCAGCTCTTGAGAGAGTGTCGGGTTGGCAGCCTGTACAGCGGAACCCAGTAACCACAAGGCCACTGTGGTGGTGATTCTCCGTCTGTAGAAAGCGTGTCTGGCCATGTACGGATAGTATGCCAGAGTGGCACAACGGCACTGGAATCAAAATGATGCCTGGGCGTAACAGGCAGCAGCTCGGGCAGAGTCGATTCGCTTGCGACAGAGGTTCAGTGCAAGCGCCGGATATGCTCGAATTTAGCCGACCCGGAGAGGCGGTAGAATCGCGCCAGCTCCTGACTCAAGCCGAGCTGATCGGCCGGGCCGGGGAAGGCCTGCATCAGCCATTCACAGTAGCTTGCCGCACCGTCGCTGGCAGCCTTGTAGCGCTGGTAGAGCTCCGAGTCCATGGGGGCGGTGAAGCGAGCGTTGTCGAACAGCTGCCGATGCAGGCGGCCGCGGCTGTGGTCATCGGGATTGCAGGCCATCAACAGCATGTACTTGTCGACTTCCGCTTGCAACTCCAGATCCAGCGCTCTGAGCTGTCGGTCGTGATGAGCATGCCATAGCAGGCATACTGCATGGCTGACACCTTCGACCACCGTGCACAGACTGTCGATGGTATGTTGCTCATAGGTATGCAACCGACCCTGGCTATCTGTCCTGGTAGTCTCGCTGGCAATGTCGAGAACTTCATGATCCAGGTACACGGTGAACTCCAGTGTATCGCCACTCTGACAGATGAAGACGGTTTCTTCCATCATGGTGGCGTCGTCTGTAGAGTGCTCTTCACCAGCTTGCCTGTCACTGCTCGCCAGGTTCCTGGCGAGCAGGGCATCGTGCGATACGAACTGCTTCACCTCATAGGGGATAGCCAGATCGTACTGTTTCTGCAGGCTGTTCTGAAGATTCTCGACAAGCATGTGTCACCGTTGCGTGATGAACCAGATACCGATTAATGCAAGAGTGTCGGACTGCCTTCCCTGGTTTCTTCCTCGAGAAAGACACCTTGCTGGCGCAGTTGTCGCGCAAGTGCAGGGTGGTGATTGGATTCCCATTCGTCGACCAGTTGCAGCAGATCCTTCTCCGGGCTGGTACGCGTCGGTATTTCGGAGATCACGACAACATAGTCGCTGAAGCCGGTGGCCAGGGATTCGAAGATACCCTGTAGCGCACGATCTCTGCTGGACTGGCTGGTTTCTCCCGCCAGCGTGCCGTAGGCGGCTTCGCCCATCGACATGTAGTAGCGAACATCGATGGGCTTGCGTTCGAGTGCGCCGGCGAACAGACCGGCAACGACAATCGCGACATCGCCCAATCGCTGCAGCTGCAGGCGTCGTTCGTGTTTGGTGGGTGACTCCAGTGCCATGCGGTAATACTCGGCCAGCGGTGTCAGGGTGGCCCCTGTCCCGTTATCGTCGAGAAAACAACTGGTTTTCGAGTAATTGCATAGCAGCTGTGTCAGATACCACAGGGTATCGTCATTGCCATCCAGCTTGTTGCGCTCTGCCGCGTTTTCGATACGTTCACGGAAGAAATCCTGCAAAGAGCTGCTGGGTTGAATGAGACAGTCGTCGGACGTCGTAATCATGCCGTTATCCTCGATCTTTTCAACTACTGCTGTATTGCTAGCGACCTTTATGCCAGACACTTGATTCGGGGTAAAGATCCCTTGCCTGTCCTGTTGTATAGCATCTGCAGATAATTCTGGTTGTTAGCAGTGCAGGCTTGTGAGTGCCAGCAAACTGGTGGCGGCTTAAGCTCAAAGATGCCGTGTAGCGCAGGAAAGAGGTGGCAGGGTTGTAAAATATGCCGAGGGTCCGAGTGTTTTTTCTGTAACGGTAATGCGCCTCTCAAGGGTCAGCAAGGGCAATCCTCTGCCGATCAGTGATCACGTAGAAGCGGTTTGTGGAAGAGGTACATGGGAAAGTGGGGGTTGGCCATACGCATAGAGTTGGTCTTGCTGGTATGCACCGCGGCTGTGCTGGTGCTCGTGGGCCTGCAGGCCAATGGTGCGCGCGCAGCGAACCAGCAGAACATCAATGCTCTGAGCAACATCCAGACAAGCCAACTGCAGCTGCGTGATATACAGCTTGATGTTCAGCAGTTGATTGGAGCGTGGAAGAGTGTGCTGCTCGGTCGCGATGAGGCCAGTACGGCAGGGTATCGTAGTGCGTTTCATGAACAGAAGGATCTGCTCATGAGCAGAATCCGGGATCTGCAGGCTCGCTCGCTGGAGGCGCCCAGTCCGAATGAACTACAACGGTTTCTTGATACGGTAATTCAGCTGACTGGTCGGTATGAAACCGCCATGCAGGACTTTCAGCCGGGCAGCCATCGTGATGCTGTTCAGATGCAACGCGGCGTAGGTGATCTTGACACGAAGGCAGTTGCCCAGATCGATGCCATGGTCGATGATCTCGCTGTGGAACTGCAGGAGCTCCAGTCTGCTCAGGCGCAGATGAGGCATGAGGGTAATCGCCGGTTTGTCTTCACGCTGGTGGCCATATTGCTCGGTGTATCCACTGTTTTCTGGGTTTTCATGCGCTGGCATGTGATCAGACCCCTGAAAGGTCTGGTGGATGCCGCTTTCCGGCTCAGTGAAGATGAAACCGATGTATCCATCAGACACTGCGATCGCTCGGATGAGCTGGGTGCGCTGGCCAATGCCCTGCATGTGTTCAAACGCAATCGCATCTCGGAGCTGGCGCTTATCCGCGCGACGGAACTGAGCACCGTGGAGCGTGAGCAGCAGATCAAGCAGGAGTTCGAATATCGTCGTGATGCCGAAGGCGCCGAGTTGCGTGACCGTGAAAAACAACAGGTGCAGCAGCAGGCGGATGACTCCGCAGCCAGCGAACAGTTGCTGCAGCTGCGTATCGATCGCCTGTCCATGGGAGTCAGTGCTGCGGCTGCGGGTGATCTGTCCTATCTGGCGAAGCATCCGTGTGAGAATCTGCACCTGAATGATGCGCTGGCTCACATGACCCGAGAACTGGAGAGTCTCTTTGCGCAGTTTGGTCAGGACTTTGGCAAGATAAAACTGGATGCACGCAATGTGACTCTTTCCGCCGTACAGCTTGAAGAGCTCGGCCAGTCCATTGATGAGGGTGCCCAGTTGAACAGTACGCAGACTCAACAGGTACTCAAGGGGGCTCAGGCAGTTCGCGATGTCTTGCTGAATGTGGCGGAGCGTGTCGATGATATGGAGGCGGGTATACGCGGCATATCCGGCCATGCGTCGCAGGCATCCACCGTCGCCTCGCAGGCGGTCGAGCTTGCCAGGAAAACGGACGGCACCATGCGTACCCTGTCCGAGTCATCCCAGGATATCGGCAACGTCATCAAGCTGATCAATTCGGTCGCCGAGCAGACCAATCTGCTGGCTCTGAATGCCACCATCGAAGCGGCCCGAGCCGGTGATGCCGGCAAGGGCTTTGCCGTGGTCGCCAATGAAGTCAAGGAGCTGGCCAAGGAGACCAACAAGGCAACGGACGAGATTCAGGCTCGGATTGCGGCCATCAGAAATGACACCGATCATGCGGTTGAGGCCATTGCCAGTATCAATCAGATCGTGTCGGAGATCGACGGTCTGCAGACCAGTATCTCAGAGTCGGTGCTGGTTCAGTCCGAAACTGCGCAGAACATCACCCGGCTGGTGGGCGATGCAACGGGCGACAACAAGAATGTCAGGAGTATTCTGGCGGATGTGGTCGAGCGGCAAGAGGGCAATCGAGAGGCCGCCGCCAAGGTGCGACAGTCCTCGGAAGAGCTGCGCAGCAGCGCTGAAGGCAATGTCAAGCTGACCGCGCGCTATCGGATCTGACTCGCGTCAGATACAGCGCCCACCGTCCACTTCCAGGCACACGCCGGTGACCATGCTGGCTTCATCCGAGCACAGATAGCAGGCGGCATTACCCATGTCTTCGGGTGTGGAAAATCTTCCCAGCGGAATGGTGGACAGGAAGCGGGCGCGTATCTCCGGTGTGTCTTCACCCATGAAGGATTTCAACAAGGGGGTTTCCCCCGCGACCGGGTTGAGTGCATTCACACGAATGCCCTCGGGGGCCAGTTCGACGGCCATGCTGCGAGTGGCCGTGATCATCCAGCCCTTGGAGGCGTTGTACCAGCTGAGTCGTGGTCGTGGGCTGACGCCGGCGGTAGAGGCGACATTGAGCACGACTCCCTGACCCTGCGCTTTCATGATCGGAATGATGTATCTGGCACTGAGATACACGGACTTGGTGTTGACTGCCATGACGCGATCGAAATCCTCTTCACTGATGTCTTCCATGGCCTGTGGAAGGTGGGTCACGCCTGCATTGTTGATCAGTATGTCTATGCGTCCCAGGGATTGCATTGCGCTCTCACTCAGTCGGCGCATGTCGTCGGCCTGGCTGACATCCACCTGGCAGGCAACGGCTGCCGCTCCGAGTTCTGCACTCAGGCGTTCGGCGGCATCACCATCGATATCGGCCAGCATGACGCGCGCGCCTTCGGCGATGAATTTTCGGGCCATGCCGGCGCCAAAGCCCGAGGCCGCACCGGTGATGATGGTGCACTTGTCCTGTAGTCTCATGTGATTCTCCTGCTTCAATCGTGGCGAGCTGCAACGGTTTTCAAGGTCGAGAATCCGTACAGTGCCTCGAATCCTTTCTCGCGACCGTGTCCTGACAGGCCGGTTCCGCCGAAGGGGAGTTCAACACCTCCGCCGGCGCCATAGTTGTTGATGAATACCTGACCCGCTCGCAAGCGTTTGGCAAGCCGCATCTGCCGCCCGCCATCCCGACTCCACACAGAAGCCACCAGGCCGTAAGGAGTGCCGTTGGCGATGGCAACTGCGTGCTCCTCATCATCAAACGGCAGGATCACTTGCACCGGCCCGAAGATCTCCTCCTGGGCCAGGACATGCTCGGGTGTGGCGCCGGTGAAGAGCGTTGGCGCCAGATAGAATCCACCCGCTGGCGCCTCGTCGATGATCTGACCAACGGCTGCCACTTCCAGGTCTTGCCCCTTGTCCAGATAATCGCTGACGATGCCGTGTTGTCTGGCCGAAATCAGCGGGCCCAGTGACAGGTCCTGCATGGCAGGCCCGACCCGCAGCTGCCGGTATTGCTGCGCCATGCGTTCGACCAGCTCATCGTGGATGTCACGCTGCACAAGGATGCGCGATGAGGCTGAGCAGGTCTGGCCGGCATTCTGGATACCGGCATTGACCAGAAAGGGCAGGGCGGCGTCCAGGTCGGCATCGGCGAACACCAGCTGTGCAGACTTGCCACCCAGTTCGAGGGTCACGGGGACGACGTTCCGCGCCGCGCTGGCCTGCACCAGTCTGCCGGTGGCAAGCGAACCTGTGAAAGACAGATGCTGGACACCCGAGTGCTCCCCCAGAGCCGCTCCAGCCTCTGCACCGAGCCCGGGCACCACATTCAGGGCACCGGCAGGCAGGCCCGCTTCGCGCGCAATGTCGGCAAATGCAAGGGCTGTCAGACAGGCTTCTTCGGCGGGCTTGAGTACGGCGGCGTTCCCCATGGCCAGAGCGGCGCCCACCGATCGACCGATGATCTGCATGGGGTAGTTCCACGGAATGATGTGGCCGGTGACGCCATGCGGTTCACGCAGGGTGTACACCGTGTAGCCATCCAGATAGGGGATGGTGCTGCCATGGATCTTGTCCGTGGCGCCGCCGTAGAACTCCATGTAGCGCGCCAGTGCCTTTACATCGGCTCTGGCCTGGCTCAGAGGTTTGCCGACATCCAGGGATTCGAGCCGCGCCAGGGATTCGCTCTTCTCCAGAACCAGCTGGCCGATGCGCAGCAGTATGCGGCCGCGCTCCGGCGCGCTCATGCGGCCCCAGTCTCCCTGCAGGGCTGCTTCGGCCTGCGCGACTGCCTGGTCGATATCCTGCTGCCCGCCACGTGCAATCTCGCACAGCGGCAAACCGGTGGATGGGTCTGACAGTGTCAGGTACTGCGCATCGACAGGTGCCACCCAGTCGTTGCCGATGAAACAGCGGGACGGGTCGAACCAGAGTTCATCAGGCATCATGCGGGCAATAGCTCCTGTAGGTTGTCAGCGGCAGATCTGCCAGTGGCGGATGAAGCTGCCGACGAGCAATTCCACGATCTGGCTGTCAGCATCCGGTGCTTCCAGATGCAACTGTGAGGATAGCCGCAATGCCGCCGTGCCGTGTACGGCTGACCACAGCGCCAGAGCGCCCTGACGAATTGCCTCCTCGGAAGCCGCGGGTTGCAGCTGCTGCAGTTGCAGGCTGAGCAGTTCGAACAGCGTGCGGATCTGGTCACCGAGGCCGGGCGGCGGGGTCTCCGGATGCTGGATGCTGCGAGAGAACATCAGGTCGAACTGATGGGTATGTTCCCGGGCGAACTGCAGGTAGGCCTGACCCATGGAATGAAGGGCGTCTTCGGGGTTGGGACTGTTCTGCTGGGCTGCTGCACAGCGCTCGTACAGCGTGTGGAGTCCGATCTGATTGACGTGCAGAAAGATGTCCTGCAGATTGATGAACACCGAATAAAGCATGCCGGGTGTATACCCGACAGCGGTTGCAATCTGCCTTGCCGTGACCTTGTCGGCGCCTCTCTGTTTCACCAGATTCAGAGCCGCCTCGATGATCATCTGCTGCAATTGCTCGCGGCTGTGGTCGCTACGTCGGCCCATGATTGCATTGCATGATGATTGATAAGGTACCGTCGAGTATAACGAGCCCACGACCACAGGTAGTTGATCGTTGGGAAATCAGGAAAAAAAGACGCTTCGAACTGCGTCGTGAGTCGGACGTTTGCATCAGCCGGGTTGTTCAGCCCGGCTTGTGCAGTACGGACAGGTGCGGAAAAGGGATGTTCAGAGAGGCTCGAGTACAGGCATCGATGCAGGCGCTCTGGATGGTGCGTTCGATCTTGCGATAGGATTTTGCCGCACGGCTGTCACAGGTGACGAAGATCCAGTAATCCAGGGAAGAGTCGTTGGCCAGTTTCAGCTCGACCCGGACATCCTTGATGAAGTCGCTGAGGTCAGTCTGAGAGAGTTGTTCTCTGACGGCATCGCGCAACAGCCTGGGCACCTGAGTCAGGCTGATGTCCTGATGCTGGTAGTCCACACCGAAGCTGCTGGTGACACCGAAAGTGCCACCGCGCGTCAGATTGGTCATGGTCGCGCGATAGAATTCCGCGGTGGGCATGCTGACCAGTTGGCCTCCCCGATGCTTGAGAACGACGGTGTCGGGATTCTGGTCGATCACTTCCATCAGGCTGTGATCCTCCAGCAGAACGATGTCGCCGCGTGAGCTCGGGAACCAGGGATCCTTGCCGGACGGACGTGATGTCGTACCGTGAAACTGGGCCAGGGGAATGCGCAGCACTCCGTGCAACTCGGGGTTGCGTAGTACGGTGTACATGTTGATGGATTCGACACGCCAGGGCAGACCGCGGTACAGGATACGTTCCGATTCGCGCATGGGGCCGATGTTCAACAGCAGGCGGGCTTCGGACAGGTAGCGTGGCAACAGGTTGCGGATTCCCAGAGCCAGGCCCACGATCAGGAGAATGAGCAGTCCCAGCAGCAGCACATCGCCACGTTCGTAGAAGACGACGAAAACGGCTATCAGGATCAGCATGAAGGTCAGCGCCTGGACGCTATAGGCGGCGAGCC
>CBDUIJ010000087.1:0-18013 GCA_965367215.1 uncultured Granulosicoccus sp.
ATCTGGTTCAACCAGGGACAGGTCTGTTGTGCCGGCTCCCGGATTCTGGTGCAAGAGGGTGTGGCCGAGGATTTTCATGCCCGACTGAGGCTGCGCATGTCTCGATTACGCCTCGGCCAGCCTCTGGACAAATGCATCGATATGGGCTCGCTGGTGGCTCCCGTACAACTTCAACGTGTCGAGGCCATGGTGCAGCAGGGCGTGGAAGCCGGAGCGACGCTGTATCAGCCGGATATCGAAATACCGGCCGGCGGCAGTTTCTATCCGCCGACACTGCTCAGCGATGCTGACCCGACTTCATCCGTGGTGTGTGAGGAAATATTCGGTCCGGTGGTGGTGTCCATGACCTTCCGCACTTTCGACGAAGCCATCGCGCTGGCCAATCACACGCGTTATGGCCTGGCAGCCAGTGTCTGGAGTGAATCGGTCAACCAGTCTCTGGAAGTGGCCGCAGCACTGGAGGCCGGAATCGTCTGGATCAACACGACCAATGCGATGGACGCCAGTGTCGGTTTCGGCGGGCGCAAGGAAAGTGGTTTCGGTCGTGAGGGTGGTCGTGAAGGCTGCCTTGATTACCTGAAGCCCGATGCCTGGATGAAGGCGCCGATGCGAACCGACCCCGAAGGGGTGGCACTTGCCACCAAGGGGGCATCGTTTGCGATGGACAGAACCGCGAAACTGTTCATCGGCGGTCGACAGGCACGACCCGATGGCAACTACTCACGGACTGTGGCATCACCGAGCGGTGAACCTCTGGGAGAGGTGGGCGAAGGCAATCGAAAGGACATCCGCAACGCGGTAGAGGCGGCCCGGGGGGCGGCCAGTTGGGCGAGCAAGACCGCCCACAACCGAGCCCAGATCCTGTACTACCTGGCGGAAAACCTGTCGATTCGCGAAGCGGAGTTTGCCGCCCGTATACGAGCCATGACCGGTGTGACAGTCAAGCAGGCGCAAGCCGAAGTGGAGGCCTCCATCTCCAGACTGTTCAGTTATGGCGCCTGGGCCGACAAGTTCGAAGGTGCCGTGCATCTGCCACCCATCAAGGGGGTGACGCTGGCGCTACCGGAAGCTCAGGGTGTGGTTGGTGTGATCTGTCCGAGGGAAGCCCCCTTGCTGGGATTCATCAGTCTGGTCGCGCCGTTGCTGGCTACGGGTAATCGTTGCGTTGTGGTTCCCAGCGAAGCGTCTCCCTTGTCCGCCACGGATTTCTATCAGGTACTCGAAACGTCGGACGTGCCGGCCGGGGTGATCAATATCGTCACGGGGAATGCGCTGGAGCTGGCAGATACGCTGAGCAAGCACAATGATGTCGATGCGCTGTGGGCCTTTGGCGGGCCAACGATGACCCGACTGGTCGAAGAACAGTCGGCAGGCAACCTGAAAAGAGTCTGGAGTGGTTTTGACCGACAGATCGATTGGCTGGATTCCCGAGTGGCTGAAGGGCGAGAGTTTCTGAATCGGGCAACGGATATCAAGAACATCTGGGTTCCCTACGGAGAATAGACAGTCGTGCAAGTGGCATTCAAGACAGGTAGCAGCAAGAGGTTGAGTCATGCGTGAACAAACGGGAGTTTCCGTACTGGGGATCTTTGTCGCGGATACGGCCTACCAGGCATCGCGCATGCCTGGTATCGGCGAGACGCTGACGGGCAGTGGATTCTCGATGGGGCCTGGCGGCAAGGGCTCGAACCAGGCCGTGGCCGCAGCCCGTGCCGGTGCTCGCACAAGCTTCATCAGCAAGCTCGGTGATGACACCTTCGGCAAGCTGGCACTGGATACCTATCGTGATGTCGGCGTCATTCCCGAACTGGAAATCATGGCGGATTTCCCGACCGGCGCTGCCTTCATTTTCGTGAATGACACCACGGGTGAAAATGCCATTATTGTCTACCCCGGTTCCGGCGGCACCCTGTCGGCGCAGGATGTCGAGCAACGGCGCAGTGTCATCGAATCGTCGAAAGTCTTCGTCACGCAGCTTGAACAGCCCGTTGAGGCAGCTGTGCGAGGTCTGGAAATAGCCCGCAATGCCGGTGTCACGACACTGTTCAATCCGGCGCCGGCGGAGCCATTCCCCGAGCAGATGCTGGCACTGTGCGATTTTCTCATCCCCAACGAGACTGAAACACGAGACATCGTCGGTTTTCCGGTGACGACCATCGAAGAGGCCAGAGCCGCCGCTGTCGAGCTGCGCAAGCGCGGTGCAGGGGGTGCCTTGATCACACTGGGAGAGAAGGGGGTTTATGTGCTGACGGATGAAGTCGATGCGCATGTGCCCGCCATGTGCAATGCCCCGGTAATAGATACCAGTGGTGCCGGAGATGCATTTGTCGGTGGTTTTTCAGCGGCCCTGTCGGCGGGAGAATCGGTGCTTGAGGCGGTACGCTTCGGTTGTGCCACTGCGGGTATTTCCGTCACCCGGCGCGGCACCGCACCTTCGATGCCCGACAGGCAGGAAATACAGGCATTGCTGGACTCTGTTGCAGGCTCCGTCAGCTGATGACTCGCGAAGATCCCGTCAAGCATTTCTTCCTGTGGCCAGCGGTACTGATCGTACTGGTCATGGCCATCTTTCCACTGATCTATTCGCTTGCGAACAGCTTCATGAGCCTGCGGTTGATCCCACCCAGGCCTGCACGTTTCGTCGGCCTGGAGAACTACGCCGACCTGATGGTGGATGATCGTTTCTGGCAGGTTGTCAGTACGACCAGTTTCATCGCCTTCACCTCGGTGACCTTGCAGTTCGTCATCGGCTTCGCCATTGCCCTGTCACTGGTCAAGCGGGTGCCGGGTGCCGATTTCTTCCGGGTCAGTTTCCTCTTGCCCATGCTGGTCGCACCGGTGGCCGTGGCACTGGTCGCGCGTCAGATACTGAACCCGACCATGGGTCCGCTGAATCAGCTGACCAGCTTCTTCGGCTTTTCCAATCTGCCGTTCCTGACGGAAACCAAATGGGCGCTCGGCTCACTGATCGTGGTGGAAATCTGGCAATGGACACCACTGGTGATTCTGCTGTTGCTGGCCGGGCTGCAGAGTCTGCCGGAAGATGTCTATGAAGCCGCCGAGCTGGAGAACGCCAGTGGCTGGCAACAATTCTGGGGTATCACCTTTCCATTGATGTTGCCCATGTCGGCGGCGGTCTACTTCATCCGCGTCGTGGAGAGTTTCAAGATCATCGATACGGTTTTCGTCATGACCGGCGGCGGGCCGGGCATATCCACCGAGACGCTGACGCTGTATGCCTATCAGGAGGGGTTCAAGAAATTCAATCTGGGTTATACCTCGGCCCTGTCATTCATGTTTCTGGCGGTGGTCCTGATCATCAGTCTGGTGTATCTGGCGATACTCAAGCCCCACCTGGAGAAGTACAAATGAGCGTACGCGACCTGAAGGGGGGTAAACGTTACTGGGTGTTGTCTGCGTGCCTGGTCTGGCTGGTATTCACCCTGTTTCCGCTGTACTGGGTAGCCATCACCTCGTTGAAGTCTCCTGTCGATGTGGTCGGCGGGCCGACCTACATCCCCTTTGTCGATTTCCAACCCACCCTCAAAGCCTGGAAGGATCTGTTCAGTGGTGCTCGGGGAGGCTTCTTCTCGACGTTCTGGGCATCCACCATCGTCGGCCTGTCGGCTTCCGTGATTGCCACACTGGTGGGCAGCATGGCTGCCTATGCACTGGTCCGTTTTCCATTCAAGGTGCGGCTGGCCAGTGGCATCATTTTCTTCATCGTGGCCATGGGAGGCTATCTGCTGGGTAGCGAGGTCTTCGGCGTCAATCCTGCGATGGCATCGATCGTGGCTTTCTGTGTTGCGCTGGCCCTGTCGATCTTTCTCAACCGCTTTGCCTTGCCGGGAGCCGTACTGGGCAATGACGACATCATCTTCTGGTTTGTCAGTCAGCGTCTGTTTCCGCCCATCGTCGTCGCCTTTGCGCTGTTCCTGTTGTATACCGAAATGGGCAAGCTGGGATTCAAGATGACGGATACCTACTTCGGATTGACCCTGGCCTATGTTGCTTTCTCGCTGCCTATCGTGGTCTGGCTGATGCGCGATTTCATCGCCATCCTGCCGGTAGACGTGGAAGAGGCGGCACTGGTGGAGAACGTACCATCATGGCGCATCTTCTTCGGCATTGTCCTGCCGATGGCGCGGCCCGGTCTGATAGCGACTTTCGTGATTACGCTGGCGTTTGTCTGGAACGAGTTTCTGTTTGCACTGTTCCTGACCAACTCCAAGTGGCAAACCCTGCCAATTCTCGTTGCCGGGCAAAACAGCCAGCGCGGTGACGAATGGTGGGCCATTTCGGCGGCCGCTCTGGTGGCAATCATCCCGATGGTCATCATTGCGGGATTACTCGGACGCCTGATGCGTTCCGGGCTGACCATCGGCGCAGTCAAATAAAACAAGTATTACCCTGAGGAGAAAACCATGAAAAGAGTGTTGAAACAAACATCCCTGGCAGTTGCCGCCGTGTTGGCAGCTCCAGCTGTCTGGGCCGAGTGTTCACCGGATTTTTCCGGTGTTGAAATCACGGCTACCACCCAGACAGGTCCTTACATTGCATCAGCTCTGCAAAATGCGGCCAAGGGCTGGGAAGCCCAGACCTGCGGCAAGGTCAAGGTTGTCGAGTTCCCATGGTCGGAACTGTATCCGAAGATCGTGACCACGCTGGCATCAGGCGATGATGCATTCGACGTCATTGCGTTCGCACCAGCCTGGGCACCGGATTTCACACCGTATCTGTCAGAGATGCCGGCAAGCTATCAGGAGGGTGAGGACTGGCAGGACATCGCTCCTGTTTATCGTGAATCACTGATGGTCTGGAATGGCAAGGTCCTGTCACAGACCATGGACGGCGACGTTCATACCTATACCTATCGTATCGATCTGTTTGAAGACGAAGCCAACAAGGCGGGTTTCAAGGAAAAATATGGCTATGAGCTGGCCATCCCTGCTACCTGGACCGAATATCTGGATATTGCAGAATACTTTCAGGACAACGTTGATGGTGTCTGGGGAACTGCAGAGGCCTTCCGCCGTGGTGGTCAGCAGTTCTGGTTCCTGTTCAGCCACGCGGCTGCCTACACCAGTCATCCTGACTTTCCCGGATCCATGTTCTTCGATCCAGACACCATGGATGCTCAGATCAACAACCCGGGTTGGGTGAAGGGCCTGGAAGAGTACATCCGCGCCTCGAAACTTGCACCACCCAGTGCCCTGAACTTCTCATTTGGAGAAGTCAATGCAGCCTTCGCTGGCGGGCAGGTTGCCCAGTCCATCGGTTGGGGTGATACGGGCGTCATTGCCGCGGATCCCGAGCAATCCAAGGTGGCCGGTAGTGTCGGCTCTGCGGTTCTCCCCAGTGCCAGAGAGGTTTATAACTACAAGACTGGTGAGTGGGACAAGTTCGATGAAGTGCTGAATACGCCATTCATGGCATTCGGTGGCTGGCAGGCGGCAGTGCCCGAGATGTCCGGCAAGAAGGATGCAGCCTGGGATTTCATCTCCTACCTGTCCAGTCCTGAAGTGTCAGGAGAGGCGACCGTGACGGGTGGTACTGGAGTCAATCCGTACCGAATCTCGCACACCACCAATATGGAACGCTGGGCCAGCATCTTTTCCGAGCGCGAAGCAAAGGAGTATCTGGGTGCGCAGCAAGCGTCGGTCACAGCCGACAATGTCGCTCTGGATATGCGTCTGCCAGCCTATTTTTCCTACACGGAAATTCTGGAGATCGAACTGTCAAAGGCCTTGTCTGGTGATGTCACCCCTCAGGAAGCACTGGATACGGTTGCAGCTGGCTGGAACGAGCTGACAGATGATCTGGGTCGTGAAGAGCAACTGGCAGCCTATCGGGCGTCCATGGGACTCAACTGATCCGTACACTTGTTTCGATCAAGTGATGTCTGCTCCTCTGGGGTCAAACCCGGAGGAGCAGCTTCGAGACTGGCGATAGCCGAATACGGCTGAATGAATACCTGGAAATGGCCACAATAAACATTGAGAATGTCACCAAGTCGTTTGGCGAAGTGGAAGTGATTCCTTCGCTTGACTTGCAAGTCGCCGATGGCGAGTTTGTCGTACTGGTCGGCCCGTCCGGTTGTGGCAAGACCACAACGCTGCGCATGATTGCCGGGCTGGAGACTGCGACCAGCGGTACCGTCAGTATCGGCTCGCGAGATGTGACCCATCTGCGCCCCGGCTTGCGCAACTGCGCCATGGTCTTTCAGTCCTACGCGCTGTTTCCACACATGACAGTGGGCGAGAACATCACCTATGGCATGAAGGTACGCGGCGAAGACAAGCAGAAAGCACACGCGGCGATGAAGGAGGCTTCGCGTATTCTCAATCTGGATGACTACCTGGATCGCAAACCTGCAGAGCTATCGGGTGGACAACGCCAGCGAGTCGCTATCGGTCGGGCGCTGGTTCGTGATCCGGATGTCTTTCTGTTCGACGAACCTCTGTCGAACCTGGATGCCAAATTGCGCATCGAGATGCGCACCGAGATCAAGCAATTGCATCGGCGGCTCAAGAGCACCATCGTGTATGTCACACACGATCAGGTTGAGGCCATGACCATGGCTGATCGGGTGGTGGTCATGCAAGGCGGTGTCATTGAACAGGCCGCTGACCCCATCACGCTCTATGAAAAACCGCGTAATCTGTTTGTGGCCTCGTTCATCGGGGCTCCCAGCATGAACATGCTGGCAGGGCAGGTTGCCATGGAAGATGGGCAGCCTGTGTTTGTCAGTAACAACGGTTTCCGGGTCCCGGCACCCGCACATCTGGCCAGTGCCGCCGGCGAGGCGATGGTTCTGGGTATTCGTCCGGAACATACCGGCGAGGATTCATCATTGGGGCCTTGCATCAAGGCGACGGTTATCGAAATGGAACCCCTCGGCCCGCACACCTTGCTGATAGGCAGAGTGGGGGACGAGAAGTTCACGGCGCAGATGCCAGCCAGCAACAAGTCGCAACCGGACGACGTTGTCGACGTTTATCTGGACCGTTCCAAACTGCATTTCTTTCGTGCATCGGACGGCCTGGCCCTGCGCGAGTCAGAGTAGACCCTCGAGAGGGTTTCAGTCTACGGCGACCATCACGTCAGATGCCTTGACGATGGCATAGGCGCTCACGCCTTCTGCCAGACCCAGATCGGCTACTGCGGCATTGGTGATCATCGAGGTGATGACCGTGCCGTTGCCGACGTCGATGCGAACAGTGCTGTTGACGGCGCCCTTTTCGATTGCGATGACAGTGCCTTTCAGCTGGTTGCGTGCGCTCAGTTTCATGTCTGGTAACTCCTGTTTTATGTAGAGAGAAGGGAAATTCCGGGCGAACTTGTAACATGCCTGTGCCGACTCCGGCAAGAATTCACCTGTCCTCGGTTGCGCTTGCAACGACGGCCCATGCTTCATTGCCTGTACTGGAAGCCTTTCTCGATAGAGCTGAGCCCTTGCGGCTGAATTCCTGTGAAAGCTCAGATCATCTGGAAAAGTGCAAAAAGGTCTGGACAAGCCAAACATCAGATGTTTGAATAAGGCATGTCTGAATTACTCTATTACGATCTCAAAGGTGCCTCCGGCGTAGCTCCCGGACTGGCGACGCAGATCTGTCGCGAAATCGGCCGCCGAATCGTGGCTGGCTCGCCGCCGGCAGGTGAGCTGGTCAGTGATGAGACCACATTCGCTGAACGCTTTGGTGTGAGCAAGTCCGTCATCCGCGAAGCCATCAAGTTGCTGGTGGCCAAGGGAATGGTGGAAGTCAAACGCGGTAGCGGCACACGAGTCAGGGATCGCTCCAACTGGATGCTGTTTGACGACGATGTGCTTGCCTGGCATCAGTCGGCCAAGCCAAGTCCTGATTTCCTGCGTCAGCTGATGGATATTCGCCTGGTGATCGAGCCCAAGGCGGCTTCCTGGGCTGCCAGTGTCGGAACCCCTGAAAGTCATGCTGCCATTGAAGCTGCGCAGCAGAGAATGGAGCAGGAAAAGCGGGCAGTGGAAGATTTCGTGATGGCCGATGCCTTTTTTCACCGGGCCATTCTGCATGCCGCCGGTAATGAATTTCTGCGCTCGATGGAAGGGGTCATCTTTTCCGCCTTGCTGACCTCCATTCGGCTGACCAACAATGACCCTCGCAAGAACGAAGACTCCATCCCGTTTCACCGAGAGGTGTGCGATGCCATTCTGGCACGCGACGCCGCTCTGGCCGAACAGAAGATGTCGACCTTGCTGACTGATGCCCATGAACGCATGACGCGGGCCGTGAGCGACTATGGCAAATCGGAATGATTGATTGAAAAGCCGGCATCGATCGGCTCCAGCGGTGATGGCCTCGCGCTAACCGCTCTCTGAGTACTGCCCGGACTCGACCGGTGGGTGAGCCCGGTCCACAAGCAACCCTGAATTTTCGGCTTGGGCCTCCCCGTGCCCGCAGAAAAGTACCTGGCGTTGTTACCACCGACACCACGACGCAGTGTTGCGTCATCATTTTCATGAGGAGCGAAGCAATGATTTTCAACAAGAGCAGACGTGCAGTGACCATCGCCATGGCATCACTGGTACTTTCCGGCGCGGGTGCCGCCAGTGCTGAAGGCATGGTGGCTCTGCTGCTGCCGGAGAACGTGAACCCCCGCTGGGAAAGCCAGGACGCCATGTTCTTCAAGGAGTCCATGGAGAAACTGGCTCCGGATGTCAGAGTCGAAGTATTCAATGCCAACAATGACACCACGGCGCAGCAGCGTCAGGCTGAACAGGCCCTGACACAGGGTGCGAAGGTGCTGGTTGTCATTTCCATCGACGGAGAAAGCTCGGCCATCATTGCTGACAGTGCTGCCGAAGCCGGCGTGCCAACCATCGCCTACGACCGATTGATCAACTCGGAGAACAATGCTGTCTGGATTCAGGCTGACCTTGTTGGCATGGGCTACGATCAGGCCATGCATGTGGTCGACAATACCGAGAAGGGTGACACACTTGTGTTGTTGAAAGGCTCTCCTACCGATCCGGGTGCACACGATATCTACAAGGGGCAGGTCAAGGCACTGCAGCCCTTGTTCGATAGCGGCGAGCGAGTGCTGGGCTATGAAAACTGGACACAGGGTTGGGATCCGGCCATTGCTCGACGTTCCATGGACCAGGCGCTGACTCAGCTGGATAACAAGGTGCAGGGTGTGGTGTCGTCCAATGACGGTAATGCCGGCGCTGCCATTGCGTCCATGGAAGAGCAGGGCATGGCCGGTACGGTGCCGGTATCCGGGCTTGATTGCACGGTGCAGGCACAGCAACTGATGCTGCTGGGCAAGCAGACTCAATGCGGCTGGAGACCTCTGTCCGAAATGGCACACGCTGCCGCCGAAGTCACCGTACGCATGCTCGAGGGCAAGGACTTTTCGGATCTGGCCACTGAAACGGTAACCGTCGGCATGGGGGCCGAAGTGCCTTTCGTGCCGGTCGGTTCCTACTCGGCGGTGGGTGAAGAAGGTGTTGCCTATGTGATCGAGCACGATTCCTCGGTCAGCAAGGAGATGGTCTGTGAGGGTGTGGCCGCCGCAACAGACTTCTGCGCGAACTGAGATGACCTCGACAGCAGCAGTGGTGGAGTCTCAGGCTCCACCGGCTCACCTGAAGGTGACAGGAATCGGCAAGAGTTTCGGCGGTGTGGAAGCACTGCGCGGAGTCGATTTCGAGGTTGCCCGGGGTGAGGTCATGGCGCTGGTCGGTGACAACGGTGCTGGCAAATCCACCTTGATGAAGGTGCTTGCCGGAGCCATTGCTGCTGATCAGGGGAATTTTCAGATGGATGGCAAACCGGTGAGTGTCAGCACGCCACTGGATGCCACCTCGCTGGGTATTCAGATTGTCTATCAGGATCTGGCGCTTTGCGAAAATCTGGATGTGTCGGCCAATCTGTCACTGGGGGCTGAGCCCTTGAAGCCGGGTTGGACCTTTCTGCCACGCTTTCTGCGTCCCATTGACGAGATAGAAATGGAGGTCAAGGCAAAGGCTGCCATTGACAGATTGCAAGTGCGGACCCTGCGTTCAGTACGGGCAAAGGTCGGTGGGCTTTCCGGTGGTCAGCGTCAGGCCATCGCCATTGCGCGGGCGGTCGGGGCCGAGAGTTCCGTGGTCCTGCTCGATGAACCGACCGCAGCCCTGGGTGTTGCGCAAACCCGACAGGTGCTGGATGTGGTCAAACGCCTGCGTGATACCGGGCATGCCGTTGTGTATATCTCCCACAATCTGCGGGATATCTTCGAGGTTGCCGATCGCATCTGCGTTCTTCGGCACGGTATGAATGTCGCTACCTGGCGAACGGCAGACACGACGCCGGATGAAATCGTGGTGGCCATGACGCGTGGACTGGACGGGGGGCCTGATGATGCAATCTGATTCGACACTATCCATCGGCCAACGCTTCCGGCGTCTGCGCGAAACGCGTTTCGGCGCGTTCGTGCCCGTCATGCTGGCCTTGATTGCCATCTGGATCTACTTCGGCATTGCCGAGCCTGCCTTTCTGAGCCCGCGCAATTTCTACTTCCTGTTCATGCAGTCTGCGGTGGTGGGTACGCTGGCGGTGGGCATCACGCTGGTATTGTTGTTGGGTGATATCGACCTGTCGGCAGCTGCCACCGCCGGGGTCTGTGCAGCGGTACTGGCAGTACTGATCGTCATGGGGGTTCCGGGCCCGCTTGCCTGCCTGGCTGCCATGGCCACCGGAATCGTACTGGGCTCCAATCAGGGATGGCTGGTCGCCTATGTCGGCATACCCTCGTTTGTCGTGACACTGGCAGGCTTGCTGGGTTTCCAGGGCCTGATGTTGAAGATTCTCGGTGCGCAGGGTGCCGTCAATATGCGAGACCCGTTCGTTCGCAGTCTGACCACGGTCAGTCTGCCACCGCTGCTTGGCTGGGCGGTGGCCATTCTGTGCATCATCGTCTTCGCCGTGATGGTGCTGCGTCGGCAGTCGCAGCGTCGGCATCGGGGTGTGGAAGTCGAGTCCTTGCTGGCCTTATGGGGCCAGATAGGTTTCTTTGCAGCGATCCTGCTGGCCGTGGTGATGACACTCAACAGCTACAAGGGGGTGCCCTTGCTGGTGATTCTGCTGGTGGGGCTGACTGCCTTGCTCGGCTGGATCACGACATCCACACCCTTCGGTCGCTCTCTGTATGCCGTGGGCGGTAATGCCGAGAGCGCTCGCCGAGTCGGCATGAACGTCAATTACATCCGTATTGCCGCGTTCGGAATCGTCGGTCTGATGGCGGCCATCGCCGGCATTCTCGGTGCCTCACGGTATGCCTCGGTCTCCTTCAACGCCTTTGCCGGTGGTCCCTTGTTGCTTGAGGCGATCGGTGCCGCCGTTATCGGTGGAACCTCCCTGTTCGGTGGGCGCGGTTCGGTCTGGAACGCGATTCTGGGGGCCCTGGTTATCGGCTCGCTCGGTAACGGTCTGGATCTGTCTGGTGCAAGTGCGGCCGACAAGCTGATGTTCTCGGGGGCCATTCTGTTGCTGGCGGTTGCCATCGACGCCCTGTCGCGAGCAGGCAGTGCACAGGAACGCTGAGGTGAGGAATCGATCATGTCCAGCCGATTGAATGCAGAGCAGTGTCAGGTGCTCGAGCAGATACTGGATCTGTTGATTCCGGGTAATCCGGCGAAGGGCATTCAGTCCGGCAATGCGCCGGGCGTGATGAGCTTCCTGCAGCAGAGGCTGCAGGAAGACGACCAGTTGCACGCGCAAGTAGCCGGGTTACTGGCATGCGCATCGCAAACGGCGGTGTCCGCTGACACCTTGCACCAGCTGCAGAGCGACAAGCCTCAGATGTTCGCCAGCCTGCAGCGACTGGCCTACATGGCGTATTACAGCCGCGCTGATGCCCGGCAGCAACTGGGCCTGGCACCCTGGCCGGTACATCCGCAGGGCTACCAGGTCGACAGCGAAACGCCCGAGCAGCTCGATGCCCTGACAGCAGCGGTGAAGGCTCGCGGTCGCCTCTATCGGCCCTGCTGAACGACCAACCACAACGAGGTATACGATCATGTCCGCAGAACCGGTAGACGTGTTGATCATTGGCGCCGGGGCATCAGGCGCGGCTATCGCCTGGTCACTGCTCGAAACACGCATGCAGATTGTCTGTCTGGAGCAGGGCGGGCACGTGCATGACAAGGATTTTCCGAGTCGTCGCGAAGACTACGAGCTGGCTCGCTATGCCGAGTTCTCCTGCGATCCCAATGTCAGGGGGCTGGCGGAGGACTACCCCATCAACGTCGATGACAGCTGCATAGCGCCGGTCAACTTCAACGGCGTTGGCGGCTCGACCATCAATTTCCTCGGACACTGGCCACGCATGAAGCCATCGGATTTCCGGGCACATACGCTCGATGGTGTGGCGTCCGACTGGCCGATTGATTATGCAACTCTGGAGCCTTTCTATGCGATGAACGATCGCAACACCGGGGTTTCCGGTCTTGCTGGAAATCCTGCCTACCCACCTTATGAGCCGCCACATCCGCCGATACCGATAGGCAAGCTCGGACAGACTCTGGCGCAGGGGTTCAATGCGCTGGGCTGGCACTGGTGGCCATCGGATGTTGCCATTCTGAGTGAGGATGTCGAGGGCCGTCAGAAATGCGTGAATGCCGGTACCTGCGATCTAGGCTGTGCGGCGGGTGCCAAGGGTGGCACAAACTTCACCTACTGGCCGATGCTGGAGCAGGCGGGGGTGGAGCTCAGAACCCATAGCCGGGTTCGTGAAATTCTGGTGGATGAACACAGCGGGTTGGCAACCGGCGTGTTGTATCACGATGCCAGTGGCCAGGTGCAGCGTCAGGATGCCGAGCTGGTGATCGTGGCCTGCAACGGTATCGGTACACCTCGGCTATTGCTCAATTCTGCCTCGCGACTGTTCCCCGATGGTCTGGCCAATCGTTCGGGCATGGTGGGGAAGAATCTGATGTTCCATCCCTTGAAGGGCGTATCCGGTGTGTTCGATGAGCCGATGGATGGGCACAAGGGGCCTATGGCCTGTTCGATACTCAGCCAGGAATTCTACGAGACAGATCCCGAACGCGACTTCGTGCGTGGTTATGGTCTGCATTCGGGGCGTTCGACCACACCGATGACATTTGCACTCGGCGGCTATGGCATTGATCAGCCCATACCCTGGGGGCAGGAGCATCGGCATGTCATGGATGATATCTACCCCTGTCTTGCCAGCCTGACTATCGTGGCGGAGGATCTGCCGGAAGAACACAACTGCGTGACCCTGGACCCCGAGCTGACCGATAGCGATGGCATTCCGGCCCCCAGAGTTCACTACCGGCTCGGTGACAACACCCGCCGCATGCTGGCCCATGGTGAGGCCCGGGCCACCGAACTGCTACAGGCTGCGGGTGCCAGACAGGTATTGGCCAAGTCTGGCGATGAGGTCTGGTGGCGGGCCGGCTGGCATCAGATGGGTACCTGCCGCATGGGCGACAACCCGGAGACATCGGTCGTCAATGGCTGGGGACGGTGCCACGACGTGAAGAATCTGTTCATCGTCGATGGCTCCATCTTCGTCACCGCCGGCGCTGTCAATCCTACGTCCACCATTCAGGCGCTGGCGCTGTATATCGGTGACAGCATCAAGAACAACATTGCCAATCTGTTCGACTGAGGAGCTATCGTGAAGTATTCGAAATCGATGTATATCGCCGGCGAACTGGTCAGTGGTGAAGGCCAGATCGATGTGATCAACCCGGCCAACGATCAGAAGGTCGCAACGGTTGCGGCAGCCGGCATGATTGACGCCGAACGTGCCCTGCAGGCAGCCGGCAAGGCATTTGATGGCTGGTCGCAAACGTCCATCAGTGAGCGTCAACAATGGATGCATCGCCTGCGTGATGAGGTGATTGCCAATGAAGAGCATCTGCGTGACTGCATCCATCAGGAGATGGGCAAACCCTGGAGCAGCACAAAGGAGGATGTCGACAGTCTGAAGAATTCACTGGCGTTCTATGCCGAGGAAATCGCGCGTGTGCATGACACGGCCATTGCAGATCGGGCCGGTACGCACCAGCATCGTCTGGTGCATGAGCCGGTCGGTGTGGCGCTGGCCTTCATCGCCTGGAACTTCCCGCTACTGAATCTGGCCTTCAAGATCGGTCCCGCCATGGCAGCCGGTTGCCCGATCATCATACGGCCATCCGAGGCAACACCGATCTCGGCCTATGCCGTCGGCGAGTTGTGCCACAGGATAGGATTGCCGGCGGGCGTGGTGCAGATTCTCTGTACCGATGGTTACGATGTGGCGGATGCGCTCACCGCATCTCCAGTGCCCTCATTGATCACCCTGATCGGTTCGACCAATACCGGCCGACATATCATGCGCACTGGTGCCACGACCATCAAGCGTTACTCGATGGAACTGGGAGGCAATGCACCGGTGCTGGTGTTCGAGGATGCCGATCTGGATCAGGCTGCCGATATCGTCTGTGGCGTGAAATTCAGTAATGCCGGGCAGATCTGCGTCTCGCCCAACCGGGTGTTCGTGCATCGCTCGGTGCTGGAGCCCTTCACGCAGCGGGCCGTGAGGCGCGCCAATGCGGCCGAGACAGGCTTCGACAAGACGCGTGATATCGTCACAGGTCCTGTCATCGATGGCCGGGCCTGGCAGCGCATCAAGTCACTGATAGACAGCGCCGTCGCTGATGGCGCCAGGCTGCTCGCTGGCGGTGATCGACCGAAGGAACTGCAACAGGGGCACTTTCTGGCACCGACCGTCCTGGGCGATGTGACAGAGACCATGGATATCTACCGGCAGGAGAACTTCGGCCCTGTTGTCAGCATCATCCCCTTCGATGATGAAACCGACCTGCTGCGACAGGCCAACGATTGTGAGGAAGGGGGCTTGACGGCCTATGTCTTCACGCAGGACCTGGCCAGAGCCGAGCGCTACGCTGCCGGACTGCGCTACGGAGAAGTTCAGATCAATGGCGTGAAATACGATATCGATCTGCCCCACGGGGGCATCGGGCAATCAGGCATTGGTCATGACTGTTCGCACCTTGCCTTGCAGGACTATCTGCATATCAAGCGCATAACGCGTGCACTGGACAGGAGCGTCGCATGAAGATCACCGCCATCATCAGTCATGTACTGCAATACGACATGCCGGAGGAACTGGGCTATTCGCAGCAGTATTACGCCAAGCGTTCGGCGCACCTGGTGGAGGTGCAGACCAGCGAAGGCATCACCGGCTGGGGAGAGTGTTTCGGTCCCGGTAATGTCGCCCTTGCCAACAAGTGTATTGTCGAGAAGGTCATTCAGCCCATGGTGCTGGGGCATGACCCACTGGACCGGGATGTCATCTGGCACAAGGTCTACAACCTGCTGCGTGATCACGGGCAGAAGGGCATGCCGATGCAGGCCTTGTCCGGCGTTGATATTGCCCTGTGGGACATCGCCGGCAAGCTGGCCGGTCTGCCCATACACAAGCTGATTGGTGGTGCACACCGCGACCGGGTTCAGGCCTATGGTTACGGCATGATGCTCAAGCGTGAAAGTGTCGATGAACATGTGGCACGTTTCAGCGACGAGGCGGCGCGAATTCGGGAACAGGGTTTTGTTGCCACCAAGATGAAAACCGGCCTGGGGGCTCGGGATGATGTGCGTCTGTGCGAGGCGGTTCGGCGCGGTGTCGGGGAGGACTTCCGTTTCATGGTGGATGCCAACCACTGCTACACCACGTCGGATGCCTTCTACGTGGGGCGGGCCCTGGAAGAGCTGGATGCCTACTGGTTCGAAGAGCCGGTCGCGCCTGAGGATCACGATGGTTATCGCGAGTTGCGCGCAGGCCTGAAAGTCAATATTTCAGGCGGGGAGGCCGAGTTCAGTCGCTGGGGCTGGCGAGCCATTCTGGAGAACCGGGGGCTGGACATCGCACAGCCGGAAGTCTGCGCCCTGGGTGGCATCAGTGAATACCTGAAAGTCATGGCGCTGTGTCATGCGCATTTCACGCCCGTCATCAATCATGTCTGGGGATCGGCCATCGCGGTGGCAACCAATCTGCAATTGCTGGCGGCCATGCCACCGATGCCCGGCGGCTTGCACCCCTGGGAACCCATGCTTGAATTCGATACCACGGATAATCGCTTCCGCGATGAGTTGTTGCTGGAGTCACTGGATATCCAGGAGCAGGTCAGGACCAATGACGGATATGTGAGAGTGCCTGATGGTCCAGGGCTGGGAGTGGAGCCTGACCGGGATTTCATTCGACACTTCGAAGTGAGTGACTGATCTTGCAGCAGATCGTCGCAGCAGTTATGTTGAGCAATTGATTCTGCCTCGTTGACTGTTCAAGGTGTCTCGTCGCAAATCTTCTATTCGATAACACGCAGAGGAGCGCCTCAGTGATGAGTGAGCAGTTCAGCAGAATGGGTACCGATCTGACAAGGGATTTCGAGGGCAAGGTTGTCGTGGTCACCGGCGCGGCCATGGGAATCGGGCGCGCCTGTGCGGAAGGCTTCATTGAACGCGGCGGCGCGGTCGTCATTGCGGATCTGGATGAAGATGCTGGTACTGCGACAGCCGAGGAACTTGGCGAGCGGGCCTTGTTCATCCGCACCGATATTGCCGACATGCAGTCAGTTACCGCCATGGCCGAGCAGTGCGTGGCGTACTTCGGTGGCATCGACATTCTGGTCAACAATGCCGGTCAGGCCATCAAGGGTGTGGTGGACGAGATGAGCGAGGAGGAGTTTCAGAAGACCATCAATATCAATCTGATGGGGTTCTGGCGCATGATGCGCGTCTGCATTCCCGAAATGAAGAAGCGCGGTGGCGGCGCCATCGTCAACATGTCTTCGGTGCAAGGGTCACTCGGCTTTGATGGCTACGCAGCCTACGCACCGGCCAAGGGCGGCATCAATGCCCTGACCTGGCAATCAGCCGTGGAAATGGCCCCACACAAGATCCGTATCAATGCGGTGGCGCCGGGAACCATCATGACGCCGCTCAACGAGAAACTTTTTGCTTCGATGGACGATCCGAGTGAACTGATAGACAGCTGGAACAAGGCGCACCCGCTGGGCCGATTCGGCTATCCGCCCGAAGTGGCCGAAGCGGTGCTGTTCCTGGCCAGCGAACGCGCCAGTTTCATAACCGGCGATGTGCTGAGGGTGGATGGCGGCTTGTCCGTTCGGGGTGCCTGAGTCCACCTGATCAAATCCGTGGCGCTGGATCAGCGGTGATATTCGCCAGCTCGTTCCGGCTGCCAGGTGATTTCCTTGATTTCCACGCTCATCTTGCCACCACCGGGTTTCGGCCATTCGATCTGCTCGCCAACAGACAGGCCCAGCAGAGCACTGCCAACCGGCGCCAGTATCGACACCTTGTCGGCACTGCCGTCGGAGTCTCTGGGGTAGACCAGCGTCAGGTTGAACTCTTCACCGGTCTCCATGGCAAAACGGACCGAGCTGTTCATCGACACAACATCGGGTGGCATATCCTTGGGATCCACCACCTCGGCGCGGTCAAGTTCTTCCTGCAATCCTGCGTGGCGCAAGCGTTCCTCGCGGGGCAGAGAGCCGAGCAGACTCTCCAGGCGGTCTACATCGAGTGATGAGAGGACGATGCCGGTGTTTACAGTCATTGTTATTCTCCAGTCTTGTTTTTTGTCAGCCGATAGCCGGACGTGAGGGCGTACTTGCCCTCTATCAAGCATGACAGTCGGCGGACGGTAGATTAAGGGGTTATCGCTGCCGGTTTCCGGCAGCCCACATCAGGTACGACGCGGTGCTGCAGACGGCGCAGGTGCGTAGTTGACGCAATCAGCCTGCCATTTTTGTGAAGTATAGCGCTCTCTGCGAGTTCCTGCCGTCGACCGTCTTGTCTGGTTGCGACAGCTCAGCCCGGTGTGGTGGTGCAGCTGGAGGCGTAAAAGGTCTGCATTTGATGCCCCTGATACGCTCACAGCAGATAATTGTCAGTCCGGGTTGACCTAGAGCATCTAATTCGTCATCGTTTGCCGG
>CBDUIJ010000088.1:0-17784 GCA_965367215.1 uncultured Granulosicoccus sp.
GGTATATTCGGCATGGAAGCGCTGGGCGGACTCGGTGGCGTCAGTCTGATCAGCCAGATCATCGGCACGCTGGCTGGCATTACGGTTGCAACCATCAGCGGATTCATCATCTACGGCGTCCTGAAGAAAGTGGTCGGCATTCGTCTCACGGAAGAGGAGGAATTCAACGGCGCCGACTTGAGTATTCACAAGATTTCCTCGACCACTCACTGAGCCATGGCAGAGCCCTCTTCAACTTCGACGAGCGTTGAAGAGGCGCTTCGGTCTCGTCACTCGGTGCGCGGCTTTCTGCCGGATCCGATTCCTCGCCAGACCATTGCCGAACTGCTTACCCTTGCAAGGCTGGCCCCCAGCGGCGCCAATCTGCAACCGGGTGCCTTTCATGTCCTGACCGGCGATGCGCTGAACAGCCTGACGCAGACGTTGGACGAGGCCATTGCTGCTGGCAGGCCTGAAGTGTCGGAATACAGCTACTTTCCGGAACCCATGCCAGGCGAACTGAAGGCACGTCAACGCGCCGCCGGGTTCGCCCTCTATGAAGCTCTGGGTATTGGTCGCCGGGATACGCAAGCCCGGCGCGAGCAGTTTCGGCGTAACTACCAGTTCTTCGACGCACCTGTCGGCATCGTGGTCAGTATCCAGCGAGACATGGGCAAGGGCTGCTTCATGGATCTGGGAATGGCCTTGATGGCATTCTTTCTGGCTGCAGAAAGTCGCGGCCTGGGAGCCTCCGGTATCGGCGCTCTGGCCAAACATGCCGACGTCGTCCACGAAGCGCTCGAGCTTGACCCGACCGAGATGGTTGTCTGCGGCATTGCTCTGGGTATACCAGACCCGCAACAAGCCGTGAACAACTGTCGGACTGAACGTGATTCTCTGGACAACCATTCACGCTTTCTGGGATTCGAAGACTAGCTCGCGAATGGGTCAGCTCATCCACACTAGACGCCGTATCCCATCAAGCACTGCAAGCAATTGACTTCATGATGGCGTGCTGCCCCTCAGGCTTCCATCAACAAGGCAGTGCCCAGCCCACCAGCCGCGGCAATCGCAGCCAGACCGTGGCCACCGCTTCTCGACAGCTCACTGAACAGGCGAACTGCAAGTACCGCCCCGGACGCGCCAATCGGATGCCCTCGCGCCAGAGCACCGCCCGAGAGATTGACGACCAAGGGGTCGATGTTCGCCAGATTCATGCAGGCAATGGCCTGCGCTGCATAGGCTTCCATGATCTCTGCACAGCGCAATTGCCGAGCGTCAAGGTTTGCAACCTTGAGCACCTGCAGCATGGCGGCGACCGGGGCAGAACCGGGATAATCAGGATCAGCTCCCAGCGTTCTGCCAGCGCTCAACCGTACACACGGCAAGCCCAGATCCCTTGCCAGCGACTCGGACATGAGCACGCAGAATGCGGCACCATCGGCCGCTACCGCCGTGTTGGCAGAAGTGATACTGCCGGTGAGCCGTTTGGCCCTGCGACACAAGGCCGGTGTCAGATTCCGACTGAACGGATCGCTATCCAGCCCTTCCAGCACGACGATCTCCTTGCGTAGTTGATCAACCGCGGCGCCTGCCTTGCGGTGGCTGTTCATGGCCCACTCGTCCTGCTGCCCCGCATCGATACCCAGCGACACGGCCAGCGCATCGGCCGCTTCCGCCATATCCGGATCACGCTCCGGCCACGGTGTGAATGGCGGCTGTTCATAGGCTTCCAAAAGCCCGGTGTCGGGGTTCATGCGCCGCCGTTGAGGTCGCTGCGAATAACTCTCCACGCCTCCCGCCACCACGATTCGGGCAGCACCTGACGCAATCAGGGCATCGGCAAGCAGCAGTGCATCAAGACCGCTACAGCATTGCCTGTCGATACTGAGGCCGGCAACGGTTTCCGGCAAACCCGCCGCCAGAGCAATCACTCGGGCCGGATTACCCCCGGCGCCCAGCGCATTTCCCACGATGAGTTCATCCACCTGTGCCGCATCAATACCGCAGTCCGCCAGGCAGGCCTGGACGACGGGTGCGGCCAGCTGGTGCAGGTTCAGTCCTGACAGTGCACCACCTCTGGGTGCCACAGCCGTTCGCCTGGCAGCAACGATCACGCTACTCACAGGGAATCCACCATGCCTTGAATCTGCCCAATATCCGGCTTGCCTGCCGCAAGGTACGGCATGGTCTGGATAAACAGGATGTCTCTGGGCGCGAGCACCGGTCCGAGACGTCGCCTTGCGAAGCTCAGCAGTTCCTTGCGACGCAATTCGTCAGGATGTCCTTGCACCACGGCCAGCAGGATTTCACCGCGCAGCGCATCGTGTCGGGCAACGACGACACAGTGATCCAGTGCTGAATGCTCCAGCAATACCGCTTCGATCTCTTCCAGAAAGACACTGGTATCGGCCACATTGGCTTGCCGTGATTTTCTACCGCGCAAATACAGAAAACCGGCCTCGTCCAACTGTCCCAGCTCACCGATGGACAGATAACCCTGCACTTGCCGTGTATCGCGCCACCCGCCTAGCGAATAGCCAGTGAACAGATACTGACTCTGCACCCAGATTTCCCCCACCCCCGTAGTGGCTTCATCATCATCATCCAGCACCTTCAATGACACACCGGGATAGGCACAACCGACAGAGCCCGGCGGTGTCCGCTCGGTACTCATGGTCATGAAGCTGGTCTCCGAGGCTCCATAGAACTCAACGATAGAGGCGCCTGCGAACAGTTCATGTAGCGCGCAACGGGTTTTCTCATCAAGTTTGCCGCCCCCGCACAGGACATGGCGTATCCGGTATTTCTGGCGATGGCCAGCTGGCCGTGCACGACACAGCTGCCTTGCCTGAGCCGGTGTCAGATACAACACCGTTGCTCCCAGGGTATGCAGGGCCGTCAACTGCCGGTCGGGACGCAAGTCACTCAGCAGATGCAGATCCGCGCCGAGATGACAGGCTTCCAGGCTGGCATACAGAGGCAAGGAATGCGACAGAGTGCCGACGATGGCATAGCTGTCATTGGCCGTTATCTGCAGCATCGCCGCATTGACGTCGAAGCTTCTGATCCAGGACTGGTGAGAGCGTTGTATGCGGCGAGCCGTCCCCGATGAACCGGAACTCAGGCAATGAAACTGCGCCAGTGCCGATGTCGCCATGTCACGAGCACCACAGTGAACATCCTCAGCAAGCGCCTCTTCCACTTTGGCCGCATCCCCGGCCACACCGTCGATTGACGCTGAATCTCGGCCCTTTGGAATCACGCAAAACGGGATACCCCGCCAGACTGCCTGAAAAATCTTTCGCAAAACCGTGTCCGACGAATCATCGCGGACAAGACACAGGCCATGAACAGACTCAGGACCCGAAACCCGGAGTTGCCTGCCATCACTTGCCTGATCAGCTTCACCACGCCACCCGGGCAAACGCGCACTCCGGGTGAGCGACGCTGCCGTGAACAAAACATCCCCAACGGCGTTACGTACGCAGGTGTCGGGATGCAGTTGGAATTCGGTGTTGTCGGTGTCAGTCACGACGCCACTGTATCACCGGAGCGTTGTTTCAAGCAGGGCGAGACCTGCTCGACCACACAGGCAGACCAGGTCTCTTGCGAACGAGTTCCTGCTATCAGTTGGTGGCCAGTTCGGTCGCCGGAGTCAGAACCTCTTCTCGTCGCGGGTAGATCGTCAGAGCCTTTTCGATAGTGGGCTCAAAGGCGACTGCCGGTGCACCTATGCCATAACTGGCCAGCTGAGCAACCAGCTCATCCGAGACACCGGTAAACACCAGTTGCAGGCCGCGTCGTTGACTCTTGTCAGCCAGCCCTTCCAGTGTATTCGCAGCGGTGGAATCGATGAACGGCACCTCGGTGAAGTCGACCACCAGAACCTTGCAGCTGTCAGCGATCTCATCCAGTACGGTGCCGATGGATCCGGCCGCCCCGAAAAAGAAGACCCCCGTGATGCGATAGATCACCACCTCGGGATTGGATGCCAGAGCCTCATCGTACGGCTTGCGGCCATCCGCATCATCCGCCTGATCCTCTTCAACCCAGGGATGATGCGTGCTGATTGCCGTGGTACGCGACATGCGATGAATGAACAGCACGGAACCCAGTGCAAACCCGACGATGATGGCTTCCATCAGATCGCGGAAGATGGTCAGCGACAGTGTTGCCAGCAGCACGGCGGCATCGCCGCGAGAGGCTCTCAACAGCATCGCGATGGCGTGACGCTCGATCATGTTCCAGGCAACGATTGCCAGCACACCCGCAAGGCTGGCCAGTGGAATGTAGCTGGCTACCGGTGCGGCCAACAGGATGAACAGCAGCAGAAACACCGAATGCATCATGCCCGCCACAGGACCATGGGCGCCGGCTCGGACATTGGTTGCAGTTCGGGCGATCGTACCCGTCACACAGATACCACCAAAGAAACCCGAGGCGATATTGGCAACCCCCTGCGCGACCAGCTCACAGTTGGAGCGGTGACGCCGGCCTGTCATGCCATCGGCCACCACGGCTGACAACAGGGATTCAATGGAGCCCAACAGTGCGAATGACAGGGCAACCGGTAGCAGTGCGAACATCTTGCTGATCGAAAACTCCGGCAATGCCGGCATCGGAAAGCTGTTGGGGATACCGCCGAAAGCGGTTCCGATGGTGCTCAACTGCAACTTGAACAGGACCGTCAGAACCGAGGTGACAACAATGGCAATCAGCATGCCTGGCCACTGCGGCCGATACTTCTTCAAGGCCACGATGATGGCGATGGTCAGAAACGACAGGCTGACCGTGGTGATATCCAATGTCGGCAGGCTTTGCCAGATGACTGGCAGCTTCTCCAGCAACTCCCCGGGTTCCGGCTCGCTCAGTGTCAGGCCCAACAGCTCCTTCACCTGACTGGCAAAGATGATGACGGCGATCCCCGCCGTAAACCCGATGGTTACCGGGTACGGGATGAATTTGATATAGCTTCCCAGCTGCAGATACCCCGCCAGCATGAGAAACACACCTGACATGATGGTTGCCAGAAACAGGCCCTGCATGCCGTGCAATTGCACCGTGGTGGCCACCAGCACGATAAAGGCCCCGGCAGGTCCGCCGATCTGAAAGCGGCTCCCGCCCAGTGCTGATACCAGAAATCCACCGATGACTGCCGTATAAAGGCCCTGGGCCGGGCTTGCACCGGATGCAATGGCGATCGCCATGGACAGTGGCAGAGCCACGATGGCAACCGTCAGACCGGCCAGCGCATCGGAACGGAACTGACTCAGTCCGTAGCGTTCCTGCAAGATGGTGATGAGCTTTGGCGTGAACAGTTCAAGGAAGCGTTGCCGCCTTGCAGCGTTATTGGACGCTTGCCTGTTCATGTCCGAATTCCGGACAGATTGCTATCTATGAAAACAGGCGCCAGGTTACTGCACTTGGCGACATTCGCGGGAGCAGCACCCTTACAGGTGCCGTTCAATGTTGCATGGTTCGACTGCACGACTCACCCCATCGAGAACGCGCCCACCATACTCCGCTTCGCATGAATTTTCCAGCCTGTTGCTGGAACAGGAGTTTACAGGCTACCAAAAGTGACATGCAGCCTGAGTGTCTTGCACTCTCCCGGCGCCAGTCTACCCGGCGATCGACTTCCTCCCTGTTCATTGCGTTCGCTGGACGCAGGTTCCAGCGCCAGTATGCGATGCCCCGGACGCGGATCCATCCACACTTGCAGCCACGGCAGCTCATCGCAGAACGATGTCAGACTCATGTCCAGCGCCGGCCATCCATCCACGGCTGCGCGCTGAAACCGCGTCACCAGCGATTCAGCGCCAGCGCCGGAAAAACACCGGACCGACGGCTCATGACCTGAGCCCAGCGGATCCTGCAGAGCATCCAGCGTCAGCGTCTCCGAGCCGACGGTCAGGCTCATGTTTCCCTGAACGGCCGGGAATCCCAGGTTCATGTGGTACAGCGTGTCGAACGGTGCGCTGGAATGCCCGATATTCTCGATCCGGTCTTCCAGTGAAAAACCGTTGCCCCCCACTGGCGCCACAATCCGTCGCTGCACTCGATAGGCATTCCTGCTCAGGTGTGCACAGGTCCACTCACCCTCACAAACCAGTGCCGGAGTTGCGTGATCCCAATCTTCCCGTTGCCGAGTGATTCTTGCCGGAGTCAGTGTGTGGCTGCCATGCAAGGGTGCCCCGGTTGATGAATGCCGAACACTGTCGTAACCGCAGGTCACCAGAAAGCCTGACAGTGTCCGCTCGATACCCGTGCCGGCATCCTGGAACGGGCTATGGCGAGAAGGTGGCACGAACCCGTTGGGATGTTGCCAGGCCAATGGCATGCCTCGCCACGACAACGGGCCTATGTCCATGGATCGATCCGGTAGCACCCACATGTCCAGCCCACTACCGGTTGACATGAGCGACGCACGCTGTCCGCCTTCCGGGCCGTCATCCAGGCGCAGCGCCCGCACGGACGCCAGCTGCCTGAGATTCCCCGTGTACTGGCGCAGCTCTGCGCTTGTCATGGACAGCGCAGAGCTGCACTTCTGATCGGAGGTCACGCCTTCTCTACCCCTGTCTGCGCAGCAGGAAACACACGCTCGAACGCTTCGGGTGGCGCCGACATGTCTTTCATCAACTGCTTCATCGCCTCGATCATGCGTGCTTCGACATCAGGATCCTCAACAGAGGCGGTCTGCCCCGGATCAGTGGCCAGATCATAGAGACGCGTCTCGTCCTCCAGCAAGGCACCGGGACCGTAGACGTTGTACATCGGCGAGCGTTCGATCACCGGCACTTTCAGTACCGGTGTGCCCTGAGAATAATCCCCCGCCTCGACCAGAGCGGCTGAGGACAGTTCCTCGGCCGTGAAGAAATTGAAGATATGGGTGGGCATCAAGGTGTACTGGTAGATTTCCTGACTGGCCAGATCTGCTGGAAAACGGTGATAGCTGTGCACACCATCCGTGACATTGACGGCTCCACCGAAGTAACCATACAGACAGGCATCGCGCGCCGATGGCAGCCCGTCTATCAGAGGCAACAGGGAATTCGATGCCATCCTGTCAGGCACGGCGGTGTCATGCAGATCGAGAAAGGTCGCGGCAAGATCAGCTGTCTGTGTCAATTCATCACAGCGTGTACCGGCCTTGTCGGCACGCCGTGGATCATGCACGAACAGGGGAATATGCGCGATCTCCTCGTAGATGTTCTGGCGATTCTTCGCCCAGAAATCATGTTCTCCAAGCAGAAAACCGTGATCGGTCGTGACAACCAGGGCCGTATCTTCCCACAGGTTCTGCGCGTCGAATTCATCCAGCACCCGTCCCAGTAGATCATCACAAAGTGCCACGGTTGCATAATAATTGGCGCGCAACTCCTCACATTCCTCGGGCAGATCCTCCACCCGACCATAACGCGGCCAGTCCAGAACCGGCCCTTCCCAGCCCGTATCGAACGCTTCCTTGAATCGCTCGGGCGCATGGAAGGGCTCGTGCGGGTCGAAGGTCTCGATCTGTACCAGCCAGTTATCCGATTGACCATGCTGTTTCAGGAAATCCAGTCCGGCAGACACCACCTGAACCGATGGGAATTCCGACTCTTCACGAATACTTTCGCGATTGACGATGTTCTGCGCCTTGTAGTTTCCCCGCTCGGTGGAATACTGCGTGTGATGGTACTGCTCTCGCAGTCGTTCCCACGGAGGTTGAATCATGGCCTTCCACGGATCACCTTCCTGCCCCCGGATGAACTCATAGGAATCATAGCGATTATGGTAGGTCGCGCCACCATCCTCCCAGTAGTGGAAATGGTCGGTAATCAGGTGACTGCAGGTACCCGTCTGTTCCCCCAGAACCTCTGTAAAACAAGTGTCAAAGGGTTCTATCGGCCCCCAGCTTCGATGCAGAAAGCTCTGCCGACCGGTCAGCAGATCACGCCTGGCCGGCAAGCACGGCATCGATCCGATGTAATGCTTGTCGAAGGTGACACAGCGCTGCGCCAGCCTATCGAAGTTCGGCGTTGCGATACGCGTACCACCATAGGGTGACAGCAAGTGCCGGTTCAGCGAATCCAGAAGAAAGAAAACGGTTTTCATGTAATCACCTACTTGAGAGCGCCGGAAGTCAGGCCGCGAACGATGAAGCGCTGCGCGAACAGCAGAAGGATGACAGCGGGCAGAATGGACAGAGCCGAGGCCGCTGCCATTTCGGTAAAGGCGATGGTGTTTTCCTGAGCATATTTGCCGATACCGATGGGCACTGTCGCCGTACTGCGCTGACTCAATGTCAGAGTGACGGCGAACTCGTTCCAGCTGAAAATGAAGCTCAGGATGCCGGCCGCCGCCAGGCCCGGTTTCACCAGCGGCACGATCACATATCGCAGAATCTCCGGTGTACGGGCATTGTCCAGTTGTGCCGCTTCCACCAGCTCGCTGGGGACGTTACGTACGAACACCCCCATCATCCACAGCGCCATGGGCAGGTTGAGCGTGGTGTGAGCCAGAATCAGACCCAGCCAGGTGTCGTCCAGACCGACTGCTCGGAACAGGGTGTACCAGGCTCCTGCCAGCGTGATGGGCGGCACCATGTGGAACACCACCGACCAGCCAAGCAGACTGTGCAATACCCAGTTCGGCCAGCGCATGCGATACAGCGAATAGGCACCCAGCGTGGCAATGAACAGTACCAGGGCGGTGCTGACACTACCGATGACCAGCGAATTGAAGAAGTTTCTGGAGAAATCCGACGTGCCGGAAAACAGCACGTCTCGATATCCCTGCAGATGAGGAGTGGAAAAGAACCGGCCCATCAACAGATCGATCTGCGTCTTGAAACTGGCGGAAATGATCCAGTAGAACGGAAACAATACAATGAAGGAATACAGGATCAGTATCAGATGTCGAGAGACGATTGCCCGGATTTTCATGCACCTGCCTCCGGATCCTTGTTACGCATGATCCGTGAGACCGCTGCAATGGCGATGGCTATCACGGCGAAGGTTGCAACCGACATGGCCGCGCCATAGCCCGCCTGATCCTCGGTGAAGAAGCGCCGGTAGATGGTGAAGCTGATGACTTCAGTCGAGGTGCCCGGTCCACCACCCGTCAGCAGATAGACTTCATCAAACACCTTGAAAGCCAGGATCATGCGAAACAGGAAGGTCACGATGATCGACGGCAGCATCAATGGCAGAGTGATGTAACGAAGCTCTCGCCAGCCCGTCGCACCATCGAGCCTCGAGGCCTCGTAGATGTCCTCGGGCAGGCTCTGCAATCCTGCCAACAGCAACAGGAAGCAGAAAGGTGTCCAGTGCCAGACATCAACGACGATCACCGACAGCAAAGCCAGTGATGAATCGCCCAGCCAGTCTTGTGGCGTCATGCCCAGATACACCAGGACCTGATTGACGACACCAAAATCGAAGCTGTACATCAGCTTCCAGATTGCGCCGATGATGATGCCCGGAACCAGAATGGGCAGCAGAAAGATGGTTCGGTAGACTAGTTGACCACGCGTGACCCGCTGCGTCAGCAGGGCCAGCCAGAAACCGAGAATCATCTGGAAAGTGACTGCTACCACGGCAAAGATCAGCGTGTTGAGTATGCCTGCCGTGAACAGTGTGTCATTCACCAGGTGAGCATAGTTGGCCATGCCGACCCAGTCCCAGTGCGCGATCCGGTCGCGCCATTCAACCTCATGTACGCTGAGCACGAACAGACTCGCCAGCGGCAGCACGGTCAGAAACAGGAACAGCAGTAGTGTCGGCGACAACGTCAGGTAGCGCCAGAGAGTCGTGGATCGCATGGGTTTGTCCGGCAGTTTCGTCAGGCAGGTACCGGCCGATGCATGGCTGCATCGACCGGTGGTACAGGCGCTTGTTCAGCGAATCAGAGATCGTCCAGCTGTGGCGCTTCGTAACCCGCATCACTCATCAGTTGATGAATCTCGGAGGCAGCCATGTTCAATGCCTCCTTCAGTTCCAGATCTCCCGATATCGCCTGGTTGAAGCGCAGTTCGGTCACCGCCAGTACCTGTGAGGCTTCAGGAATGACGAAGGTCAGCTTCGCCGTCGGAATGGCAGCGGCCATGGCCTTCATCCATCGAAAGCTCTCCTCATCAGCCATGTCCGATTCCAGCACGGCGCGTGACACCGGGGCCGAACCCGCCTTGGCATAAGCGATCTGGGCCTCATCGGTCTGAAACCAGGTCAGAAAGGCCAGTGCAGCTTTCTGTTCGGCTTCAGGAATGTTTCTGGGTACACCAGCCAGCCAATGCCCCAATGGAGGGGATGAAGGGAAATCAGCGGTTGCCGGAGGCGCGGCATAGTCTACCTGCTTGACGACAGCAGACTTGTTCGGATCGTCGAACAATCCGGGCGACAGAACCGCAAGGATATGCGCGGCGCGTCCAGTTGACATGTTCTGAATGACATTGGTCTGTGTCTGCCCTGCCGTGGACGGGTGACCGACATCATTGGCCAGTTTCAGATACGTCTGCATGCCTGCATACGTCTCGGGACTGTTGATGGTGACCGTGAAATCACCGCCTTTCTGGTCTGCGAAAATGGCGCCGCCGTGACTCCAGATATACGGGAACACATCATAGGTGACACCAAAGGCTTCTCGCTGCCCACGCTGCGAGATGCCGTAACGCCTGGGTGGATCATTCAGCACCTCTGCATTGGCGTAAAGCTCTTCCCAGGTGGTGGGTACCGACAAGTCATTCTCTTCGTAGAGATCTTTCCGGTAATGCAACAAGGGGATATTGGGATTGACCGGAACCGAGTAAAGCTTGCCGCTGTCGGCGCTGATCAGATTCTTGTCGGCGTCCCAGTAGGGAGAATCATCGAAGGTGTAGATATCCGGACTCAAGGCAAAATCTGCGTCTATATCGGTCAGTGGCTGCATGAAACCACCTTTGTAGAACTCCACGAAAAAGCCGGCATTCATGATCAATACGTCGAAAGGGCTTTCCTCGGTACGCACAGCCGAGCGTTGCTTCTCGAGACTGCCGGCAAACGGATTGACGTCCAGCTCCACCTCGTTCCCGGTTTCCTCCACATACTTCTCGACCACGCTCTGGAACCCGGGGAACCAGGGTGATTGATTGATGACGATGGTAATCGGCGCTTCTGCGGCCGCAACAAGACTGGACGCCAACAAGGTCCCCAGTGCCATCGATGAAACCAGCAGGCGCCTGCAGGTAGGGGCCTGACTGCATGTTCTTGCGTGAATACTCATTGCTTGTAGGTCTCCAGGGTACGGTCTGGTTGAAACGCCGACTGTCGGTGTCATTCGGATAAAAGTCGTTTCTCCAGTGCACCCAAGGAGACCACCAATGGCCTCATAAAACCAATGATGAATATTCGACCTGCCATAGCCTCAAGCTATGGCAGGAGATGGGAGGATCTCATGTCTGAGCTGAATCCAGCGTCCATCGCGGTACTTGCTCAGTTGACCGGATTGCGACGACAGTAGTCGCGCAGCATGCTCATCACGAACTCTGTCGCACTCGACGGTAGCGATCGATTCCGCGTGATGATCCCGGCACTGCGCGTTACCTTGATGCCGGGAATATCCAGCGGAACCAGCGAGGCAAAAGTCGGCACCCACAATGCAGCATTACCGGTGTAGGTCAGGCAATCCGACGCCGCCACCATCGAAAGGATGAAAGCCAGTGAGTCGGATTCCGTCACACGAGCAGGTTGAGGCAGGCCAGCGGCCAGCAACTTGGCATCGAACTTCTGACGAGCAAAGGTGCGTGCCGGCGGCAAGGCCCAGGCCTGCTCGATCAGGTCCGACATGCTGACTCTGGATGCCTTGCGCAGTGGATGATTCTCCCGGCACCAGACCACCAGATCATCTTCAGTCAACACTTCCACTGAATATTCGTCCTGGTTCTCTGCCAGCGCCGTCTCGGCCACCACGAAATCCAGATCACCTGACGCCAGACCTTGCAGCAGTGACTGGTCAAAACCACCGGTCACATGGACATCGATACCCGGTCGCTCGGTGGTCACCTGCGCCACTGTCTCGGGCAGATGATGACGCAGCCATGATGGCCCGGCGCCGATTCGAACCTTGCCCACCCCACCGTCGCGCAAGGTGTCCAGATCACGAATGGCATCCTCGAGCTGTACTTCCACCAGACGGGCATGTTCCAACAGCCTCTTGCCGAACACGGTCGGCTTGACACCGCGTGGCAGGCGCTCGAACAAGGGCACCCCTAGTCGGTGTTCCAGCAGGCCGATAGCCTTGGTCAACGTAGGCTGCGCTATATTCAGTGCCTCCGCAGCCTTGGTGATGCTGCCCAGCTCGGCGGTACGCAGCAGGTAGACGAGTTGTCGAAAATCGACACTCGGGTGCGTCTCTCTCTTGTCAGACACAGGCATGCAAGCATGAAGGTAGTGGCACCGAGTGTAGCCTCTGCAGTGGCCGGCAGTTGCATGTTCTTGTTCGATAATGATATTAATGGGAATCCAGTACCGCCCTGCCCGCCAACCGTCTTCGAGACCACCTCGACATGATCAAGAAATTTTTCGCCTGCCTTGTTACCACCGTCGCTCTCGTCGGCACTCAGCTACAAGCTGCCGACTACCCGGAACGCGAAGTGCTGGGTGTGGTGATGTGGGGAGCCGGTGGTGCGACCGACACCGTGGCGCGAGCAATCAATACTGCCGCTGAAGAGGCTCTTGGCAAACCCATTGTCGTGCTCAACAAGGCTGGCGGCGCAGGCGCCATCTCCACCGCCTTCGTCAATACGGCGCCTGCTGACGGCTACACCTTCCTCTACGGCGCCGAGAACCCACAGTTGCATCCGATCATGGGTGTCGCCGACCTGGATTACTCGTCGTTCTACCCGGTGCGAATTCTGGGGCGTGGCGTGGCCGTCATCACCGTACCTGCCGATTCCAAATACCAGACTCTGGAAGAACTTCTGGCTGACATCAAGGCCAACCCGGGACAGGTTCTGATGGGCTCGACAGGTCCAGGCGGCTTGCCCAGCACGGTTGCCGCCCTGGTCGCAAACTCTGCCGAGTTCGACGTCACCGCTATTCCCTTTGCTGGTGAAGGCCCCGGTTTGACGGCCATGCTGGGCAATGAAGTGGATTTCATGCCGGCCGGTATCTCCGCTGCGGCGGAACAGATCAAGGCCGGAACAGTGCGAGCACTGGCGGTGGTCAACGACGCACCGGTAGACTCTCTGCCAGGCATCCCTGCCATTACCGATGCCCTGCCCGATATGGCCGCTTACCTGCCATGGGGGCCCTTCTACGGCGTCTTCGTGCGACAGGAAGTGGCTGACGACGTCAAGGCAAGCCTGGTCGCCACATTCGAGAAAGCCTCCGAAAACGAGCAGTACCAGACCTTCATGACCAATGCCGGCAATGTCCTGATGGACCTCAGCGGTGAGGAAGCGTCAGCCTTTCTGAGCCGCTGGCAACAGATCACGGCCTGGGTTCTGCAGGACACGGGAGCTGCCAAGGTCAGCCCGGAGAGTCTCGGCATCGAGCGCCCCTGACATCCAACCTGACTGAAAATACCACTCTACTATCCGCTGAACACTCTGGTCATTTTCAGTGTCACAACAGGATCATCCCTCCCACGGCCGCCGCGGTGAACGCGTCTTCATCGCGGTTCTGATCGTCTTCAGTGCCGCAGCGCTCTGGCAGGCATGGCTGATTGCGGGCTTCACGAAACTCTCATCGCCAGGCGTCTTTCCGATGCTGGCGGCAAGCGTGATGCTCATCTCCGCGCTGTTTGCCTTCCGCGGCAAGCCGGTGCCGGCTCCTGACGAGCCGAGCGCCAACCCTCCTCCTGCCGCGAACGATGACATGCGCGTGCTGCCTGCAAGGGTGGCCCTGATGACAGTCTTTGTCATTCTGTACGTGCTGGCCATGCCATCACTGGGCTTCCTTCTGGATTCAGGGCTTTTCCTGCTGGCCAGCTTCTGCTATCTGTGGAAGAAACCATTCTGGATGTCTCTGCTGACAACCCTCTTGTCACTGCTGGTGATACACCTGCTGTTTCGCGTGGTATTCCAGGTCATTCTGCCGACTGGCGTCGTGCTGGAACGGTTCCTCTGATGCCCGATGCACTGAGTTTCTTCGCCATTGCCTGGCTCGACCCCTGGTTGGTGTTGCTCACGGCAGCAGGCACCTTTGCCGGTATCTATGTGGGTGCCATTCCCGGCCTGTCGGTCACCATGGCCACATCCATCCTGATTTCCTTCACGTTCAAGTGGGAAGTCAACGAAGCACTGGCCCTGATCAGCGGAGTGTTCATCGGCGGTGTCTATGGCGGCTCGCGCACCGCCATTCTGCTGAACATTCCGGGTGCGCCCAGCGCCATTGCCAGCGCCCTGGATGGCTATCCGATGGCACAACAAGGCAAGGCCGGTGAGGCCATAGGCCTGACCACCCTGATGAGTGTCTTCGGCGGCTTCATCGGCATACTTGCCCTGGCTCTGTTTGCGCCAGTCATCTCGGGGTTCGCGCTGATGTTCAATTCACGAGACTATCTGCTGCTCGGCCTCATCGGTATCACCCTGGTCGGCACACTGTCCGGTGAAAGCTTTGCCAAGGGTGCCTTCGCCGGCGCCCTGGGTGTACTGATCAGCATGGTGGGACTGGATCCCATGACCGCAGAGGGGCGCTTTACCTTCGGTACAGTGACCTTGATGGGAGGCATACCCTACATCGCCGCCATGATCGGCTTCTTCGGCGTGGCGGAAGCTCTGGTGCAGTTGCGCCAGCTCGATCTACCCGCCGTGCGTCAGAAAATCGGACGCATCCTGCCTGAATGGTCCAGCATCAAGCGCTACTTCTGGCTGGCCCTGCGCAGTTCCGGTATCGGTACCGTGATAGGCGCACTGCCTGGCACCGGCGGCGATATTGCGGCACTGCTGGCCTATGACCATGCCAAACGCTCGACCCGCAACCCCGAGGTTCCCTTCGGCCAGGGTGCCACCGAAGGTCTGGTTGCCCCCGAGAGTGCCAACAACGCAGCGGTCGGTGGTGCCCATATACCCATGCTGACCCTTGGCATTCCGGGTGATGCCGTCACCGCCGTCATCATCGGTGCGCTCTTCATACACGGGCTGAAACCCGGCCCACTGCTGCTGATAGAGACGCCCCATCTGTTCTGGTTCATCGTCGGCTCCCTGACACTGGCGAACTGCTTTCTGCTGCTGTTCGGCCTCACCGGGATCCGTATCTTCACCCGAATCGTGGAATGCCCCAAGGCGGTGATGATCCCGCTGATCATCGTACTATCGGCCGTAGGCACCTATGCCATTCAGAACAACGTGGCCCATGTCTACTGGATGCTGCTGTTCGGCCTCATCGGCTACTTCATGAAGATCTACGGCTTTCAGGTGGGACCTGTCATCCTCGGCGTCATTCTCGGCCCCATGATGGATTCGAATTATCGTCGCGCCATGCTGGGTGCGCGCGGAGACATCGGTACCTTCTTCTGGAACTTCGTCTCGCATCCCATCACCTTCGTGCTGAGCCTGGCATTGATGAGCATCCTGCTGTCACAACTGCCGTGGGTTCAGCAGTGGCGCCGCCGTCGCACCGACAGGCAACGCCCTGCAAGCTGACCTGCTGTATCAGGAGCTGGAGGTGGCGACCGGCATGTCCTCCAGTGCGCCCCACTCGGTCCAGGACCCGTCGTACAGCGCCACATCCGACACGCCGATGCATTCCAGCGCCAGACTGATTACCGCAGCCGTGACCCCGGATCCACAGGTGGTTATCACGGCACTGTCGCCAGTCACGCCTCGGCTCGCCAGAATCTCCTGCAGCTGTTCATTCGGCTTCAGAAAACCGTTATCCAGCAGTTCGGTAAACGGCATGCTCTTGCTGCCGGGTACATGCCCGCTACGCAGGCCGGGCCTGGCTTCCTTCTCCTCTCCCAGAAAACGCGCCTGCGAACGTGCATCCAGTACCAGGCAGCTGCCGCTCTGCGACGCCTCGAACACCTGGGCTGCCGATGCCACGGCAAAGACTGCCTTGCCGACCGTGAAGGGCACCGGCTCAGGCTCGGGTTCCCGGCTCTCTACCGGGTAGTCTGCTGCCTGCCAGGCTGGCAAGCCCCCATCCAGCACGAACACCTTGGCGGCACCGAAATGACGCAACATCCACCAGAGTCTGGCCGCCGAGAACAGGCCAAGCGAATCGTAGACCACGATGCGATGTGACTCTGCAATGCCCAGTTGACTCATGGCTTCAGCGAATTGCTCGGCCGATGGCATCATGTGCGGCAGGTGCGATGGGCTGGAATGCTCGTCCAGGTCGAAAAACACCGCACCTGGCACATGCTGTCGTTCATATTCGCTGCGGGAATCACGCCCACTGGCCGGCATATGCCAGGAAGTATCAACAATGCGTACATCGTCATCGGCAAGGTGATCGTATAGCCATTGTGCAGAGACCAGAGGTCTGTCACTCATGAGTCGTTTTCTCCGTCATGGGGCATGACTGCCCGCTGGATTGAATTCAGCCAATTTGCACTCACCGGATTACGGCACTGCAAGGCTGGACAGGCTGGATGAACAGGCGCAGAGACAGACCGGCAGCCTCTGTCGAAAAAGTTACATCGCCGATACAAATCAACAGTCGATGTTTGTTAGTGTCTAATGGCGGAATCAGTTGTCCATTCATTCTATCCGAACGATCTCGTTTATCGAGCAACCATTAAGGAAGAAGCAGAAATATGATGATCAAGAAACTGACACTCTCGGCGGCTTGCGCCTGTTGTGCACTGATTGCCTCCAGTACCTTCAGCCACGCTGCCGATGGCCCCTACGACGATGCCATCAAGGCTCGCCAGGGCATGTTTCAACTGTACAGCTTCAACGTCGGCATTCTGAGCGCCATGGCCAAGGAAAAGATTCCCTATGACGCCGAGGTTGCCACCGAGGCTGCCAACAATCTCAACGCCGCTGCCAACCTGGGACAAAGCCAGTTCTGGCCAGCAGGGTCGGACAACAAGACCGAAGGCAATATTGCCACTCGAGCGCTACCGGAAATCTGGGAAACCTATCCGGCCATTACTGAAAAAGCGGCCGCCCTGTCAGAAGCAGTTGCTGCTCTGGTGCCGGTCGCCGGCAACGGTCTGGGTGAACTGCAAGGTGCCATCGGGGATGTCGGTGCCTCCTGCAAGGGTTGCCATGATGACTTCCGCGCCGAGAAGAAATAATCGCTGACAAACGCAGCATCAGCGTCAATCACCAAATTCATACGCAGACACACTCATGGATACCGATTTTCGAAAAGTCAGGGTATGGGATATATGGGTCAGGCTCTTCCACTGGAGTCTGGTGGTCAGTGTCGGTTTTCTGCTGATCAGTGGTGAGACGGGATGGCAGTTCTTCGACTGGCATCGCAACGCCGGTGAATTCGTACTGACGCTGATTGTATTTCGAGTGCTGTGGGGCATTGCTGGCAGCAGCAATGCCCGTCTTTCCGCCTTGTTGCAAAGCCCGGTCGCCGGCTTGCATCATCTGGCCATGCTCTTCCGACGCCAGACACACAGCGAGCGTGGACACAATGCCGCCGGTAGCTGGGCGGTCCTGGCCATGCTGCTTGTTCTGACGACGCAGGCGGTAACCGGCTTTTTCATCGCCGACGAAGATGAATTCATCGAAGGTGCCCTGTACGGCACTCTTTCCAGTTCAGCGACCGATCTGGCCTATCGCATTCACCATCTCAACGCGCAGCTCATCCAGATTGTCATTGCCGTACACATCATCATGGTGTTCGTGTACTTGCTGTATGCCCGCCTGAATCTCATCAC
>CBDUIJ010000089.1:0-17737 GCA_965367215.1 uncultured Granulosicoccus sp.
ACTGGCAACAGCGTGAATCACGGCAATCCGCCTGGTTCGACCTGCAGGACGGGCAGGCCCCGGGCAGTGGCAAATTACGGCGCAACCTGAAACGACTGCGCGTCAAACTGCAGGAACAAGGTCAGATACGCTCGCAGTGGCTGACCGAGCCCGACGAACTGCGCGAGGCGCTGCAGCAGTTTCTGACACTGGAGTCCTCTGGCTGGAAGGGCGAACAGGGAAAAGCCACGGCCATAGCCGCCAATCCGGCCCTGCAGGGCTTTTACGAACAGCTGCTGAGCCCGCAATTCGCCGGACTTCAGCCAGTCATCGCCCTGCTGTGGCTGGATGAACACTGCATTGCTGCCCAGTACGGGATGCAGACAGAGGGTTGTCTGAGTCTGCTGAAAATTGCCTATGACGAGACCTTCAGCAACTTTTCACCCGGCTCCCTCCTGTTGCAGGATACGGCCGACCATGCCATGGAGCAGGGTCTGGCGACCTTGAGTCTGGTTACAGCCCCTTGCTGGGCTGAACGCTGGCACCCACTGAGCGAACCGGTCTGGCATCTCACCCACTATGCAGACAACCCGGGCGGACAGGCGTTACGAACGCTGGACCGTCTCAAACAGACAGCCAAGGCCCGGCTCCGGCCAGCGGCATAGAACACAACCATGATCATTCTCGGACTCAATACCTGGTTTCATGACACCAGCGCCTGCATCGTACGTGACGGCGAGCTGGTGGTGGCCCTGGAAGAGGAACGCTTCTCTCGCGACAAGCACACTCGCGCCTTTCCCGAACTGGCCATACAAAAGTGTCTGGAATATGCAGGTATCGATTACGCCGATATCGACCATATCGCGGTCTCCATCAAACCGACTCACCAATGGCTGCCCAAGACGCTCTATGCCCTGAAGGCTCCACACAAGAGCGCGCCGTTCATCAAGCATGAGCTGGTAGCCGGCGTCTTCAAGCAGAAGCGCTTCAAGTCATGGCTGCGTAGCCACTGGTCCGCCGATCGGCAGCCCCGGGTACACCAGATAGAACATCATCTGTCTCACGCTGCCGGCAGCTTCTACGTCTGCCCTTACGAGCATGCCGCCATCATGGCGCTCGATGGTTCCGGTGAATGGGCCTGCGCCTGGCTGGGCGAAGGCCGTGGCAATGAGGTCAACTGTTTCAACGAAAGCCTGTTCCCGAACTCTCTGGGGTCTGTCTATGAAGCCGTGACCGAGTTCTGCGGTTTCAAGCCGAACTACGATGAAGGCAAGACCATGGGGCTGGCGCCACTGGGTGATGCATCGCGCTTCATCGAACAGGCCCGCAAGACGGTCTCGGTCGATGCCGAGGGACAGTTGCACGTTGATCTTTCGTATTTCAGCTATCAGTACTGGGGCTATCGCCGCTGCTCGGACCTGTTTCACCAGACCTTCGGCAAGCCGCGTCCCTTCAATGGTGAGTTCGAATCGCACCATCAGGATGTGGCTGCCGCCTTCCAGCAGCTGCTGGAAGAATGCGCACTGGCCATGGCAGCCGTTCTGAAGAAGCGTACCCAGGCCCCCTACCTGGTGATTGCCGGCGGGGTGGCCCTGAACAGCGTCATGAACGGACGGCTGCTCAGGGAGGCAGGGTTCGACGATGTCTACATCATGCCGGCCGCAGGCGACAACGGCACGTCAATCGGTGCTGCCTACACGGTACTGAACCAGGTACTGGGGGAGCCCCGTTCAGCGGTGCACAACGACCCGTTCATCGGCAACGCCTATGACGATGCCGAGATCGAAGCCTTGCTGAAACAATTCAAGCTGCCCTACTACCGATCGGAAAACATTGCTGCCGACACCGCCGATCTGCTGGAGCAGGGCAAGATTCTCGGCTGGTTTCAGGGGCGTATGGAGATCGGTCCTCGCGCACTGGGTGCGCGCAGCATTCTGGCCAATCCGGCCTACCCCGACATGAAGGCCAAGATCAACAGCGAAGTGAAGTTCCGTGAAGCCTACCGACCCTTCGCCCCTTCGGCCACGGTGGAGGCAGCTAGAGAGTTCTTCGATCTGGAGGTCGAAGCCCCCTTCATGTTGAAGGTCTGTCAGGTGCGCAAGGACAAACAGGCGCTTCTGCCGGCCATCACCCATGTCGATGGCAGCGCTCGCCTGCAGACAGTACGCAAGGAGACCAATGCGCTGTACCATGAGCTGATCAGTCAGCTGGGACAACGCACCGGCGTACCGGTGGTGCTGAACACCAGCTTCAACATTCAGGGAGAGCCCGTCGTTGAATCGCCCCGTGATGCCATCCGCTGTTTCTACTCCACCGGTCTGGACTATCTGGCCATCGGCTCCTTCATCGTCTCGAAGGCAGACAGCCACAGTGCCAGCCAACAATCGTAACGCCTCATGACTGCTCATCGACGAATTGCCTGGCTGTACCTGTTGCTGCTGCTGATCTTCATCAGCCTGCTGAGCTGGCCTGTCTTTGTCCTGAGCAGTAGTGCTCTGGCACATTTCGGCGGTGATGCCTGGCAACTGGAAGCCTGGTCGCAGATACCCAAACGTGTCCTGCTGCAGCATTTCCTGGAAGGCTATAAAAGCAGCCTGATCGTGGCCGTGCCTGCCGGCATACTGGCCGTACTGGACTATCTGCTGATGTCCCGCCTGCGGGTCACCTGGTGGTTTCGTGGCATTCTGCTGCCGCTGGCTGCATTTGCACTCGCCACAGGCCTTCTGCAATCCGTCTCCGGCACCCTGCCGACGCTGCTTGTCACAGGCCTGCTGCTGGCCGTTGCCTACCGCCTGTTTGATCTGCTTGTGGGCAGATTCTTTCGTGGAATTCACTGATGCGCAAGTCTTTCCTCCTGTGTAGTGTCACAGCCTTGTCCCTGTCGATCACCGCATCGAACGTGCAGGCCGATGAAGCCCTGCTGATCGGTGGTGGTTACAATCTGCAGGGCTCACAGGGCCAGATAGAACTCAACGTCAAGTGGGTTCAGGGCATTCTGGAAGCGCAAGGTCTGACGGTTGACACCTATTTCACCGACGGCCTGGAAGCAGGGTCAGACGTGCATTACATGGTAAACCCGAAAACCGAAAACTCGCCGCTGGAACCACTGGCCAGAGTCTTCGGAGACTGGGATCTGGAGAACCGGCGCTACCGGGAGAACGAGGTTGCCAACGTGCTGGGCAGTACTCGGCGCGAGGACCTGGAACCCGAGCTGCGCAAGACCATTGAACGCACCGCCGACGAAGACCTCCTGCTGGTCTACAACGGTCATGGCAGTCAGTCCTACGCCACGCCCGATGAAGTCACGATGAACCTGTGGGACGATACGACCCTGACGGCCAGAGAGCTGCATGACATGCTCGAACCGCGAAGTGCCCCTTTCCGCTTCGTTTTCACACAGTGCTATTCGGGCGGCTTTCATCGACTCGCCTATGCCGATTCTGCCCGAGGTACCGAGCTGAGCGAGACACCGCGCTGCGGCTTCACCGCCGAGTCCGCCTACCGTCTGGCCGAGGGTTGCAGTGCCAGCATAGAAAGCGATGACTATCGTGACTACACCACTTTCTTCTTCGCAGCCCTGTCCGGTTACGAGCGCGGAGGCGACATCATCGGTCGCGACCCTGACCGAAACACCGATGGCATGACCACCCTGCGTGAAGCCCATCTGTTCACGCTGGAAGAGGCCTACAGTACCGATCTGTCGCGCTCGACCAGTGAAGACTATCTGGACCAGTGGCAGCCCTGGTATCTGCGCTGGCTACCCACCTCCGCCAGCCTGCCCGACAACGAATACGCAGCCCTGTTCCGCAACCTGGCGGTACGCCATGACGTGCCTCTGGATGAAGACACGCGTACCAGCCTGCGCCAGGCACTGACTGATATCGACCAGGAGATACAGGCCCTGTCCAACGAGCGCCTGTCACTGGAAGAGCAGTTCCAGCAATTGCAGTACGAGCTGCAATATCGTCTGATCAAGCAGTGGCCTGAGCTGATGGGACCTTACACCGCCGCCTACCAGAGCATGGCCGCGGCCGGGCAGCTGCAGGAAATAGCCCGGCAGACGCAATTGCTGCCCGAGTACCAGCAACTGGTGCAACTGCAGGAACAATATGCAAGCCTGGACATGGACATGCTGGACCGGGAAAGACTCGCCACGCAATACCAGAAGATGATCCGGCTACGCCGCCTGGCGCAACTCAAGCAGCAACTGGCAGAGCACGGCAGTGAAGTCGAGCAAGCCGACTACCAGTCCTTGTTGAGCTGCGAGGAAGCCCCGCTTACGCGTTGAGCGACTCCCAGTCGGAGGAGGGTTCGATACGGCCGATGATTTCACCGCGTGAGTTGGTGACCGAGGGACGCAGGTATTCACCCAGCACCTTGATTTCATCGGACGGCAGCAGACCCAGACTCTGCAACACGGCGCCCAGTGCAACTCGGGCGGCGGAATCATTGCCGTCATCGATCTTCAGCGCAATACCGAGACCGTGCTCCGGAATGACCGCCGTATAGACACCATCTGCTCCCACCTTGACCAGAATATGCGGCGCCAGTCTTTCCATCAGTGCGGTGCAGAGACGCTCCTTGCCGGCCACCATATAGGGATTGCTGGTCACCGCGGCATGAATGCGTTCGACCGCCGTGCGACGTTCTCCTTCAAAGCGTGAGACATCACCAAAGCGTGCCATGGCCAGCGCGATACGCTGCAGCGGGATGGCCAGTGTGGGAATGGCGCAGCCATCATAGCCCCAGGGCAGCTGGGCCACACGGGTATTGCTGACGCTCTCGAGCACTTCGAACCAGCGCTGCTGCGCCGAGTGATTGTAGAGACGATAGTTGCCTGTCTGTTCGCCCCGATGCTTGCAGGTGGACAGAAAACCCAGGTGCTTGCCCGAGCAGTTGTGATGAATGCGCTGTGGCCCTCGGCCTTCCGACATCAGTTCGAACTGCGTCGCCTGATGCATCGGCAAGGTGGCACCACACTCCAGGTCATCGTGCCGGCACTCGATGCGTTCCAGCCAGTCCTGAGCAAGCCCGACATGGATGGGCTCGCCGTTGTGCGAGGCACAGGCCAGTGCAATATGTCGATCATCCAGCCCGAAAGCGTCAATGGCACCACTTTCGACAAAGGGAATGGCCTGCAGAAACTTGATGGCCGAGCGTGGGAACACCGCTCGTTGCGCATCCCCCATGGAGGCGATGACACGGCCAGAGGCCTCCACCACCGCCACCGCACCACGGTGACGGCTCTCGATGGCATTGCCACGCCAGCGATTGACCAGAACCGGGTTCATGCCACACCTACGGCACGACGCATCTCGTCCAGCATGGGTCTGCTCAGTGCCCGGGCCTTTTCCGCCCCGACATTCAGAATGGCATCGATCTCGGCAGGATTGGCCATCAGTTCGTCGTAGCGCTGTCGCGGCTCTGCGAGCACGCCATCCACCAGTTCGAACAACTGCTGCTTGGCATCTCCCCAACCGATGCCATCGGCAAAGGCCTGACGCATCGCCTGCGCCTGCTCTTCACTGGCGAAAGCCTGGTAGATCTCGAACAAGGTGTTGCCTTCCGGATCCTTCGGCTCACCCGGCTCCTGCGAGTTGGTCTTGATCTTCATGATCGACTTGCGCAGCTTCTTGGCGGTGTCGAACAGCGGGATGGTATTGCCATAGCTCTTGCTCATCTTGCGACCATCGAGCCCGGCCAGCACCGACGCCTTGTCATCGACCACGGCCTGCGGCATGACCAGCAGATCGCCGTAATGGTGGTTGAAGCGCTGGGCGATATCGCGCGCCATCTCCAGATGCTGCGTCTGGTCACGCCCGACCGGCACATGCGTGGCGCGGAACATCAGGATGTCGGCCGCCATCAGTATCGGGTAGCTGAACAGGCCCATGGTGATGCCCTTGTCCGGATCAGCCGCGCCATTGTCGACATTTTCCTGCACCGACGCCTTGTAGGCATGGGCACGGTTCATCAGGCCCTTGGAGGTCAGGCAGGTCAGCATCCAGGTCATTTCCATGATTTCCGGAATATCCGACTGCCGGTAGAAGATGGCATTCTCGGTATCCAGCCCCAGAGCCAGCCAGGCTGCCGAGATTTCCTGGCGAGACTGACGCAGCAATACCGGGTCCTGATTCTTGATCATGGCGTGATAATCGGCCAGGAAGTAGAATCCGCCGCGTTCCGGGTTGCGGCTGGCCTCGACCGTCGGCCGAATTGCCCCCACATAGTTCCCCAGGTGTGGTGTGCCCGAAGTGGTGATACCGGTAAGCCAGGTTTGTTTCGACATGTGAAAGTGGTCTATTCTCTAACGTCCGCCGTCGCGGGTTTTGCGATGAGCCCAAGTGTACCAAGCTCAACCCGACTGAGCGCCGCCTTCTTCGATTCACACCACCATGACAACGCTCGTACACTCTTGCAGTTCTGCCGTCCCCGATCACGCATGAGGGCAGCGCATGCCACGCCACGCAGGGGAAGCAGACCGGCAACACTCCACTTTTTCCTGGCAGCACTGAGCACGCTGTTTTCAGCTACCTCGCTGGCAGCCAGTGTCTCTGACAGATTGATACTGCTGCAGGCCGATGGTCGCAGCTACGTCGAACAACACACCCTGATCAGCGATGATCAGCTGCTGGTCGTGCCACTGCCTGCCGAGCGTATTTCGCTCGAGACACGCATCACCGGCCCCGAGTGGCTGACTTTCGCCAGCGCCCACGAACGCACGCCTGAGCAGCTCTCACTGTGGTCCGGTAGTGCACTGACCCGCTACCGGCACCGCTATGGCAAGGGCCTGACCGAGCCCGAGCCCGGCATTTTCGTGCTGGACGTCGCCGCAGAACACGCCGCCGTGCAGGTCGACGAACCCGACACGGTGCAGTGGAGCCTCAGCTGGGTACTGCCTGACACGGCCCGACTACTCGACTTCGGCAGCCCGGATGAAAATGCCAGAGGCCGCTGGACTCACAGTGGCCCCTTGCTGAGCTATCAGCAGAACGGCGGGAAACTGCCCGAGTTGACACTGCGGTTCTCACTGACGCCGCTGCCCGCCGCCTCCAGAGCCGTGGACACAAGCGCATGCCGTCAGCCCGACGCCTTCAATGACGCCTGCTCGCCGGATGTGGATGGCGATGAGGTGCCTGACTATCGCGACGTGTGCCTGCCGGCGAACAGCCAGCTTGTGGCGTTGAGCAATCCCGGACAGCTGGCCACCGCACTACCCGACAACCACACCCGAAATGGCAAGGCCGATCCACTGGCGATGCAGGCACTGGGCTGTGAGCCGGAAAACAGCATCATTCTGTCCGGCATCCGCTTCGACAGTGGCCAGAGCTATCTGAACATCGCCTCCCGTCTGGTGCTGGATCGTGTGGCCCGTGCGCTGCAACGCCAGCCGGCACGGCTGTTCGAGGTCCTGACACATACTGACAACGCCGGTCGGGTCGAACACAATCAGAGCTTGTCGGATACGCGTGCCAGAACGATACGGCACTATCTCATGCTGCGCGGCGTTGCCGGCGACCGGATCAGGGCACGTGGTCTTGGCGAGACGTCACCGGCCTATGACAATGCCCTTGCCGCAGGCCGACGTGCCAACCGCCGGGTGGAATTGCGAATCGTGGAATGAATATCAGTGAGTTGTACGTCTCATTTCCGCCGCCTTGTTGATGACGCCGATGTAGCCGAACAGGGCCAGATGCGCGGCAGAATCCGTCTGCTTGAGTGACTGGCTTGCCTCGGTAAAACGTTTGACCTGTTCGTCGTGATCGCGCAGCAGAGCCGCCAGCAGTTCCCGATCTCGTTCGCTCGCATCGATGTTGTAGTTCTTCTTGCGGTTGTCCAGTACTTCGAGTTGCTCGAAGTGGCGCCGCTTGGTGGTCTCCATGGCGTTGTAGGCCTGCCAGGCATCCGCTGCCACACCCGCCAGCAATTCATCGGGCCGCATCGGCTCTGCGCTGTCCTCAGCCTCATTCATGCGCTCACTCATCGTTGCCGTGTTCCTGTCATCTGCTGCGGTTACCGATTCGCAGTTCAACTGCGACTGTCATGGCGCCAGACTAGCAGAGTGTTGCCGGTGCTTCACTACTGCCCATTGTTTGTGACACACTCATGGCTCATCCCCATACCGACTTCAGTGCAGCCCTGTCGTGGATACTTCCAGTTCAGACACCATCAGGACGCGCCGCAGCAACAGCGGGGTGCAATTACTGTGGTCCGCCATCGATTCGCCCGTGACCTCTCCCGGAATCTGAGCATGGGTGACGCCGAGCAGGAAGAACTGCGCAAGTTGCGCAAGATCAACAAGGCCTTGATGGAACGAGTCGAGCGTTCCATGGATCAGCAGGGCAACGCCTATTCCCTGTTCCAGACCGCCATCGGACTGGAAGAACAGGTGCGCCGCCGCACCATGGAACTGTCGAGCACGCTGGCCGACCTGGAACGCACCAATCATCAGCTGGTGACCGCCAAGGATGCCGCCGAGCAGGCCAATCTGTCCAAGACGCGCTTTCTGGCAGCGGCCAGTCACGATGTACTGCAACCGCTCAATACCGCCTTGCTGCTGATGTCATCACTCAGCTCGGCGCAGACCAGTACCGAAGGCTCACGCCTGTGCACGCAGGTTGAACATTCGCTGGAAACCATGGACGAGCTGCTACGCAATCTGCTCTACATGTCCAGACTGGATGCCGGTGATGTACACCCCAAATGGCAGGCCGTGTCGCTGGATCGACTGTTCGATTCCATTGCCTCGGACTTCGAACCGATAGCCCGGGTGCGCAATCTGGAACTGCGTGTCAAACGCAGCGGCCTGCATGTCTGGTCCGACCCCACCATGCTGCGTCGTACCATACAGAACATCGTGACCAATGCACTGCGCTACACGCGTGAGGGAGGGGCTCTGCTGATCGCCGGTCGCCATGGTGACAAGGTCTACATCAGAATCGCGGACACCGGCATCGGTATCGAACCGGAACGCTTCAAGGAAATCTTCATCGAATTCAACCGCTGTGCCACCGGCCAGAATGAACTGGACGGCTCCTTCGCCGGACTTGGCCTGGGACTGGCCATTGTCGAGCGCATGGTCAATGCGCTGAACCTGCAGCTGACCCTCAATTCCCGTCTCGGTGTCGGCTCATGCTTCAAGCTGACCCTGCCCTACAGAGACCCTCCCCTGTCACTGGGCAAGGCACGCGCAGCCGATATGGTCAGCAACTCGCAATTGGCCAACACCCGGATTCTGCTGATCGAAAACGACCTGACGGCACTCAAGGCCATGGACACCCTGTTGAGCCAATGGGGCTGTGATCTGCGCCTGGCCAGCAGCACGCAGGAAACCCTGGATGCACTCAACAGTGACAAGAGCTGGGAGCCTGATCTGATCATTGCCGATCAGCATCTGGAGAACAACGAGCGCGGCACCTCGATCATTCGTATCGTGCGCCAGCTGACAGGCCGGCGACTGCCCGCCGTGGTTGTCACGGCAGCGCCGTCGGACAGACTCTGGAAAATGGCCGATCAGGGGCGGCTGGAAGTCATGCCCAAACCGGTCAAACCGGCACAATTGCGTGCTCTGCTGATGCATCTGCGCACGCGCATCATCGAACCGACCAGCTGACCGCAGGAATGCAGGAATGCAGGAATGCAGGAATGCAGGAATGCAGATCGTATTCCCGGATCGACTCCCTGGCGGGATTGAATCACCGCCAGCGACTAGCCCATGAAGCGTTTTTCAACATCGAACAGCTCGTCCTGATCCAGCTTGGACACTTCGATGACCGCCTGTGTGCGACTGTGAACGCAGAGCTTTCGCAGTATCTCGGAGACGTGTTTCTTGACCGTAGTCGCGCCGACATCCAGCTCATAGGCAATCTGCTTGTTCAACAGGCCTTCGCGCAACATGAACAGCACCCGCATCTGCTGGGGCGTCAGACTGAGCAGACGTTCGATGATGCGTGTCTTGTCGCTGGAGACATCCACCTCATGACCGGTATCAAGCCGGTCCGGCACATAGATTCCACCGGCCATGATGACGCCGATGGCATCTGCCAGCACTTCACGACCGAGAGATTTGGGCAGAAAGCCGGCAGCCCCGTAGGTGATGGCCTCATCGATGATCTGCTCGTTCTCCAGCCCGGAGACGACCAGTACCGGCAGGCGTGGATGCAGGGTCCGTAGTTGCAACAAGCCTTCGAAGCCGGTGATGCCCGGCATGTTCAGATCCAGCAAGGCGATGTCGAAGTCCCTGTCTGTCTCCAGCAAGGTGATTGCCTCATCCAGCGTACTGACTTCGCGCGAACGCACGTCAGGGTAGGCCAGTAACAAGGCCGAACTCAGCGCCTCCCTGAACAAGGGATGGTCGTCGATAATCAGTACCTGCGAAAGATCACTCATGAATAACGACCAAGCAAACCGGTGACAAGTTTATCCTACTCATGTGATGATAATCTGACTATTCGTTTTTAGGCCCAGAAGACGAATTTCACACGCCTTCCGATACACACAGCGCAAGCCTCCTCGCCCGCGACATGTTACTTTGGATCCATCATGAATGTCAGCCCGCCAGCAAGGACCGCAAGGACCAGCCACGCTATGGAGCCACCACCGACGGTTGCGGCACTGGACATCAGTCACGTCAGTTTCAACTACGGCAAGCGACAGGCACTGGACGATGTCTCCATCAGTATTGCTGCCGCTGAAAGAGTCATGTTGCTCGGTGCCAACGGGGCTGGCAAGAGCACCCTGTTCTCACTGATCTGCGGATTGTTTGCCGCCGACTCCGGCTCGATCGCCATCAACGGCAGGCAGCTACTGCAAGGCGCCTCGGCCCTGGCCCCTCTGGGCATCGTATTCCAGTCGCAGACACTCGACCTGGACTTGAGCGTCGAGCAGAATCTGGCGTATTTCTGCGCACTGCATGGCATCGAGCGCAAGACGGCGCGTCAGCGTATTCAGCTTGCCCTGCAACGTCTGGACCTGCTCGACAGGCGCCGGCACAAGGTGCGCACGCTCAACGGTGGCCATCGACGTCGTGTCGAGATCGCACGCGCCACCTTGCACGAACCGGGTATTCTGCTGCTCGATGAACCGACCGTCGGCCTCGACATTCCCACCCGCACGGAACTCATCAGCTACATCCGGGCCTTGCCTGAAACGCAAGGCTGCGCCGTCCTGTGGGCAACCCATCTGATCGATGAAATCGATGACGCGGATCGTGTCCTGATGCTGCACGACGGCCGTGTTCAGCGTGATGGACAGGCCTTGCAATTATGCAGCGAGGCCGGCGTGAACGATCTTTCCGAACTCATGCATCAGGTCATGCACCCATGAAGCACTATCTGCTGGCCATGCTGGGTATCGTGCAGCGCGAGCTCATGCGCTTCATCCACCAGCGCGAACGCTTCATTGCCGCACTGGTACGACCCCTTCTATGGCTGGTCGTGTTCGCGGCCGGCTTTCGCGCCGCCCTGGGCCTGTCAATCATCCCCCCGTATCAGACCTACATCACCTACGAGGTGTATATCGTACCCGGCCTCATCGGCATGATTCAGCTGTTCAACGGCATGCAGTCTTCACTGTCCATGGTCTACGATCAGGAAATGGGCAGCATGCGTGTTCTGCTGACCGCGCCACTACCGCGCTGGTATCTGTTGCTGTGCAAGCTCATGGCCAGCGTCATGGTATCCCTGTTGCAGATCGGCACCTTTCTGCTGGTGGCAAGTCTGGCCGGCATCGACTTTGCCTACAACGGTCTGCTACAGGCCTTGCCGGTGCTCATCATCACCGGCATACAACTGGGTTCCCTGGGTCTGGTGATTGCCTCTGTCGTCAAACAGCTGGAGAATTTTGCCGGGGTCATGAACTTCGTGATCTTCCCCATGTTCTTTCTCTCATCAGCCTTGTACCCCATCTGGAAGATGCGCGAATCCAGTGACTGGCTGGCGATACTGTGCCAATGGAACCCCTTCACCCATGCGGTGGAGGCCATACGCTTTGCCTTCTATGGGCAGTTCAATGCAACAGCGCTGTTGATTGTCGTCGCTTGCACGCTGGTGTTCTTCACCACTGCCAGCTGGGCCTACAATCCGGCCAGACGGTTTCGTGCCGGGCGCACGGCTGACGCCTGAACACGTCGCTCGTCTGCACCATGAATGATTGAGGCTGCGGGAACGCACCGCCCGGCTCCAGTGCGACTTCGTCGGGTCGCCTTGTCTGACGGGCGCACGCAGGCTCTGAGTATCACCTTGTTTCCCGATCGATCCACCAGGTGTCACGCCTGTATATTATTGACCAGCTCCTCGAGCACGACCCCTTCACGCTGAGCGCGTGGAATATCGATATCAATGGTTCTGACAATCCGTGCAGGACGGTCACTGAACAGCAGGATGCGATCGGCCAACAGAGCTGCTTCCTCGACATTGTGCGTCACCATCAACGCGGTGGTCGGGTGGTTTCGCCACAGCCGCATCAACAACCTGCGCAGACGTTGCGCCGTGGCATCGTCCAGGGAGACGAAAGGCTCATCCAGTATCAGCAGCTGTGGTTGCAGCACGAAGGCACGAGCCAGAGCCGCGCGCCTTGCCAGACCCAGAGACAACTGATTGGGATAGAAGTTACGCATCTCGCTCAGCCCCAGCTCGGCGAACAGTTCATCCAGGGATTCTGCCTGCCGCGCTTCAGGCAACACCAGGCGTACGTTCTGCTCGACAGTACGCCAGGGCAACAGGCGTGGCTCCTGAAAGACGGCCGCCACTGACCCCTCCTCGGGCAGACGAATCTCGCCCTCGTACTGATTGTCCAGGCCCAGAATCATGCGCAGGGTCGTCGTCTTGCCACAACCGGATGGCCCCACGATGCAGGTAAAGGATTGCGGCGACAGCGAAAAATCCAGCGTGTCCACCACGTGCAGGCTCTCGCCATGATCCAGCTGGAAATGCCGGCCTCGGATGGCAACCTTCAGTGTCTGCGCCTGCAGGGACTCAGACACGGGCGGCTCGCCAGCGGTTGGCATGTCTGTCCAGAGGTTGCAGCAGCAGATACTCGACCAGCAGCATGACCATCACGAAGGCCAGGGTATACGCCAGTATGGTGGCCACATCGAACAGCTGAAAATACAGATGGATCTGAAAACCCACACCGTTGGATCTACCCAGCAATTCCACGATGAGCACGATTTTCCAGATCAGGGCGATGCCGGAGCGCGTGGCAGCGGCAAAGAAGGGCTGCAGCTGAGGCAACACGACATGCCGCAGACGCTTGAAGAATCCGAATTTGTAGACCTGCGCCAGCTCTGCATAGTCAGGAGACAGGGATCGCGCGCCTTCGCGCAAGGTCACGACGACGTTGGGAATCTTGTTCAAGGCGACCGCACCGATGGCCGCCGCCTCGTTCAGACCGAACCAGATGTAGCTCAACACGATGATGACCAGCGCGGGAATGTTCAGCAGGAGAATCAGCCAGGGATCGATCAGGCGATCGGCCAGAGGCTTCATGCCCAGCCAGATGCCGATGGCCGAACCGATGGCCATGGCGACCAGAAAAGCGGCAAGCACACGCAGCAGTGTATAGCTCAGGTGCATCAGCAGCTCCCCGGAGCGCCACTCCACCAGCAGGGACTGCCAGACTGCCAGCGGGGACGGTAATGTATTGTCATTCACCCACAGCGCCGCCGCTGCCCAGAGCGACAGAAACAGAGCCAGTGACAGAGCAATCAGACTCCAGGTTTTGACACGTGCGGGCATCAGGATACAACCATGACCATCAATTCGATTGAGCGCTGACTAGAGCGGTGCGCCTCTCCAGTAAGTGCCCTCTGCCATCTCGGTTGAGTCGCCTACCAGCTTCCTGCCGCCCAGCTCACTGAGCACGCTGTAGATGACGCCCGCATCACGCACTTCTTCCTCATGACTGCGACCCGGGATACCTTCACGAAAACGATCACGCAGCACCTGCAAGGCTGCCGGACCGTCCTTGATGTCGCCATTGTCGGCCAGGCGCTGCCATTCCTCGTCCGACTCCTGCAGGATCTTCTTGGTCTCTCGCGATGCCTTGACGAATGCGGCGGCCGGATTGCCGGCTGCCCAGTCATCGGCAAAGACGTAGCCGATGGCCGACACGGGTCCCTGGGAACCCAGGGCATTGGCGGCCTCTTCGGCGCTGATCAGCCGACGAAAGCCATCCGCCTCCAGACGGGCACAGTAATGCCAGTAATTGAGAACGGCATCCAGTTCACCGTCACGTGCCTTCTCGGCCAATAGAGGGGGTGCGCCAAAGACTATCTCGTTCTCGGCGTTCAGATCGATACCGTGCTCCTGACTGGCCATGCCCTGCAGCAGCAGCCAGCTCTTGTCCAGCGGCCCGCCGGCCACACCGATTCGCTGTCCCTTGAGATCAGCCAGGCTCTGCAATTCACTGTCGCCTGCCACCATGATGGAGCCAACCGAGGAACTATAAGGCACGAAGGCCAGATTGCGTCCTTCGGAGCGCTGGCGTGACACCCACAGCCAGTCCGAAACAATGACGTCGACCTCTCCACCCAGCAGCGCGATACGGGTAGCGTCGCCACCGGCGAACGGTACGATTTCCAGCGTGAAGCCATTGGCCTTGTCCAGGCCATGATGCTGCATGGACTTCAGCTCCCAGTTCACCGTGCCGTACTTCAGCACGCCCACACGAACGACATCGTCGGCATGGGCGAGCGACAGGACGGACACACTCAGCAGCATGACACTCGATAAAAGGCCACGCAGGCCCGGGATACACCACTTCATGACATGCTCCAGTCAGCAAAAACGATTCAGTGTACACATTAGCGATCTGTACGAATGAAGACATAGCACTTTGGTACCACGGGACAGAATCAGTCCTCATCCCGGCGCAGACCGGGCATCAGCGGCGCACGGTATTTATTGCAAGTCCGGCAATTTTTCTCCCCTGCGAGGGTCGCTCGTCACCGATCCTGCGATTTCCGACAGGGACGCTGCATGACGGCCAGCGAGCAGATGGACGGCGCCATGATCACGAGTGCATCGCAAAACGCTTGGCTGAGGTGGTGTATTCGACACACATTCGGTAGAGGACGGTAAAACTTTTCACGAATTGAACAGTCACTTGCTGTACTGGGTTCAAGACCCGCCAACTACAGAGCCAATCATCATGCGCCTGGCAAGACTGCTTTTCACATCGATTTTACTGATCTTCGCCACCTTCGGTCAGGTATCCGCTGCAGAACGAATCAATACCCTGGAAAAACATGGACTGTTCAGTTACGAACCCAGCGGCATTGCCATTCGCGGCTACGACACCGTGGCCTATTTCACCGAAGGCAAACCTGTTGAAGGGCGTGATGAGTTTACAACCGACTGGCAAGGTGCGACCTGGAAGTTCTCCAGTCAGGAACACCTTGACCTGTTTACCGGCGACCCGAGAAAGTATGCACCTCAGTACGGCGGCTACTGTGCCTATGGTGTTGCTCAGGAAAGCCTGGTGAAGATCGAACCCGACCAGTGGACCATTTACGACGACAAGCTGTACCTGAACTACAACGCCAAGCTCAACAAGGAATGGAAAAAGGATATTCCCGGTTATATTTCAACAGCCGACAAGCTGTTCGAATCTTTGCTGGGCAAATAGGCAAGCAGCCAACCCCCGAGCACTCCTCATAAGCCGCTTGCTGAAGACATCGCCCGATGTTCGCAAGCGGCGGCCTTTCAGACAATGGCCCCTCAGCGTTCGCGCACATCCACCCGGTAGACCTCCACCAGCTCCTTCACTGTGGAAGCAATGGCATGCAGTGACACTACCGATGCGTCCACCTGCTCGGTACCGCACTTGGTATTCTCGACCCTTGCCAGAATATCGGCAATATGGTGGTTGATCTCGTTACTGCCCTGGGCACTGGTATTGACGTTTTCACTGATTTCACGCGTCGTTGCCGTCTGCTCTTCCACGGCCGCGGCAACGGTTGTCTGATAGTTGTCTATCTGGGCGATGATATCGGTGATCTGTGCAATGACACTGCCTGCATTGCTGGCATCGGCCTGAATGGCCGCGATTCTTGTCGAGATCTCGTCAGTCGCCCGGGCCGTCTCCTTCGCCAGCTCCTTGACCTCATTGGCCACCACGGCAAACCCCTTGCCGGCATCACCGGCTCGCGCAGCTTCGATCGTGGCGTTGAGTGCCAGCAGATTGGTCTGCTCGGCAATCGAGGTAATCACCTTCAGCACATCGCCGATGCCAGTGCTCGACGTTCCCAGCTGCTGCACCGTGGCATTGGCCTGACTCGCCAGTGCCACTGCATCCTGGCCGACCTTGACGGCCTCCGATGCACAGCGCGAGACTTCCCGAATGGCCGCGTTCATCTGCTCGGTTGCTGCCGCAGTACTCTGCACGCCGATATTGATGGAGCCGGCGCTACCGACCACCCGTTCGACACGCTGGGAGGTTTCAGCAGCGTCCTCACCCAGTTCCCGGCTGGTCAATGCCAGCTCACTGGCGGCCTCTGCAAGCGTATAGGTATTCGCCCCTATCTCCCTGAATGCACCGCTCAGGGAGTGCAACAATCGCTGCAGACCCTGGCCTACCTGCCCCAGAGAATCGTTGCCGATCACATCGATTCTGGTTGTCAGATTACCCGATTCGGCCTGATGCACATTCTCCAGCAGTGAGGCTACCTGACGCTGCAAGGTCTCGGCGGCTTCCTGCTCCTGTCTGACAGCCTCATTGGCTGTCTCGAGCTGCAACGCCTGAGCTCGACGCTTTTCTTCGAGCAGGATGGCAGCTTCCTGCTCTCGCTGGTCGCGTTCCCGCGTCGCCTCTTCATTGAGTGCCAGCAGCTTTTCTATCTCCGCCTCACGTTTTCGACTGTGAACCAGATTGGAGGCGGCCCGTCGTTTGTCCTTGTCGATCAGCAAGGTGGCGTACAGCAGAACAATGCCTTCGAACACGACCCAGCAGACGTGCCGGAACAGTTGGAACCAGGGGCTGTCCAGAACACCGAAGACCGACATGGGGAACAAGGCGGTACGCAGGATGTGATCTGCCGCGCCGACCACCACGGCGGTCAGAATCACGCGCCAGTCAAAATACAGAGCCACGAAAGCCATCATCATGAAGAAATGAAAATGCCCTTCATCGCGTCCGCCTGACAGATGAATGAAGATGGCGGTGAATATCATGACAGCCGCTGCAATCACCAGACGGGTAATCAGTTCACCCGGTCTCTGCCACACCAGCCAGGCCGGAAACAGGGTCACCAGAGCACCCAGACCAACGGCCATATAGACATGCATGTGAATGGAGCTCTGGGTTCCCGCCCAGGTGGTGGGTGTCATGTAGAACGCCAGCAATACCGCCACCGGCCACTGAATGAAGAACAACAGCATGAACAGCTTGTCGATCCTTGCATGGAACTGCTGGCGGTCCTGGCGATATTCCCTTTCGATATCAGCAGCCAGTGACGCCGACTCATCCTGATCGGCGGTATGCAACGCGACTGCCGTGTTGGTTTTCATTTCTGCCTGCACGTTCACGTGGCGACTCCGACACTGGCGAAGCCTGACGACAGACTGCCTGCAAAGGCTTCACGGACCATCCGGCCAGGGTCGATTCCGTCGTGAACGGAACTGATCGGTTCCAGCGTCAATTTTCGGTCATCTTCTCCGGGTTCCAGCAATCCGCAACCGAATACCGGATTGAGTACCGGTGTCAGAGGATCGACACCCGGGTCACTCAGAATGTTGCTGATCAATGCGCCGCGCCCCGG
>CBDUIJ010000090.1:0-17707 GCA_965367215.1 uncultured Granulosicoccus sp.
GTCAGCGTCGTCCGCCTGCATGGTGGGGTAACGGCCTGCAGGCAGCAACTCCTGAAAAGTCGGGTTGCTGCCCTCACAGGCTGGTTTGTCAGAATCCGGGCCGCGCTCTACGCTGGCCCTGCAATGCTTTTATCAGGCGACCGGTTCAGTCGCGAACCAGCGACAGGAATTCATTGCGGGTATTGATGTCGGAGCGGAAACGTCCGAGCATGGCCGAGGTGGTCATGGAAGAATTCTGCTTCTGCACACCACGCATCATCATGCACATATGCTGCGACTCGATGATCACACCGACGCCGATGCCGCCGGTGACCTCCAGTACCGCCGTGGCGATCTGCTTTGTCAGCGATTCCTGAATCTGCAGTCGGCGTGCGTACATGTCGACGATGCGAGCGACCTTGGACAGGCCAATGACCTTGCCGCGCGGCAGATAGGCTACATGACACTTGCCGATGAACGGCAGCAAATGGTGTTCACACAGCGAATAGAGTTCGATATTGCGCACGATGACCATCTCGTCACTATCGGACTCGAAGATGGCGCCATTGACCACTTCTTCCAGAGTCTGATGGTAGCCACGAGTCAGAAACTCCATGGCCTTGGCGGCACGTTCGGGCGTGTCGCGCAGCCCATCACGTGAGACGTCCTCACCGACAGACTCGAGAATGCTGCGATACGCTGAAGTCATTGATTCCATGAAGTGGATGATCGCCTGTGCTGCGGGCCAGTGTCTTAGCCGAAAAATGATCGCAGACTATAACGGATTTTGCTTCCTGCCTGCGTTCACGGAGCGTCGGGTTCTGTCAAAAGATGGCAAGTTGTACAAGACAGGTTACTGCGGGGGAAAATGGCGCACTTTGGCAGTAAGCTTATTGGTGGGGCACTGTCTGTTGAGCTGTCCATGTCTGTACGGCATGAGCAGTGCTTGTGTAATCCCTTCGCAACGCTGATACACGTTTCATGGAGTTCATTCTGATGGGCATTGTTTTCTGGTTGGTGGTACTGGCGCTGACGCTATTCATCCTCTCTCGATACCGCCTCAGTCTGCCGGTTGCAACGGCCGCTGGTGCCGTCATTCTGTTGCTGGCGTCTCTGCTGGGATTTCTGTCGGGCGTGGCCGGTGCGATTCTGGTGGTGCTGTTCATCGCTGTGGCGGTACTGTTCAATGTGCGAGCCCTGCGGCACCGCTTCTTCAGTCTGCCCATCCTGAAATACGTCAAGGTGGTGTTGCCGCCCATGTCCGAAACCGAGCGTGCCGCCATTGATGCGGGTACGGTCTGGTGGGAGGCCGAGTTGTTTCGCGGTTCGCCCGATTGGGAAAAGCTCGGCAACTATCCCGAAGCCCGACTGACGCCTGCCGAACAGGCCTTCGTCGATGGTCCGGCTGACACGCTGTGCAGCATGATGGATGACTGGCAGATCACCTATGAGTTGAATGACCTGCCACCGGAAGTCTGGCAATACATCAAGGAACAACGCTTTCTGGGCATGGTCATTCCCGAGTCCTATGGTGGCCTCGGATTCTCGGCCATGGCCCACTCGGAAGTGGTCACCAAGCTGGCTACCCGCAGCGTCACCGGTGCCGTCAGTGTCATGGTGCCAAATTCCCTGGGGCCCGCCGAGTTGTTGCTGCACTACGGTACCGAGGAACAGAAGAACTACTATCTGCCCAGGCTGGCCGTGGGTGAAGAGATTCCCTGCTTTGCACTGACAGGCCCGTCGGCCGGCTCGGATGCCGGCGCCATGCCCGACTACGGAATTGTCTGCAAGGGGCAACATGAAGGTCAGGAAGTGCTCGGCCTGCGGGTAACCTGGGACAAGCGGTACATCACGCTCGGCCCGATCGCCACCTTGCTGGGACTGGCCTTCAAGGCCTACGATCCGGACAAGCTGCTGGGTGATGAAGAAGATCTGGGTATTACCTGTGCCCTGATACCGACCTCTACCGAAGGTGTGAATATCGGGCGGCGCCACTTTCCGCTGAACCAGTCGTTCATGAATGGTCCCAACAGCGGCAAGGATGTCTTCATACCGATGGACTGGATCATCGGTGGTCAACCCATGATCGGGCAGGGCTGGCGCATGCTGATGGAGTCATTGTCGGTCGGTCGCGGCATCTCCCTGCCATCCAATGGTGTGGCGTCGGGCAAGGCCACCTCGCGTTTTGTCGGCGCCTATTCGCGGGTTCGCAAGCAGTTCAATCTGCCGATCGGCAAGTTCGAAGGCATCGAAGAGGCGCTGGGAAGAATCGCCGGCCTGACCTACACCATGGACGCCGGACGCCGTCTGACCTGCGCGGCACTCGATCAGGGCGAGAAGCCCTCGGTGGTGTCTGCCATCCTGAAGTACTACAACACGGAAGGTATGCGAACCGTGCTCAACGATGGCATGGATATCATCGGTGGCAAGGGTATCTGCATGGGGCCGGGCAATTTTCTGGGCAGGCCCTATCAGGCCATTCCGGTCGGCATCACGGTGGAAGGGGCCAACATCCTGACCCGCAGTCTGATCATCTTCGGACAGGGCGCAATACGTTGTCATCCCTGGTTGATGGATGAGATTTCCGCCGCTTCACTGCCCAATCAGCAGGAGGCTCTGGAGAGCTTCGATGAAGCACTGACAGGACATGTTGGCTACGCCATTCAGAACGGCAGTCGCTCCCTGTTCCACGGACTCACCAAAGGGGCGTTTGCCAGTGCACCCGATGCGGGCGTGAACAGCAAGTACTACCGTCGTCTGGCGAGAATGAGTGCCGCCTATTCATTTCTGGCGGACTTTGCCATGCTGTTTCTGGGCGGAGGGCTCAAGCGCAAGGAAATGCTCTCGGGGCGTTTTGCCGATGGCCTGATGCATATGTACATGGCCTCTGCCGTGCTCAAGCGCTTCGAGGATACCGGCCGGCCGGCAGAAGACCAGCCGTTGCTGGAATGGTCTGTTCGCCATGCGCTGTTCGAAACGCAGGTGGCACTGGACCAGATACTGCGCAACTTTCCGAGTACGACCGTGGGATTGCTGCTGCGTGGCATCGTCTTCCCGCTGGGTCGCCGCTATCGCACCCCGAATGATCGCCTGACTCAGGCCTGTGCGCGGATTCTGCTGGAAGAGTCACCGGCGCGTGATCGTCTCACCGCGGGTGTCTTTGTCAGTGATGACCCCGAGGATGTCACCGGTTGTATCGAACATGCCCTGAAAGCAGTACTGGCAGCTGAGGAGGCTGAGCGCAAGCTCAAGGCCAGTGGTCACAGCCGGCCGTATGAGTTGAACTACGACAGCTGGTTGCAGAAGCTTGCAGGCGAGGGCGTCATGAGCTCTGCAGAAGTGGCCTTGCTGAGCAAGGCGGCCGCGGCTGTCAATACGGTGATTCAGGTAGATGATTTTCCCAACGATGTGCGTCAGGGTGCATAGAGGCGTGTTGAGTCTTCAATTGCCAGGCTGATGCCTGATGCAGCGGCGGGCCGAGTGCCATGGTGGCAGTCAGCCCGCCGAGTTCCTATTTTCCGAGCATGGCCGACTTGAGTGATTTCTGGGCAGGCTGGCCGGAAAGCCAGATGCCGAAAAGTGCCTGCTTGAACGCCAGACCCTCTATCACGGTCAGCTCTTCACCATTGCGGCTGATATGTGTGCCGACACCAGGCTCGTAAGCGAGTGTGTAACGACTTCCCGGGCTGATCTTGTCCTGCATGAAGCTCAGCATCTTGTCGATCTGCGGTTGAATCGCTTGCGTGTTCCCGCCGGTGGATTTCTCGAATCCTTCATCCAGTGCCTTGACCAGCTTCTTGCGGGTCAGCAGATCCGACAGTATATCGAGTCGGATTGCCATCGCTTCGTCGGCATCAATGATGGAGGCCGCATCCGCAGTGGGAGAGGCCAGATACAGACTGCCCACATAGAGCTTGATGAAGAGTTTCTTGCGCACACCGGCGCCGTTATAGATTGTGGATTGTTCACCGATGGCAAGCGTGTCGTCGAGTGACACACCGGCGACCTTGGCAGCCTGAGCCGGCAAGTGCACCAGAGTGAACAGCAATAACAACCACTTGAGCGTGGTTCTTGAGTAGGGATTCATGGCGGGTATGTTCTGCAATGTGGGGGAGAAGACCCGCATGGCGTCTGTCGCCAGAGGGCCTGTGAGTGTGGACCCTGGCTGTTACAGCACTCCGGCCGTTGTTGGCAACTGATCCTGGCGTGGCTCGATGGCCACGACGGCGCCCTCCCTGGCACCGAATTGACGTGCGTTATTGACTTGCGTTGACTACTGCGGCAATGGAGCGATGACGGAGCTGTCAGTCACAGGCAGCTGTGTGCCCTGAGTTGCTGCGAAGGTTGCTGTCTGACGCTGCATTTCAACCGTAGCGGCGGCACTGGTTGCCGGATTGAGGATCGAGCCGTGATCGCCGATCGAGAATTTCACCAGTCCGCCGTTGCTGGAGTCGGCCACGATCTGTGTCAGACCCAGCTGGCGAGCCAGTGGTTCTGTGCCGGACAATGGCGCCGTTGCCACACTGTTGGGAATCACCTTGTCACCGAGAACTTCGATCATGTGCAGCTGCGTGGAACCGGACTGTGCCAATGTCGCTGCATGGTTGATCGGGTCTCCGGAATCCAGCAGGGTCTGGGCGACGGTCAGGAAGGTGTTGTAGTCGGCTGAACCTGGAACGATGTCAGCTTCTGCCAGGCCCGCGTTGATCAATGGCGCGAATGACTCCGAATTGGCCAGCAACTGGGCAATACCGCCACCGGGCATGGCCAACGTGGCGCTTTGAAAACTGTCGTCGTAAGAGAGCATGGTCGTACCCACGATGCCGCCCAGAGAGTGACCCACGAAGTTCAGATTGCCGGCATTCAAGGTGACGCCCTCCACTTGAGCCGTTGCCAGATTGGCTGTCAGAACGAACAGGTCGGAAACCGATTGACGCAGGTTGTCACGCGAATTGGCCAGGTTCTTCAGATTGATGAAGTACTTGCCGGAGGTGTCGGGAATCTCGTCCGGGCCGACATCTTCTACCGGGGTGCCATCCTCCAGAGGATTGGTCGCCAGATCGATGTCAAAGGTACGCTCGTGTACCCCGAATGGTGAGTTATCCGCGTGCAAGGGGTCATTGGCGTCGATCAGGCCATGCATGGGCATATCGATGGCAATGACGACACGGCCTGCATCGGCCATGGCGTCGGCAATGGCCATCATGTAGGAGCGATTACCGGTAATGCCGTGCTGGAAGATGGTGACAGGCCAGCCATCGGCAGGCATGTTGCCACCGCCCGCCGAACTGGCGTTGGGCACACTCATCAGAACCGGAATGGTTTCAGTGGATGTGGCCACCGGTGTGTAGTCTGGCGTTTGTGAGGCATTCAGGGTGCCGACCACATTGCCTTCGCTGTTCTTCCAGAAGCTGTTGAGCACGTCCGCCACGCCGGCCTCGCCTTGCAGCGCTGTCAGGTAGTACGGTACGTCCAGTGAGCCGATATAGACATCAGCCTTGCCACCGGCCGGGCTGGTGCCGCCTGAATTGCCCAGACGCAGAACATCTGTCGTTGTTGACTGATCCTTGGCGGCCTGCAGGACTTCACGAGTCGACTGCGTTCTGAATACCCAGGTCAGAGCGACATCGGAAGGATCGATCGCTGCAGCGGCCTGGGCGGCGGCCAGCTGTGAACCAGTGGCTCCTCGAAGCAATTCAAGCTGTCCCAGAGTCTGTTGTCGTATCTGGAGTTCTTCCAGTTCCTCCTGTTCTGCCTGGCTGGGCTGTTCCAGCTGTGTCAATACTGCCAGTCTGTCCAGATCGGTCTGTGGAAGCCCCAGTGCCTGATCACCCTTCAGCAGACCGTAGGTCAGGTTGGCCTCCAGGCCATTGCCGTCCACATCGGTGATGCCATTGGTCAGTACCACCAGGTAATCACTCTTGGGGTTCAGAGGGGCGGTCGGAATCAGTACCAGCTGATCGCCGATGGCGGTGGCTACCATCTGCTCCGAATCAGTGATCTGAGACAGCACACCTGTCACGCCAATAGCCTGTGTCGTGGACACTTCGAACACGAAGATGGTCTCGCCGATAATCAGTGAGTTGGGGTCCAGTGGTTCACTGACGGTTGTGACCATGGGCGCAACCGTGGAGAAACCGTCCTGCTGGTTCAGAGCCACCCGTGGGTTGGCCAGTGTCTCGTCAGCACCTGCACCGAGTGGCAGGTCCAGCGTGCCGTCAGTGGAGCTCAGAAAGAACAGGCTGTTGGGAAAGGGCAGTACCGGCGCATTCGGATCCGGACTGAACAGGGCTTGCGGAGCACTGTTTGCCGCGATGCCTGCGTCCAGTTCGTCCTTGGCGCCATCGAAATCGTAGTTCGAGTCGCTGCTGCAGGCAGCCAGGGTCAACAGCAGGGGCGCTGCAACCAATGAAGTGTAGTGTTTCATGTGCATGAGCCTCTAGTTGAACGACCAGTTGAGCTGGGCGCCCACGATGTGAACGTGTGAATCATAGGTGCCGCGAACTTCCTGGCCGACACCTTCGGATTCCGGGTCGGTGTGATCGATAGGGGTTTCGTCCAGCATCAGCAGTGAATAGCCGAGATCGAAGGAAAATCGCTGATTGACCTGATAGCCACCGCCGAAAGAGAGCCAGGTGCGATCGTTGCCTGGGATGCGGGCGGTACGACGGGTTGCATTGGGGATGGCCTCTTCATCAAAGGCAACACCTGCGCGCAGCGTCAGCTTGTCACTGTGTGTGTAGTTGATGCCTGCCGAGTAGCGCATGACATCTTCCCATTCCTGCACCGACAGCGTATCGCCTTGTACCGGGTTGTCGTACACCACTCGGATCTCCTCGAGTGAGCTCCAGCCTGTCCAGGTGATGTCACCGAGCAGCTGCACCTTGGGGTTGGCCTGATAGGCGGCGGATACCGAGAAGGTGGCCGGCAGGTCGACTTCTGCGGTGACATCTGAGTCAGTCAGGAAGTTGGACGTCACGAACTGGCCTTGTGGATCAGTGCTGGTATTGCTGGCAAAGACATCCTGCAGATTCTGAGGGGTGGTGAAGTCACCGTCGCCTTCGAGTTCATGATCAGTCGAGTGCCGATAGGCGACTCCGATCTTGAGTTTGTCGTTCGGTGTGAACAGGGCGCCGAGATTGAACCCGACCGCCGTGGAGTCGCCTGTGACCTTGCCGTAACCGTCATTGTCCACGTCGCCGGGCGTCAGGCCTGCGTTGACACAGTCAGTCGAGGTGATGCTGTTGTCGTCGCGAGCTGCGATACCCAGACAGGCTGCGCCGGAATCGACTGCACTGCCAAGCTCTGCCGTGAGTTGCTGCACGCTGATGCCGAATCCCAGACTGACCTTGTCGGAGACCTTGTAGGACAGCGCCGGGTTGATATCGATGACACTCAGGCCACTCTTGACGGTGGTATAGCGTCCTTTCCAGTTGGCGTCGTATTCGGTAGCGGAACCAAACGGTGCGCCGATGCTCAGGCCATAGCTCCATTGCTCGTTGATGGGGGCGACGTAGTAGAAATTGGGCAGTGCCGAGGTGGTGCCGGCATCGGCCGTGTCGGGGCCAGACGCTACCCCACGACCCAGGGCCGCGCCCAGAGTGGTGCCGTTGTCGGTCCACTCGGTATCGGTGGTGAGCAGGTGCACGCCGATGACGACTTCGCGCCCTTCAAGCTGGCTCATGCCTGCCGGGTTGAACCAGACCGTCGAACCGTCCTGGCTGACGGCCGCAGCGCCGGCATAGGCATTACCCAGACCTGATGCACCGTGCTCCACCAGGGCAAAGCCGCCGGCCTGTGCCACGCCTGTGAGTCCGGCAAGGCCGACAAACCCCACGAGGGTACCCAGCGGTCTGAGCCGCCTGTAGTTCTTGTTCATTATTTCTCCTTAATATCGGGGTGGTTTGTCAAGGGACCGGGATGCTGGTGATGCGATCTGCATGACAGGGGTGTCAAGGCAGACTACCCTCACTTAAGTATAGGCTCAAGTCCTTGTCCTCACCATCAGGAATGTCCAGTAATGATAGTGCCTGTGGAATGCCCCGTCAGCGTAGGTAACATGCGCGTTTTCAACACCGTGAGTTGCGATGGCGCTTGCCATGGCAAGGCAATATGCGAGAGTCTGTGAGGGCCGGGGTGTACTGCCGGGAACAAATCGGAGCAGTTGGCGCTCTGAATCCATGATGCTGCATGAAGCCGTAACATCATTGTTTACAGCAACAACCGTTCGGGGCGCGACCGATTATAGTGATGGTCGGGCTTTTCTTGTCTATACCTCTATGCTGGAGTTCAACTAGAAACTGAATGATGTTCGAGCTGTTGTTCAACTACCCGGTAGAACTGTGGCAGCAGGCGAAGCTGAGTTTCGATGCTGCTCTGCCGCTGTGGGCTCTGCCTGCAGCCATGGCTCTTGTCACGCTGTTGATTCTGGTGTCGCTGTGGCGCCGTGAAATCAGTCTGGCCCGACGAAGCATCATTGCGGTGCTGCAGGGCCTGGTGGCCGCCGTGGTCCTGATCATGATCTGGCAGCCAGTGCTGCAGGTGTCTGTTGCCGAACGCGGTGAGAATACGGTGGCCTGGCTGCTGGATGGCTCACGCAGCATGGCGCTGCAGGATGCTGTGGCAAGCGGCACGGCGCAGGCATCCGATGACGGGCTGTCGCGTCTGGAGGCTGGCAAACAGGCGCTGGATCGTCTGGCCATTCAGGACGACAACGACTTTTCCGCCCGTCTCTATCGTCTGGATGACGGACTTGATTCCATTGCTTCTCTGGACGAGCTGACTGACGAGGGTCTTGCGGCTCGTTCCAATATCGCTCCCGGACTCGATGAGCTGCTGGGCACGGTCAGCGAATCGGCGCTGGCAGCCGCGGTGCTGATCTCCGATGGTGCGGACAACAGCGATCGGATCGATAGCCGCTGGTGGCAATCGCTGGCGGCGGCCGGCGTGCCGGTGCATACCGTGGGGGTGGGACAGGCCGATGATCCGGACGATCTTGAACTGAGTGATGTTGCCATGCCGGATACGGCGCAGCCGAATACCGAGCTGGTAGCCCGTGTACGAATTCGTCACGGTGCCGGCACGCTGGTGCGGATACGCGTCATGGCCGGTACGGAACTGCTGGCGGCCGAGGACATCCGGCTGCCGGTTGATGCGCAAGAGAGCGTGCACTCATTGAGTTTTTCCAGTGGCGACAGCGGAACCCGGCAGCTGGAATTCAGCATCGAACCATCGCCGGAGGAAGGCAGTGCAAGCACACCGGTGGATCCGAAACCTGCCAATAATCGACAACCACGGGTTCTGCGAGTCGTCGATGCGCCGAAACGTATCCTGTATGTCGAGGGCGAACCACGCTGGGAATACAAGTTTCTGCGCCGTGCCATGGATGCTCATCCCGGCGTGACCGTGGTCTCCTTGCTGCGCACATCACCGAACAAGTTCTACCGTCAGGGCGTTCGCGACGGCAAGGAGCTGGCGGATGGCTTTCCCACGACCCGTGAACAGCTGTTCGTGTACGACGCGGTGATCATTGGCAGTCTGGAGGCCGCCGAGCTCTCCACCGCTCAGCAGAGTGCTCTGCGTGATTTCGTCAGCCTGCGTGGCGGCACGCTGCTGATGCTGGGCGGACGCCAGGGTCTGGCTGATGGTGGCTGGGGGCGTTCGGTCGTCGCCGCAGCCTTGCCGGTGCAGCTGGGCAGTCGCCCCGGTGCCGAGACCTTCGTTCGCCAGCGAGCTCGTGTCATGCCGTCGCTGACCGGGCTGCGCACTCCCTGGCTACAACTGGCCGAGGGCACACAGGCAAATATCGACGCCTGGCAGAGCCTGCCGGAACTGGCCGATTACCAATCGCTGGGTCAGATAAAACCCGGCGCTCTGACCTTGCTGGAACAGACTGCCGACAACAGTGGTGGACGCCCCGAACCCTTGCTGGTTGCGCAGCGCTACGGTCGCGGTCAGAGTCTGGTACTGGGTACCAGTGGCACCTGGCGCTGGCAGATGCGCTTGCCGTCTGAGGACATGCGACATGAACGTTTCTGGCGACAGCTGTTGGGCATGACAGCGGAGCAGAGTCTGCCGCGGCTACGGCTGCGGCTCGACAAGCCGCTCTACCGGGATGCGGACTCGGCCGGTCTGTCACTGCTTGCCTACAATGCCGATTACACCGATCTGCAAGTCTCCGAATTACCCGTCACACTCAGTGCGCCCGATGGCAGCACGCAAACCGTGTCGCTCTATCCTGACAATGAACGTCCCGGGCATTATTCGGCGCAGATACCCATGAGTCTGGACGGACCCTATTCGGTCACGGCCAGCACGCCGCTGGACGGCGAGTCTCCGTCTTCGCCATTATCCAGTGTCGAACAGTGGTGGGTGCGCGAGTCCGGTAATGCAGAAGATTTCGGATCCGGTTTGCAGGCAGGCTTTCTGCAACGTATCAGTGAGGTGACCGGAGGAACCTATCTGCCATTGAGCGACATCGATGAACTGAACAGTGTTCTGGCCTCGGAGAACGCTGCGTTGAAAAGAGAGAGTCATCTACCTTTGTGGAACATGCCGTTTCTGTTCCTCTGTGTCCTGTTGCTCAAGCTGTTCGAATGGATGCTGCGATTGCGCTGGAAGCGATTGTGAAGACGCCGTCACACAAGCGGGCCAAGGGCTTGCTGTTGCCGTTGCTGCTGGGTGCCACGTTCCTGTGTCGCGCCGAGACTCATGCCGTGATTGTCAGTGGACTGGGCGGGGAACCGGCCTGGTCGGATGCCTTCACCGAGGCCGCAGGCGCTTATGCCGATGCCTTGCAGACGATCGATGAAGGTGAGGGCAATATCATCCGCCTGGATGAGTCCGTTGTCCGTGAAGACATACTGGCAGCCATTGCGGCGCGTGCCGCGGCGGTGCAGCCATCCGATACCTTTGTACTGATACTGGTCGGCCATGGCACCGCTGACAGCAGCACCTGGCGCTTCAATATCAGCGGTCCGGATATCACCACGGAAGACCTGGTCGCCAGTCTCAACGAGGTGGCTGCTGCTCGGCAGCTGGTTGTACTGGCCAGTAGTGCCAGTGGTGCGGCCCTGGAGGCCTTGTCGCAGCCAGGCAGGGTGGTGGTGACGGCAACCAAGAGCGGCGGGGAGGTCAATGTCGTGCGGTTTCCCGAGTATCTGGCAGAAGCCATGGCCTCGGACGCTGCCGACTATGATCGGAACGAGATATTGACCGTGGCCGAGGCGTTCCGTTTCGCCACGGCCCGCACGGCAGACTATTACGATCAACAGAATCTGCTGGCATCGGAACATGCCCGTCTCACCGGCGACCAGGCGACCGATATTGCGCTGGCGCTACTCGGCTCATTGCGCGAGGCCAAGGATGATCCGCAAGTGGCGGCGCTGCTGCGCGAGCGCTTGACACTGGAAGATGCCTTCAAGGCGCTGAAAGCGCGCAAGTCGCAGATGCCGGTGGCCGATTATTACCGGGAGCTGGAAGTTCTGCTGATCGATATTGCCAGAATGCAGCAATCCATCGACGCCGTGACCGGCTGGAGTGAAGCAGATGCCGAGAGCTGATAGTTGGTCTGCCTGCTTGCTGCTTGTTCTGGGCATCGCTGCCAGCGGTGGCGTACAGGCGTTTCCGGTCTATTACGATCTGGATCGCCCGAAGACCTTGCGCAGCTGTGATCAGCACCAGTACGAGGGGCGCAAGCAGGCGGCACAGGAATGCTACCAACAACGGCTCGAGCAGGCGTCCGGGCTGGAGCGAGCCGATGCCGCTGCAGCTCTGGGGGATATCCGGCAAGCCAACAAGCTGTATCGGGAACTTGCCGCCGACAGCACCGATCCTGCCATCAAGACTCACTGGGCCAATCTGTACCTGCAGACCCATCAGGTCAGTGATGCCGAGGCTCTGTTTCGCGAAGCCTTGTTGTATGACGTGACCTGGTTGCCGGCGCGTATCGGTCTGGCCAAGGCCTTGTCGGAGGGTTTCGAAGGGCAGGCCAGGGAAGCCTTGCGGCAGATACTCAACGAGTATCCGGATAACGTTCAGGCCTTGCTGCTGCTCGCCAGAATCGAGCTCGAACTGCAGAACCTGGACGAGGCACGCCGGCTGCTCGATCATGCCCTGGCCAACGTTGACGCGCAGGGGCTGCCGCCACTGGAAATCTATGCCCTGCACGCCGGGGCAAACCTGCTCGAAGCGAAACCCTTGAAGCCCTGGACAGATCGGGCTCTGCAATACAACCCTGCCTACGGTGATATCCACGCCATACCGGCGCATTTCTACATCATCACCTATCGCTACCGTGAGGCTGTGGATCTCTACCAGAAGGCTGTTGCACTGGATCCGGAACTGGCCACGGCGCACCGCGATCTGGGTATCAATCAGCTGCGTGTCAATAATGTTTTTGCCGCTCGCTACCATTTGCAGCGGGCCTACGATCTGGATCCGTTCGATGCACAGACGGTCAATACCCTGCGTCTGCTGGATGATCTGGACAAGATGCGTGTCAGTTACGTGGATGTGCCCGATGCCGAGGATCCGGATACCATCATCGGCCGGGTGCTGATACGCCTGGATCGGGAAGATGCCGATGCACTGGAACCCTATGTCATCGACCTGGCCCTGCGGGCAGTGCAACTGTTCAGCAAACGCTATGACTTCACCTTGCAGAAGCCGATGGTGGTCGAGCTCTATCACGATCATGACGACTTCGGGGTGCGTACCGTGAGTACGCCGGGAATCGGCTTGCTGGGAGTCACCTTCGGCTATCTGACGGCCATGGACAGTCCCAAGGCCAGGCCTGCCGGCGGTTTTCACTGGGGCAGTACGCTTTGGCATGAAATGGCCCATGTCTTTACCCTCGAGGCGACCAATCATCAGCTGCCACGCTGGTTCAGCGAAGGTCTGTCTGTCTACGAAGAGTGGAACACCGGACCCTTGCCTGACCGGGAACTGTCCATGGATGTGTTGACAGCCATACGTGATGGGCAACTGCTACCCATCGCCGGTCTCGATCAGGGTTTCGTCAGACCCAGTTACAACGGGCAGGTACAGGTCTCCTACATGCAGGCTGGACTGATCTGCGATTTCATCAGCCGGCGTTGGGGCCACGAAGCCTTGCAGAGCATGCTCAAGGCGTTTGCGGCGGGTGAGTCGACGTCCGAGGCGCTCGAAGGGGCCATCGGCCTGGAGGTGGCGGCGTTCGATGCACAGTTTGCCGACAATCTGCAAACCCTGTTCGGAGACCTGCTGGATACGCTGGATGACTACGCCGCTGAAGTGCGACAGCTGGATCGTTCGCTGCAGTTCGACGACTGGGTCAGTGCCGTTGCACTGTCACGCGATCTGATTCGACGCTATCCGCAGCGAGTCGGTGACGGTAATCCCTACCAGATTCTGGCCATGGCGCTGCGTGAGCAGGGTCATGTCGATGAAGCCATTGAAGTCCTGCTCGACTGGCAGGCGCTGGGCGGTCATGATCCGCAAGCCCTGGGGCAGCTGATTGACGACCTGCGAGCAGCCGGTCGAGCCGAGGAAGCGGTACCGGTCATGGAAGCACTCAACTGGGTGATGCCCTACGGCACCGACGTGCATCGCTGGCTCGGTGAACATTACCTCGAACAGCAGCAACCCGAACTGGCCCTGCGTGAGTTCAATGCGCTGATCGGCATGCAGGTCGATGACCTGGCCAGTGCCTATCTGGGCAAGGCACGCGCGGCGCGTCTGCAGAACGATGAGCAGACGGCTCGTCGTGAAGTCATCTATGCACTGGAAAGTGCCCCTTTCTACCGACCTGCCCAGCAACTGTTGCTGGAGCTTTCTGCTGGAGACTGATTGTGAGCGACACTGATTTCAACAAGGCTGACACCGCGCAACTGGTTGCCGAGTTTCGGGATGTCACCACGCGTCTGCGCAGTGAGGTCGGACGCATCATCGTCGGCCAGGACGAGGTGGTCGAGCACCTGCTGATTACCTTGCTGGTCGGGGGACACTGTCTGGTTACCGGCATGCCGGGTACCGCCAAGACATTGTTGGTGAGAACGCTGGCCGATGCACTGGGCTTGCAGTTCGATCGTATCCAGTTCACGCCAGATCTGATGCCGACCGATATCACCGGTACCGATATCATCGAGGATAACGACAAGGGTGAACGCAGCTGGCGCTTCATTCCCGGACCCATCTTCACCAATGTGCTGCTGGCTGACGAGATCAACCGCACCCCGCCCAAGACTCAGGCTGCCTTGCTCGAAGCCATGCAGGAGTACTCGGCAACGGTACGCGGTACCCAGCACATCATCGACAAACCGTTCTTCGTGCTGGCCACGCAGAACCCGCTGGAACTGGAAGGCACATACCCCTTGCCGGAAGCCCAGCTCGATCGTTTTCTGTTCAATATCATTCTGGGCTATCTGCCGCTGGAGGATGAACTGAAGGTGGTGGAGCGTTTTACCAGTGACACGCCACCGGAGCCCGTCAGTGCCTGTACCAATCCGGCCCAGATTCTGGCCTTTCAGCAACTCACGCGACAGGTGCCGGTCAGTCGTCAGGTGGGCCAGTATGCCGTACAACTGGTTCGCGCCACTCGTCCGGAAGACCCATCGGCCACTGACAAGGTGCGTCAATACGTCAAGTTTGGCGCCTCGGTGCGCGCCGCGCTGTTCATCACCCTGGCTGCCAAGGCTCGCGCGCTGATGGCCGGTCGTTATCATGTGACGACGGATGACATCGATGCACTGGCAGCTCCCGTGTTGCGACACCGCGTCATGCTCAACTACTTCGCCGAAGCCGATGGTGTGGACATCGATGCTGTCCTGCGTGATCTGGTCGAGCAACGGGTCGCGGCCTGAGGCATGCGTATGCGCTGGCTGCAAGGTTCAGGTAGTGGCAATCCGATCTCGGCAGAGGGGAGGTCGCACTGATGGCGGCGCAGGTGGCCAATCGGCTTCTCAAGCCCGAGGTGCTGGCTCGTCTGGGTTCGCTGGAACTGGTGGCCCGAACCGTGGTGGACGGTGTGACCACTGGTCTGCATCGGTCGCCGCATTTCGGGTTCAGCCAGGAGTTCGCCGAGTACCGCGCCTACAACGAAGGTGATGATCTGCGCTATGTCGACTGGAACGTCTACGCGCGTACCGACAGAACCTATATCAAGCGATTTCGGGGTGAGACCAACACGGCCATCACGCTGTTGCTGGACGCCAGTGCCTCGATGAACTTCGGGACGCCGGTCAACAAGCTGCATCAGGCCATGTATCTGCTGGCCGCGTTGGCCTACACCGCACGCAAGCAGCATGACTCGATGGGACTTGCCGTGTTCGACGAAACGGTACGTCACTATCTGCCCCCCTCGGCGCGTCCGGATTCACTGGTGCGCATACTGGGCCAGCTGGAGAAAACCGAAGCCGGGTCCGGCACCGACATCATTGCCGCGCTGGCCAGTCTGCGGGCCAGCATGACTCGCCGCGGCCTGGTCATTGTCGCCTCGGATTTCTATGCCGATGCCGATGAACTGCTGGCAGCGTTGCGCCCACTGGCGCATCAGGGTCAGGATGTGGCGATATTTCATATCCTGGATCCGGAAGAGGTCGAGCCCTCGCTGACACGAATCAGCGCGCTGCGGGATCTGGAGTCGGACGAGACGGTCATTGTCGATCCGGCCTTCCTGCAAAGCGGTTATCAGGCCCGTTTCAAGGCGCATTGTGAATCCATTGAACAGGCCTGCCGCCGCATCGGCGCCGATTACACACGCGTCATGACGACCGAGCCACTGGATGCCGCCTTGCAGAGTTATCTGCGTTTCAGGGAGCGCCGCGGTCGATGAGTCTGCTGTTTCCAGCCTATCTGGCCGGCCTGTTGGGGCTGGCCCTGCCGTGGTTGTTGCATCGCTTCAGTGATCAACAGGCGCCCGAGCAGGCGTTTCCGTCCAGGCGTTTTCTCGAAGCCACCACGCCGCCGGTATCACGAACCCGGCAGCTCAAGTATCTGGGGCTGCTTGCACTGAGGATACTGAGCCTGTTGCTGTTGTGCTTTCTGTTTGCGCAGCCCTGGTTGAACCGTCAGGGTGCTGATACCGTGGTCAGCAAGCATCATGTGATAGCCCTGGATCAGTCCTTGTCGATGCGCACCGCGGGCCGCTGGCCGGCATCAGTGGCACGCGCCCGTGACATTGTGGCCGATCTGCCCACGGGCGATTCACTGGAACTGCTGGGCTTTGACAATGGCATTCGGCGAAGCGATCGTCGCGATGAGCCGGCAAGCGTACAGTTGCAGGCCTTGTCTGACATGGAGCCCGGTTTTCTGGCGTCCGACTACGGCGCGCTGATGCAGGGCATCAACCGGATTGCGACCGAGTCCGATGTGCCCGTCAAGCTCTGGCTGATCACCGATGTTCAGCAAAGTGCTCTGCCAGCACAACTCAATGCCCTGTATGCGCCGCAGCTGGATGAACTGCAGGTGGAGTCGGTGTTGTCCGGGCCACAGCGCAATGTCCATCTGCAGGCGAGTGCCTTGTCCAGCGATGGCGTCAACGTCCAGGTCAATGCACAGCTGATGGCCAGTGAATCAGGCGCCGCGGAGGGTGGAGCGTCTGAGGATGCCGTGCGCAATGGCACCACGGTGCAACTGTATTCCGGCGATCGCCTGCTGGCCGAGCAGCAGGTGTCACTCAAGCCCTTCGAGCTGCAGAGCATCGTGTTTGATCGCCTGATCATGCCGGCGACCAGTAATCCGGTGTTCACGGTCGCTCTGGCAGAACCTGATGATCTTGTAGATGACGATCGCGTGGATGTGGTCGTGAGAACGGCCAATCCGATGCCCGTGACCTTGCTTGCCACTGACCGGAATGTCTCCGGCAATGCAGCCGTTTTCCTGGCGACTGCGCTGGAGACTGACGAACTGGCCAGGGTCGATGTGATCACGGGTAGTGCCGAGCGTGTTCCCGCTGAGGTACAGCACCTCATCAGTGGTCGTCTGCTCGACGAGGATGTGGATCTCGATATTCTGCAGTTCATTGACAGTGGTGCCAACGCATTGCTGTTCAGTGGCGACCCGTCAGACTCACCACGGAGCATCAATCAACTGGCCATACCGAGCATCACGGGAAGTGAAATGGGGCTGTCCGATGATGCTCATCCATTGCAGCTGGGCAAGCTCGACTGGTCGGGCACACGTTTCTACGACGTTCCGCCGCTGGCTCTGTCCGAGGGCGATCGTGTGTTGCTGCAGACCAGTGATCGGCAGGCTGTGCTGGTGGAAAGACCAACCGAGCGAGGACGTTTGCTGTTGCTGAACGATCGGCTTGACGGGGTGAGCAGCAACCTGCCATTGCAGCCGGCCTTTGTTGCATTGATGCAGTCTATTCTCGGTTATTTCGATGCCAGTACGGCGTTGCCCGATCAGATCGTTGCCGGCGAGCGACTGGCGCTGCCGGCCAGAGTGCAGGTACTGGATCCCGATGAGCAGGCCTTGCTGACACTCGATGCCAGTGCCCATTCAGGCGCCATCGAGCTGGATGAACCGGGTATGTACAAGATAGTCGGCGTCAGGGGGGAGCATGCCCTGCAAGTGGTGCTGGACAGTCGCGAAGCGAATATCGGCACCTTGAGTGACTCGGCCCTGTCTGCCTGGCAGGGTCGTTACAGCGCGTCGGGTGACGCTGCGCAGTCTGATCAGACCGGGGATGCCAGCAGCAGTCACCGGGCAGAAACGGACAGGACCATGAGGGTTGCCGAGGCGGCTC
>CBDUIJ010000091.1:0-17573 GCA_965367215.1 uncultured Granulosicoccus sp.
GGAGCCAGCGCACTACAACTGGCAGAGACAGCGAAGCCGGAGGTCGTGCTGCTCGATATCAATCTGCCAGATACAAGCGGCCTGGATCTGATCAAGGTCATGAAGGCCGTGCCTGGTCTGGACAAGGCACGGTATATCGCCTTGTCCGGTCATTCATCATCCGCGGATGAACGCTCATCACTGGCCGCAGGATTCGATCATCACCTGGTCAAACCGGTCTCACTGGGAGATCTGATGAAACTGTTGGAACAGTCTGACACCGCCACGGCCTGATACGTAAATCCTGTTCCTGGAGGGCCGCACGCTTGCGGCCGTTCCGATCATGAATCCCATCGATAGCCGTTATCCGGCTCGGGCGCCTCGTCGGGCGGCACTCTGGACTTCTTTCCCTCGCCATTCTCCCAGTAATCGTCATTCGGATAGGCACTTTCGCCATGCTCCCCGGGAGCCTTGTCATTACCAGGCTGTTCGCCCTTGCTTGCATCCTTGTCCTGTTTGACAGGACTATTGTCGTCTGAAGATCGTTTGTCAGGATTGGTCATGGTATTCGTGCCCCTTGTGTCAGACACAAATTATCCTGATTCAGGTACCAGCGTTCCACTGGCTCCCGTTTCTGAAACTATTACACTGCAGAGGTAGCTTATTGCATCAGCCATTTCTGTCACGACTTGCTGAAATGCGTACTTACCGATTCAGCTTGGCGCACTTCAATGCTCCGATGCTCCAGTGCTCCAGTGCTCCAATGCTCCAGCAGCATCACCGAATCGCATCGGAAAATCCCGCGGCGTCCCCGTTCTCGATCAGATCATTGAAAAACCCGAACCAGCTGGAAAATCCACCTGGGCGCCCGTCAGGATTCCAGATAGAACGTTCCAGCGTCACTATGTCGTTTGCTGCAGGTGAAAAGATATTGGGCTTGATGCGTCCCAATCCAGATCCGGATGCGAGTTGCTGCAGCGCCTCCAGACAATCTTCCGGATCATCCGGCACCAGATTCACCGCCAGCCCCAGCGAGTTGGCCAGAAGTTGCAGTCGGGTTGTACGAACTGCTGTCGGACGTCCGAGCGTGACGTTCTCGTCGAAGAGTGTGGTGGCGAGTGAACTGTCAAAGCTCAAACCACGGCGCCAGAAATGGGTAGAGCCCAGCGCCATCCAGACATCATCAACCACGATGGCTGAAGCTGCCAGATGCCAGGGCCGTCCCGGGCCTGCCACCGGTGTTACCAAGGCCAGTCGTGAAGCATTGGCATCAGTCAGCTCCTTCAGCGCCGCGTTGATACCGGCCTTGCGGATATCCTTCAGCCGCTCTGGCCTGTCGGGCAGATGGTTCTCCGGCACAATCAGCATGACGCACAAGCCCGGGCGTTCAAGCCAGCGATTCTTGATGGCCTGAATCCAGTCTAGGTCTTCACCATCGGCGTCCGCATCAATGCAAGGCGTCTGGATATAGACGAAGTCCTCTGCCCTGTCGATGGCACTGGTCACGGCGCGGGCAAAGTCGGTCACGCCCTCGGCGGTTTTTCGAATCAGTCGATCGACCCCTGCAGCCGCAGCATCATCATCGAATGTTGCCGTGTCGATCAACGGGTCCAGGTTCTGGCCTGTGGCGGACTCGATGGCATTTTTCAGATCAAGCCAGCTTTGCCCCGGGGTGTGGCTGGCAATTGCCGAGGCCACATAAGCCCGCACGATGACATCACCGCTGACACCCTGTGCAATGGTCTCCAGCACCGCGGACCAACGGGCTGTACCGGTCACGGTCGCAGCCACCGGCAAAGGCCTGGATACTGCCGCCAGATACTCGCCTAGATCAGTCGAACTTCGTTCATCCATCAACGGGATCAAGGCTGTCGTCGCAGGGCCCGCCAGAGACAGGCCCTGAGCGCCGATTTCCGGCGCAGCCGGAAGTCCGAGATGAGCCATTTGCGGCGGCGGGGATTCATGGTAATTCTCGCGCAGCTCTCCTGCGCCCACGGTACCGATCAGATTGGTGCGATCGTTGGCGACAAGTTCCAGTCGTTCCATGGACGGTGCTGCGGCCCCAAGAGTACCGGGGTCAGTCAGATGATTGCGCGCTCGATGCACACGAGTTGCAGCACCACCGCTTACTGCCAGAGTTCCCTCCGGCGTATCGGTAAACGCCGGTGATGTCGTTATCAGCGTGTCATCAGCGCTTGCCGAGTTCGAAAGCGTTGCTGCTATTCTGTCTTCATTGGCCAATGTCAGCGTGTCCAGCAGTGCATGCGGGCTAGTGTCAGGATCGCTGGACACTACCAGGATGTGATCACCGGCCTGCCAGCTGGCACTGCCCGTCGTGAAGGTAGTAGCGCGCTCGCAGACAAACAGGGTTTCGCTACCGTCAAGATCGGTCGCATCAATGCGTGAACCTGCCTCGACAGCCGGCCGAATGACCCGCTGATCCATGAACAGAGCCGAAAGCCCGCCGGATGTCACCATGGCATCAAAACTGATGAAGACCGGATCGCCCCCCGGACCAGTCGGACCACTGCTGCCATCGGGTATGGGCAGCACGACTCGCGCAAGCCCTGCACCGTCAAAGGCTGCAGCACCGCCATCCAGACGGATCCGTCTGCCAGTGTCCTCATCTCGCGCATGCGTATAGAGTCGCACCCAGCCATCGCTGGCCACATCGGGTGTCCTGACATCCACCAGCACTACCTGGCCTTCACTGGTCTGTCCGCTGGTAGTACCCTCGCCTGCCAGTGGAAAGACCTCGTATTCCAGCCTGACCGGCAGAGGAGCAACACCGACAGCAGCAGGCTGCGACGCACCACTATGGGTATCCATGACGGGAGCCATGGCGACAGCCGCGCCACCCGCCAGCGTGCTCATGACAGAACCAGTGACTGCATCCATGGACAACAGGACCGGATTGTTGGCGCTGTTCTGCAAGGGGGCAAGCCTTGTCATCGGGTTGGCCTGGGCACTGTCGTCTCGCCCCACACCGACTGAAAGGCTCTCAACGTCCACCATGGCGATGCGCATATAGTCCCGCGCCAGTGCAAAGGCAGGTGTGGCAACTGTCCAGCCGGCAAACGGAGCACCGGATGCAGCAGACGGTACCACCGGGATGGGAACATAGGGCCCGTTGGGCAAGGGCGCCATGCGGGGGATCGGCACAAGGTCGGTGGCCGGTGCGGTGCTCAGCTGCAGGCTGGGCGTCTGTGTCGCATCAACGCTCAACAGCGATGCATTGCCATCGATCACTGTCAGTCCTGAGGTGACCAGGCGCGCCTGGATAGAAGCATCCAGCGGCCCTTCGCTGGGGGAGACCAGATGTACGATTCGCCCTGCCACCGTCGCTGCGGTGCGTGACAGACTTGCATCGGTCTCGGTGGCCAGGTTATTCCAGACAGCCGCATTGTTCGGATCAGACATGAATGACCACATCGAGGCCACGGCCCCCGGATCGACGGCTCGGCCACGATGATCAAAACACCACAGCTTGATGGTGTTGCGCGGAATACCGGTTCGATTCTGCACAAGCACGGCGCTACCATGATCCGGACGGCAAAGCTCGGTCACCGGGGTGCCATTGCCCAGCGTGCTGGTCAGTGTCAGACCGAGGAATTGTGCGCGTTTTTCATCGGTATCGAATTCACTGTCCAGATCGGTGTCGCGCAGCGAGTTCATGTCCGTCGGAGGGTCCGGGATTTCCAGGGCAAAGGAACGGATTCGCAGGCGACTTGGTGTATTGGCAGCCGGCAATGCCGAACCATCCGGTTGCGGCACCACCTGAGTCAGAGTCCAGAGTCGTAGTTCCACTTCCGGCAACAGTGTGTGCAGAACGATCAGACTGTCATCACTGAAGGCGGTGCTACCGGTAGCGTCACGCAGCTTGCGCAGTATCGATGGCCGTGTGGCCGTCGCCACGGCATAGGAACGTGTCCCTCCAGCCGGTGCGCGCCACTCCATGTCCTGCACCATTGGCACCGTCACAGACAGGTCGGCATTCGGTATTGCCAGCACCGGCAATGTCGCACTGTCATGACGGAACCACGGACCAAGCGCCGGTGATGCAAGGCCCAGTGTGTCCGGTGTGGGATTTAGCGCAGGCATGGGCGAATCTCCTTTATCTGCATCAGCTCAATGTCGCGTTCAGCGGCGCGGCACTGCGACCCAATGGATCACTGAGGATCACGATATACAGGGTGCCCAAAGGCACGACTTCGCCGCTCGTCGAGTCAGGAACGCCGGAGAACCTGAGCGGTTCGTCGGGCTGCACGATGTCATGCGTGCCCAGAGTTTCCAGAACGCCACCGGGTAGACGTCGATCCACACGCACCGTATAGAATCCACTGATGCCACCCGAAAGACGCTGTGGATGCGTCAGTGTCAATGACACGTTCCTCATGCCACCTGCCACCGCCGTACCGGAGAGGTTGACCAGTGCGGGCGTACCGGGCGGCGAGTCAGGAATCAACACCACGGAGACCGGCTCGGATGCCACACTCCAGCGGCCCGGCACCGGTGGTGACGAGCCACTTTCAGGCGCACCTTGAACTTCAACCCGATAGGTATAGCGCGTCCACGGCGTCAGCTGCGCTGTCGGTGCAATGAGCACCTTACCGTCGTCGCGATAGCTTGCACTCTGACGCCCGGTATCTGCATCCGGTGCACCGATACTGCCCGTCGCCACTATTGGCATGTTGGACAGCCGCTGGGTGCCGGTTCGGGTTCGTCGCAGGCGCCATGTACTCGCTGGCGTCACACCCGCGAGGACTGTAATGGTGGCTTCAACCACGTAGTCGGATTCACCGGACAGGGGTTCGACCGGCCGTACTTTCAGAGTCGGTTGTTGCGGCGGATCACTGTTGGGAACGCCATACAGGATGATCGGCAGATCACGCAGATCGGGCTTGCTACCCGATGCGGATTCTGCGGCAATCTTGTAGACGCTGAGCACGCGTAGCGACCCGGATACACCATGACGAAACCCGACCTCATTCCCGGGAAAGTCTGCCATGACATCATCGAGTCGTTCGAACAGATAGTCCGGAAAAACACCGGCATTATCGCGATAGACACCGGCGCGAACCGCCGCATCGGATGCCGCATCGATCTGTGCCAGTAGCGCCGCCTGGTTTTCCTGTTCCAGATGAACACGCAGGCGGTTCTCGTCGCAATAGTAGATCGCGTGGTTCACGCCAGGCTGTGCGTTCCAGCGATGCTCGACCCAGGCGAGCCCGGTGACGTCCGGACGCGCCGAATACAGCAGAAACGGTGGCACACTCAATTGCAAGGGTGGGCGTGGATCCACCAGGTTCAACCGTATGTTCTCCGACAGAACGGACTGTCGATTGGCCGTGTCAAACCACCTTGCGTTGATGGTGAGTCGGCGCTGCTCCAGCAAGGCCAGCACAGGCCCCTCAATACGAAGCTCCACCCGGAATGATCCCGACTGCCCCGGTACGGCAATCTTGTCCGCCTCAGCCAGATCATGTTGCTGTAGCGGTGCCAAGGGGTCATTGATGAACACCCGAGCATGGCTCAGTTCCAGACTCCCCGGTGCCAGATCGACAGCATCGGGCACGGCGACAAACACCGTGACTCTGCCTCCCTTGCTGGCAGCCTCGGCGATATCGGGCTGGCGATAATACGCCTGAACCACAGGTCGCGGTGGTTTGGGCCGAAGGCCCGCACTGGCAGTCTTGCTCGTCCATTCAGACCAGCGCCCAAAGCGATCCTGCTGCGCCACCGCGTAGTCAATGGCAGAAGCCGCAGCCTGTCGATCAGCGATAAAGCCCGTGCCTGGCTCTCCGACAGGGTCACCGGTTTCATCATCGATATTGGTGGCAAGCACGATAGGCAGATGAAAGCCCTTGTCATTCTTCCGGTTCAAGCCCTCGACCACACCACTGCCAGCCGGTGCGCGCCTGGCGGCTGCCAGCAAGCCTGCGACACGCACATCAGCCAGCTGAATCTCCACCTCGCGTCGGGCATCGGGCGGTGGCCCTGGCAACCATGTCCTGTGAAGCGTCTTGCGTATCGTCACAGGATCCGGTTGCTCAAGCGGGGCCTGTCGATCGGCAATGGCATGAGTCTGCAGCATGACGAAAGAGCGTGGCTTACCGGGAATCGGGTCCTTCAATGGTCCGACCGGCTTGCCGATGGACAGCTTCTTTACCAGGGTCGCATAGCGCTTGAATACAAGACCACCCTCCAGATTACGATCGGTCGGTGGCACGAGCCCCATGGCCGCGTCGACGATTTGCTGCACCGGTTCCACACCAACATCATCGCTGGCACCGGCACCGACATCCTCGAAGAATCCGTAGACCCGGTAGAAAACGATGCGATCCTCGATCTCCACAAAGGTATCGTCACGCATCTTGTAACCAAAACCGGTGGCTGTTCCAGGATCGGCAAGCGCACCCAATACACGCTGCAATCGACGGGTCGTACTGGAACCCGCGGGATTACCCTTGTCATCAAGCAGTACCTTGCCATCAGCATCGGTCACATGCTCGGTGACCGTTTGCTCCAACTGTGGCACTGACGTGTCATCGATCAGTGCCTTCAGGTCCTCTTCAAGCTTTCCGGAAAAGGATGCGACGCGTTGCAACTCCTGCAGAATCGTGGCGATGGGGGCCGCGCCGGGTGCTGGAATGCCTGGTGCCTCCTGCAATGGCAGGCGTTTGGGTGCCTGCGCTGATACGTGTGCTGCAGCCAATGCAATGGGGGTCTGGATTGGCAGGTAGCGCGCGCCTCCTTCGTGCGGCAGGCACATCACCGTATATGGTTCGTATTCAAGCCTCTGAGTGTCATGCGCCTCTATCCACTCGATGCCGAACACGGTGCCGGCGCCATGCACACGAAGCTGCACGATGTTCGGGGCGGAGAACGTGAATGGAACCTCGCTGCGACGGCCAATGATGGCAGGCCCACGTCCCGTGGTCGATGCCATGAACGCATCCACATGAAATGCGGCGCCTTGCCCGTCTCTGTCATCCCTTGGCCTGATGATCACGGGACGCCCATCATCACGTGATCCATCCTTCTCGGCATTGGCGATCAGATTGGCCCAGAGACATTGCTCGTTCTGCCGCAGTGCCAGATAGACGCTCACCGACTGTCCGGATTGCATGTTGAACGGTGGAGACAACGGCAGACCCGTGACGTCGTCTATATAGCTTGCCACCTTGCGTTTGACCAGAATCTTGCGACTGTCGGGAACGGCCCGATACACCACAAAGGGTGTGACCGGCAGACCCAGCAGCGGATGCGTGGATACGCGCAGATGGTTGCCGGCCTGCGCATGTGCTTCGCGAATATCCACCGGCAATGCGTGCGCGTTCATCAATAATGGATTGACATGATGCTGCATCAGACCAGGCCCTCCAGCGCCAGCATTCGAGGCAAGGCACCCAGTAGTCGACCACCACTGATGTCTCCGCCCGGGGTCTCGAAGGTGAGTTCGAGTCGTGTCTCACTCACAGGTTTGACAGGGTTGACGGGCTTCAGAAAGACTCGCGTCCACTGAGTATTGGCACGATACACCTGCAACGGCTCTGTGCCGATGGCCCCTCCGCTGAGCAACAGGCGCGTGACAATATCCGACCCGGTCGCCGTGACCACCGCGCCTTCGCGCTTCATCGGCTCCAGAGAGTCCACAAGCAACCCTTCGACGACCCAGTCTGTGCCATCGAATCGCCAGAAAACGTAGCTGTTCGGACGTTCCGTGGGCAGAGGTAATGTATCGGCATCGAATTGCGACAACAACACACCCAGAGCAGCGTCAGATTCCTCCAGGGCTCCGGACAGAGTCGGTGCCGGACCTGTAATGATCATCTCCTCGGCTGGAAACGGAGCATCTCTTGCCGAGTCATAGCCCATATCCGCAAGCATCTGTTCAGGCCCGCTGTAACGCGAGGTGGTAAAACGAGTTCCCGAAACAAGAATCGACAGACCACTGCTGTCCCTGGCGACCAGATTCAGATCGTACATTGCCAGAGGTTCAAGTTCGACTTGTGCGGCCATCGATGCGCCACCTGCCGCAGGTCCGTTGGGCAGACAAGGTGATTCCAACAGAGCTTCATTGATACGGCGAGCGCCTGTACTGTTGAGTTCTTGAGGGCTGTTGTGCCAGCTGATAATCACAGGCAACGGCGCCAGTTTGTCGGCCAGAAGCTCTGGTGTGGTCTGCGGTGGAGGATCGGTTCTGCGCACCTCGATAGCCAGCTCGTAGCCATATATTTCTGCCAGCTGCGAGACATGTCCTTCATTGAAGTGTACCCAGAGCGGGTCGTCCGTGAAGTGAATGGCGCGTCCATCCAGCGGTTCCACCCGGGTGATGTAACGAGCCATGTCACGGGCATCAAACACATGTTCGTTCAGGCCATCCTGGACCTCACCCACACTCAGCGTGTCATCGGCTGTGGCGAATCTGAACACCTGCGTACGGGCGGCGGGCTGCCAGTTGCCCGTATCCGGATTTGCCGGCGGACTGTCCGAGCCATCCTCATTGCCTTGCCATGCCTGCCAGGACCAACTGATCTCGATGTCGTAAGTCGTGTCCGACTCGAGGATGATGTCACGCCGTTCGAAAGGCAGGGCTTGCATTACCAGAGTCATGTTCGCGAGCCGAGCATCACGGATATCCTGATCATTCTGACGATTCTCGACAGCCACAAGATCCACGCCACAGGCTGACAGGAAAGTTGCCTCCCAACCAAGTGGTGAGAGCATGTCGAACGAGGTGTAGGGGCGCTTTTGATCGTCCGGGGCGTAGGCCACGACATGACAATGTCGCCCATCAGGCAACTTGTGGGAAGTAATGACCCGCGATGGCCAGGAATCGCCACGCTCTCCCCGACCGGGTTTACCAAAGACAGCAGGCAGCAGACCCTTTTCACCACCCGGTGGAAGCTCATCCTGTGGCTGGCTTGTGCCCGTGCAGATCTCGAGGACCACCGAGTCTTCGGTATCGCTGATCAGCTCGATCAGTACGATACCGGCAGCCGCAAAACGCAGTTCATGCTCCACGCCCTTCTCTCTGCTGGTCGAAGCTCCATCCACTCGAGCCCCGGTGGCATTGCGCGCCTCACCCTTCACGACACCGCCAAAGGTCATGGCCCGTATCAGAACCGTATCGGCAGCAGCGGGAAGTCTGATGCCCAGCCCTCCCTTGGGTACGATCAACTCAGGTACACCATCACTGCCGGGTTTCGGTTCAGCGCCGCTGATGTTCACCTGATCGACAAGGCGCAGATCGTTTCCCTCATCCAGATCGCTGAATGCAAGATTGCCGTGAGAGAAGCTGGAAACCTTGTCTGGCAGGTTCAGCCCCTTGAAATTGACACACCGCTCGCGGCTGACATTGTTCAGGCAGCAGAGACGGAAGAAACTCGCCTCCCCGCTTCCACCTGTCAACCTTATCGACTCGATGGGCCCTCCGGAGGAGCCGAGTCGCAATTTCAGCGGTATCTGCTTCTTCGACGACGAACGAACCCGAGCCACCTCCTTGCCTTGAGCGTCAAGTCCTGTGGCAACAACCTCTGTGGCACCGAGCATCACCCACAGTTCGATTTCCATACAGCCCTTCGGCAAGCCGATACGCATGCCCGTATGTGGAAACAGGAACTCCGGTATGCCATCGCGTCCCGGTTTGGGGGTCGGACCAGACTGGTCGATACGATCGGTCATGCGTAGATGATCGGCGCGCTGCAGCACACCCAGCTTGATACCGTTGTGCGTCAGACTCTGGAATTTGTCATCACGCAGTTTGACACCCTTGAAGGTCTCGCACGGTGCGGGCACAGAGGGCTCATCACTCACGCTGCAACACAGACGATACATCACGGACTCACCGCTACCACCGGTAATGCGCAATCTGACGATTCCGGCAACGCCTGTCAGGCGTACACTGATGGGGCCGTTGGGGGACAGGGTAATGGTTGCCGAGTCGGCCACAGCCCCCGTCGTATCAATGGCAATGACTTCTATCGGGCCACTGGATGGTTTCCAGAAAAACACTTCAAGCTGCACGCAAGGCTGTTTGAAGAAGAGCTCGATGCCGGCATCGGGAAAGCTGATGTCAGCGCGCCCATCACTGCCAAGGGTCACAGGTGTATTGACAGAATCCACCCGATCAACGGCTGCAAAGGGCTTTTGTCGATCAATCGCACGAATGGTGAGTGCGTCCAGCACCAGGTTCAGGTGTTTTCCATCCGCCTTCACTCCATCGAAATCAAAGCATTCGTCACGGGTATCTCCGGCCTGGCCGGCAGACTCACAAAGCAGGAAAGTCAGCTCCGGCTGTACAATCTCACGGTCAAACAGCCCTTGCCATGGCAGCGCTCTGTCACGCAAGCCCTGCTCACTGCTGAGCCGCGCGTAAGGCAGGCGATAACCGCGCTTGACAACCTCACCACGAAGAGAGATCGTCATGGGTAAATCCACGGCAACGCCAGGATGTACCACTGCGCCCGTGGCGGCAATATAGGCCTGCAGCGCAGTACCGGCAAAGCGTCGATCGCCCACCGTCAAGGCAGGTTCAGCGCTCAAGAAGAATTTACTCGGATACGGCGGCAAGGCAGGCGACTCGGCACGGAACCGAACCTTGTAAAGACTCACTCCACGTGCGGCGCGACCGTATACACAGGCACGGCGAGGTTGCGGCAGGGGTTCACACAACTCATCGATTTCATCCACCGGATCGCCATCCGTACCGGCGCCACCGCTTGCCGTATTCTCCACCCAGGTCCAGGGGTCCCAGTCGAGCAGTTTCAGTCTCGGGCCTTCATGTTCGGAGCTGGCCGGATTGTTCACCCCGGCACTATCGGGTAGCTTCACCGGTGACGACATCCATACCGTTTGAATCGCCTGTGCCGGATCACCGACATCACCACCACTGCGCTTGCGCAGTACGATGCGGTCGATACGGTAGGCATACTTCAGACGATTGGACCCGGACCAGAGTGACGATCCGCCAGAGGCAATCGGAGCAATGCGATCACCGGATGGCATACCCATCGATGCATGCTGCCGAAAATTGAGTATGGGGGCGGTATCCGCCCAGACGGTATGATTCTCGGAAGGCGGCACGCCCTGATTGGTGGTATTGCCATTGGCATCTGTCACCAGATCGAATATCGGTTTCGCAGCGACAGCACTTGCCGTGGTGGCCGCGCCCATGATCCGATCCTGTCGGTCGGTCAGGTCAATGGAGACGATCGGTGCTTCAGGTTCCGGCGGTTCACCGGGCAACTGCTCGCTACCGAACTTGACCCCGACACAGCCTTCGATCGAGAAGAAGAACAGATCAACCGAGCCACAGAACTCGCCTTCCAGATACACCTCACCATCGAGGTAGGTGAGAATGATTTCCCCGCGTGCGCTGATGGACAGCACAACCAGATCAAGCTCGCCATTGACGAAGACTCCGCCCTTGATCAATAACGGTCGGGTACCGAAGCCCACCAGTACCTTGGCTGAGGCGCGCAATTCGATAGGACCGGCTGACCACTCGATGCTCCAGCCGGCCCCCATGCCTACCGAAAAGCCATCGAAGCTGAAGCGCGGATCGCCCCCCAGACTGGGCAGTCCGTCCTGTTCGATCATCAGATAAGCCCAGGCTTGTGCATTCAAGGTGCCGGGGAGCAGTGTCAGGGTCACAGGCTCACCCGAGCGCCCGGCAAACCCGTCCGAGCCGATGCGCACATAGGTGCCCTGCAGTGAGTAGGGAAAATACGCCCCGAACGGCACCTTCAGGCTCAGCACCTTGGGAATATCGTAGGTGGCCGATACCGCCACAGTCACCGCTTCGTCATCGATCACGATCAAGCCGGTGATGGTGCTTTCCTGCCGACGCCCCTCACTGGCCTGTGTATCCGGCACCGAAATGATCTCGACGTCAACGCCCAGTATGACTTCCGGGTCAGGGAAGGCCACGACCAGCATGCCAGAGGCGGAAAAACAGAACGAGGCGTCCGGCATGGTACCGAGCACGATTCCCACACCCAGAGCGTATTGCCCCAGTTCCGGACGGTATTTCTCACCGGGGCTCTGGTTCCACCAGTCGAGTTCTGCCTGAATACGATCGGGCGGATCCTCCGCGATGGCACGCTCGCCATTCATGACGAACAATCCCTTGAATCCATACAGAGCCGCGCCTGACTGGCCCAGCGGCACCGGCGTGCTGAACTGCACACCGAGGAACAACTCCAGGAATATATCGGGCAAGGACCCCGGTGGATTACCAAAGGGCTTGCCGAAGGCCAATCCCGCCGTACACCCCAGGCCTACCGGCAGGATGGTAGCCTCCACACCTGCGCGAACCGTACCGTTGTCTTCAATGCGCAACCGCCCTGCACCTTCGAGAACATTGGGAATATTGGCGCTCATTGCAAAACCGCGCAGTCCGAACACGGGCAGCGGATCGTTGCCGAAGGTCATGCGAACGATGGCTTCGGTGATCGTGATGACACCGAGATTCAGACCGATTGCCAGTCGTGCCTCGATCCAGAGCGATCCGTTGCCCATTTCCACTTCAACGATGCGCAGCAGCTTGCCAAGCACCCCGTCGATCTGCCACACACCCGGGTCTTCGATTTCCAGCGAACGAGTGTCATAGGCCAGGCCCAGTTTCTCCCAGCCATCACGGGTATTGTCGAACGAGATACCGACATCCTTGTAGCGGATCTTCAACGGCTTGGCGTCCTGAGTACGCAAGCCCAGCTTGCCGAAATCCACGTGCAACGTGCAGGTGTATTCGGCCAGCACCTTGAACTGCAAGGCCGCGCCCGGATCGGCCGAGGAGCGCATGTCGATCTCCCCACGCACGCCGATCAGTGCCGTCTTGCTGTTGTCGCTGATCAGCTTCTTGCCGCCGCCCAGATCCAGTTGCGACAGACCGGCCAGTGCAACCAGTGCGGTTATCCGTGCACCGGCACCCACCGCATCGTCCTCTGGATGAACCCCGGAGAGCAGCATGGGGGCCAGTGCCATGGTTGCCGAGAGCAGACTGCCCTCGACACAGCCCAAGCCTTCGTCATCACCTTCGGATCGCAAACCCAGAGAAATTCGGGTGAAATCCGTGATCTCGTCATGAATGAAGCGCATTTCGACAATCCATGTCTCGCTGGACATGTCCACCGGGGTGCTACCGCCAGCCGGCTTGTCCAGATCCGGCAAGGGTGTTTGTGCCGGCGTCCAGACGACATCCAGTTCACCCAAGTTCGGTACAGCCTTGTCAAAACCATCAGCGGTTGGCTTGTCCCAGCCAAGCAGCAATCGAACCCGGTAATCAAAGCGTGGGTCGGGCGCATGGGTGGGCACCAGAATGCGTCCATTGGCTGGTACATAGGAGCGACGCAAGGTAGGAGCACGGGCCGGTTCCTTCTCGGCGCGGGTTGAATTACCGGCCGGTGTACCGCCCACCGCGTAGATGTCCACGGCTCGATACTGAACACGGATCTTCTCGACAGCATGATCCGCATCATGATCATCCGGCCAACCATCACGTTCTTCACGGACTTCGATCAGTCGCCCGTTTTCAAGGGTCGCATCACCAACCGCTTCGAACTTCTCGGCCTCGTCCAGGGCAATCTCGGCATCTTCCTCCAGCGTATTGCCATCACCGGTAGCGCCGGCAGGATTGACCCAGGCCGACTGCTCTCCTCGACGATAGACGCGACTCGACGTCACTGCAGTCGCCGTTGGATCGGCACCCGTCAGCAACTCCGCCCCCTTGCTGGCACGACGCTCTGCCAGATCCTCGTTGTAGGCATCACCACCGATATCGTCACAGCGACCCACGATCAGAAACTGTGCGTCCGGATAGCGCGCAGCCCAGTCCTGCACTTGCGGGCGAATGGTTGCCTCATTGTTGCCGCCATTGGCGCCTACCGGCGCCAGCGAAACGTCATCGGGTGTCTTGCCCCAGCCCAGCACCACATTGTCATCGAAAGCCATCAGCACTCGAATATGGCGATCGTGCTCCACCACCGCAGGCGCTGCACCCAGAGGGATGACGACCTGCGCCAGACCATCAGGTGGCACAACGACATTGGCCGAAGTCGTGTTGTCCAGTACCGCCTGCTCAGCCTTGGTATTGAGTGCACCACTGGCGTGAAAATCACTCAGGTCATAGGTCGCCTCCACGTCCGAAATGTCCTGGGGGACGGTGGGATCCGAGCCGATGAAAACACCACCCTCCGTGCCGACCAGCAGTTCGCCTTCTTCGATGATTCTCAGCTTGAGGTGACTGACGCGTTTCGGGTTACCATCCTGCGGTTTCTCACTGAGCTTGATCAGGTGCTCACCGCTCAAGCCCGTAACATCCGGCGTAAACGTGGCCCCCTGGTGCCGGATGTTTCTGGCAGCAAGCTCCCATTCAAAGGCAGAGGTGCCTGGCGCTGTAGATACGGCCTCCAGCGTCAGTTCATTGATCTGCGCAACCGTGCCCCCCAGGTGCACCACATTGTCCAGAGTACTGCCATCGATATTGATCCGCACCACCGCCCCTTCACCGGCGGCCTCGAAGCGGAAGATGACTTCAGGATGCTCGATGGGATCGTCCACACCGTCGATCTGCTCCAGCGGCGTCACACGCAACTCCTCACCGTGCATGACACTACCACTGGACACATCCACCTCATCGTCTATCGATCCATCAGGCCAGTGCCAGCGTGCTGACCAGTCCTCCAGTACACCACCCTCCGGGGGCGCACTTGCGGTGAAGGCCGCCTGTACGGTCACTCGGTCATCCTGGTCTGCAACAATCGCCACCTTGCGAGACAAGCCCAGCCCTTGTGCAGCAACTTCTTCCTCACCTTGCTGCTTGAAGCGGAAGGTGTCAGGGCTCAGGGCCGAGCGACCGAACTGCAGTTCGAAGTCGCCCTGAATGCCAGCCGGCTTTCCGAACAGCGCGTTCTTCACACTGCCGGAGACGTCACCAACCAACGGCAGATTACGCGGTGCGTAGATCGTCGCCTCCTTGATCGACAAACCCTCCCACGCTGCCCCCTGCCCGCGTTCGATGACCGCAGGCGGCGAATAATCTGCCGAGAAATCGTAGGCCAGCTGATTGATGGTCATTCCCAACTGGGACTTTCCGAAGAAGAAATGAGGTGGACTGCAGGTCAGCGAAAAGACACCGCCAGAGGTCGCAGTGGGATCCAGAGGATCGCTTTCGTCGATGAAGCTCGTTACGATATCGGCATTGCCGACTCTGGAGAATCGAACAGTACAAGAGCCGATGATCTTGACGCGGTCGCGCCCGGGGTCACGCACCAGATGTCGCGGTGAGGTGCCGGCCTCGGGCACATAGATGGCAGGTTCCAATGCGTCAATTGTCAGAATGAAATCGGCCAGACGAATATCCAGTTGCCATGACGCTGGACCCGGCTCCAGATTGTTGCTGATGGCCGCCCGTGCAATGGCAAACTGGAACGGCACACCTGCATGAACCAGGGGTATCTGCAAGGTGCCGATACCGATGTCCAGCTCCTCGACTGCCATGCTTGCACTGTCCGCGATGGACTGCAGCACGCCATGATGATGAATGGCCCCGGCTGAACGGGTAGTGCGGTGTTGTGTGACCACGAAGCGATCGGAGAAATTCTGGAAAACAGGAGGCAGCGCCGCATTGATCTGATCTGTCAATCCAAACAGATCAACAAGCGGTATCCCTGCAGTTCTGGCCATGCTGCCTCCCTCGTGCCGCCGATCGATGACCAGCGACGGAAATGGTCCTCGTACACAATGGATCAGAGTGGCGCAATGATTCAACTGGTCATTAGGTTAAGGCCAGCGCTCGTTCGCGTGTTGCAGCCACCGCCACCGATGTAAATGCAGTTCGAGAGTGACGTGTCTGCAATGTTGTCTCGCAGGCTGCCTCTTCCAGAAAATGCGGTAGTCTTGTTACATGTTTGAATCAACACGTCGACCGATCAATTTCACCCAGTACGAGCACATGCGCCTTGCCGGCACTCTGGCCAGTCACTGGGGGAATGATGAATTTGACCGCCCGGAGCTGCCGTCAGACTCGTTCAATGCCGGCGTGGCCCTGCACGACCTGGGTTTCGGCACCTGCGATGAATTTGCCATCGGTGCCATGTCAGCTGCCGAACGCGCATTTACCCTGGAGCGGCTCATGGATACCGAGCTGACCGATCGCATTGCAGAGACCGTCGTCAAGCATCACGCCTTGAGACTGATGGATGACGAAGAACATGCCGACCTGAAGACAGAATGCCGCAGGCGTATTCGTGACCTCGCCACCGCGACAGGAATCAGCGAAGAGCGTTACCTGCGCGCTGATGCCGTGACGGCTTTCTGCGACAGCGTGGCCTTTCACTTCTGTTTTGAAAGACCTTTCAGCACTGAGGTCTCGGTATATCCGCAAAATGGCAGTCAGCAGCGCCGCACGATGAGTATCGAGCTGGACGGTGAAGGGCTTGTGCGAGTTTCCCCCTGGCCGTTTGATTGTTCGGCACTGGATGGCTATCTGCTGGCGTTCGAACGCGAAACGTATCCTGCGACGTTGAGGGCGGTGCAGGTGCCCTGGAGGGTTACCTCACTCAACATGCTGCACTTTTGACATATTCCAGAAACCGCTCGGTGGCGCTGGTCATTCGGTGCCTCTTGTTGACGAATATTGCAGTCTTGGTGCTGGGCGGTTCTTCGCCGGCAATCCTCGCTACCTGTAATCCAAGTGCCCGAGCAGCTGGCGTAATGGCATAGTCCGGCAACACGGTGATGCCGCCAGACAAGGATATATAGGCAATAAGTGCATCGATCTGATCCAGCTCAAGGTGCACACGGAAACTCAGCCCCTGAGCATGGATTGACTGGGTGAGCCAACGTCTCGTGTAGAAGCTCTGATCCAGAAGTGACAGATCGTGTGGCTGCAACTCTTCCAGACGTAGCTCCGATGCACCGGCCAATGGGTGATTCGGGGACATGAGAACAACGAATTGTGTGCCGAATTCTGCCACAAGCTCGATCCATGGCGCGGGATCCGGATCCATGGCAATTCCAAAATCAACCCGCTCCTGAGCAACTGCTTCGACGACGGCATCCGAGCCGAGTATCTGCCCTTCGAAGCTGACGCGAGGATATGCCTCACGAAAGGAATTGATGGCAGAAAAAACGCAGTCTTGAGCCGCGTGACGCGTGTGGTTGTCGTCATCGTGACCATCCTGCTGTTTGTCCTGGCAATGACTCCGGGCGGTGCCGGGAATCTGGTGCCTGTCGCTTCACTGGGTTTCAGCTTTGGTCTGCAACTTGTGCCCTCGCCCTGGGTGCACTCAATTTTCGCAAGATCACGGAAACAGGTGCCTTTTTCGGTCTTCTGGCTGGTGCCATCTCCATGGGAGTGCTCGCTGCCATGAAACCGGATATGCCTATAGGGCCTGGACTTGCCGGATTCTTCATCAATATTGCCGTCACCATCGCGGTCAGTCAGTTCACTCGGAAGGTCTCTGCCCGAGCTATCAGTGAGTATCACGATATGTACAACGAATACCTCGTCGATAACATCGACGAAAAAGCCATGCAACGGACCTGAGGAAAACACAATGAAAGAACATGTCAAAGTTGCAGTAATT
>CBDUIJ010000092.1:0-17357 GCA_965367215.1 uncultured Granulosicoccus sp.
GCTCTCATCTGCACAGTCGATGACCAGACACTGTCCGGTTCGTCGCCCCCGCTGGTGAATGGCACGCGCCACCGACGGCTTGTCGACGCCGGGCTCACCGGTTATCAGTGCGTGGCCACGACTGCGCTCCGCGCTGAAGCTCATCGTGGTGCGCAATGCACTCAAGGCGTGATGATCACCGACCTGAAACCATCCCGTCTTGACCCCGGAGGCTCCGACCAGACCTGCTGAAGCGTTACCAGCAGACGCCCTGTTCTCCCCGTCAACCGACGCCTCGGAGCCCGATGCCTCCCCACCCTGCGAACGCTCTGCCGCCAGGGAAGGATCCAGCAAGGCGCGCAGACTGTTCAGATCCACCGGCTTGAGCAGCAATTCAACGGCCTGACTGCGAATACTCTTGATGGCTGCACGCTGCGAGTTGTCGCCACTGATGACGATGAAGCGACCGCGTGTATCATTGCGCAGCTCTTCCATCAGATCCAGACCGTTGCCGTCTGGCAGATCGATGTCGATCAACATGAGATCGGGCGCCTTGTCCCGGATCTGTGTACGGGCCGCATCTACCCGATGAGCGATGGTCACGTCATAGCCAAGCGACTGGAGCACTCGCTCGTAAGCGCGTGCAAGAGTGACGTCATCTTCCAGTACCAGCGAAGTGGGTCTTGAGGGCATGAACAGGCTTCCGGTTCGTGAATGTTGGAGCCAGTATCTGTTACCCCAGGCCGCCGCCAGCCACCGATTGTAATATGTACACACCCGGAAGGACATGCCGTTCAGGCCGATCAATCCTCTGCCTGCAGGCAGGTTCATGAGCAAACCCTTGCTCAGCGGAAAATTGCGGCATCGAGCAGTCAGCAAATCCGACAATTCCTCACCCCAGAAGGCCGAAAAGCGCTGCGCGTGTTACCACTTTGCCATCCCAAGTTTTTCACATGCGATTACACTTCACGGCAGAACACTTCGGATGACACACATGTCACGGTCAATTGTCTTACAACCGCTGCTTCGCACAGCTGCCCTGACGGTCACCGCATGCTGCCTCGCACTCGCCGTGAGCTCAGGGGCCCTTGCCCAGCAATCGGTTCAAGTGAGCGAGAAGGATGGCCTGCTCTCGGTCCAGGCCAGCAACACCTCTGCCAGCGCTCTGGCTCAGCTGCTGACCGACGAACTGGGCATCAGCGTCGTGGTGACGGGTGATACCGAGGCTCTGGTCAATATCGATATCGTCGATGAACCACTCGACAAGGCCTTGTCCAAACTCAGCCCCAACCACATGCTGGTGCGCAGTGACAAGGACCCGCACAGCACGATCATCGAAGTGGTGTTGATGATGGGCGAAGACGGTGCCTCAGGCAGTAGCGGTGGCGATGATCAATTCCTGCCCAGCGGCTCCCCTGCCGACGATATCATCATCAGTGATGAGCAACCGTTGAACGACGATGGCGTTCCGACCGGCGCACCCGATGGCTCTCAGCAGATCGTTGACGCCCCGCCAGCGCAGATCTCAGACCTACCGCCTCAAGGCGATGCGCCACCGCCTGAGGCCTTCGACCCGGTCACCGGCATGCCGATAGATCCGCTCACCGGTCAGCCGGTGCAGTAACAGCCCGGACAGGAACAGCCATACCCAGCTGGCAGCACCCAGCTGCGTGGTCGTGACCTCGGTCACGGCCGGGTCTTCCAGTGCATTGGCGGCCCCCTGGGCGGGCTCTTCAGAGGCACTGTCTGCATTGTTTCCCGGATCATCATCCGGTGTCTTGGAGCTGACGTTTGCCGTGATGTCGTCTGCCGACACGGTGCCGGACAACTGCAGCGAGAGTCGACTGCTACTGCCCCCTGCCATGCGTGCGATCTCGCAAGTGGCACGACCCTCGGTAACACTTGAACACTGCCAGCCCTCACCGGAAAAACCGGTCATCCGTCCGTCACCGAACAGCACGTCGACCTCGATCAGGTGAGCTCCCTGCAATCCACCGTTGCTGACATACAGGTTCAGTTCAGAACCACCGGATTCGGTGGCGAAGGTGGTGACAATGGACAGGTCGGCGGCATACAGCTCTGCCACTGCGGCCAGATCACCCTCACTCAGAGCAACGCGTTGCCCCATCTCATCCCCGGTGTCTACCAGAGGCGTGATGGTCGCCTGGCCGTTGGCCGAGAAATTCATGGGGCCGTAATGCATGATGGACCCGTAGTCGTAATCCCCGAGTAACTGCGTGCCTGCAGGCGCGGCATCGAAATTATGCTGCTTGTCCGGGCTGATGTTCTTCCAGTGGATTTCGATATGCTGGTCTCGATCGGGCCGCGTATGCTCATGCTCCAGACCCAGCAGGTGTCCGATTTCGTGCATCATGCTACCCGCATTGCAGTTGGGAGCCACCCAGATCTCCTGCTCTCCGCCACGTCTGCCTACCCAGGATGCACAGCCTTCACCGTACTGGAAGACGACGGAATCTGCCGGTACAGCCTGCCCGGCTGGCCACTCATCCAGCGACATCAGTGTTATGCCACTGACCCGATTCCAGTAAGTCACGGCCTCTTTCACGGCCGCAACGCCACTGGCATACAGGCTGGCATCCAACCGATACGGCACGATACCGTCAGGCCACAGACGCGAGGTCTTGTTGATTGCCATCGCGCGGGTCTTGTTGCTGGCCGCAGATACCAGGATGTCCCCTTCCACCAGCTGCAGCGCATCGCTTGCGTTGCCTGCTGCCGGCGATGCGGACTCTATCGATGACTGGGCCATCGTGACGATCGGTACCAGCAGACCGGCCAGCAACACGGCCAGGCCCAGAGGTCGCCGGGCACGGACGCACCGTGCAGACACAGTTCTGCACGGCGGGTGGGTAATTTCTCGATGCTGCGACCTTGCGCACGATATTGGCACGAAGGAACCTCTGGAAACATGACTTGTGTCTCCCAGCGGCACCACCGAAAATTACTTTATATCGAACTAACCTTGCGACAGTTACACGTCTCCGGTGTCGGCAGTCGGCCGACTTGTCTGACGTCGGCTCAGAGAATACGTGTACCGGCCTTGGTACGATTGACCACCATCGCGCCGATTTCCTCAACGGACATCCGCGTCGTGTTGAGCCACGGTATGCCATGTGAGCGAAACAGGGCTTCGGCTTGCGCGATTTCCCGCTGACAGGTCGCTGCCGTGCTGTAAGTGGAACCCTGATAGCGTTGCTGGCGGATCTGCAACAAGCGAAACGGATCGATCGTCAATCCGAACAACTTGTCGGTATAGCGTTGCAGGGCCTGCGGCAGTTCCTTGCGCTCCAGCTCGTGATCGGTCAACGGGTAGTTCGACACATACAGGCCATAATGCAGGGACAGATACAGCGATGTCGGCGTCTTGCCGCAGCGGGACACCCCGACGATGATCAGATCCGCCTGTCGGTAGTGATCGAAATCCATGCCGTCATCCGTCTGCAGGGCGAAATGCACCGCAGCGATTCTTGACGTATAGGCCTTCTCATCGGTTACACCATGTGACTTGCCGATGGTATGGGACGATTTTACACCGAGCTGTTTTTCCATAGGACCAATGAAGGTACGGAACAGGTCGAAAACTTCCATATCGGTCTCATCGAACACGGCACGCAGGTTGTCGTTGACCATGGTCAGAAAGACCAGAGGTGCCGATCCGGTGTTCTCGCGGATCGAATCGCAGCGTTCCACCAGCTCTCTGGCCTTTGCGACAGTATCCACGAAGGTGAAGGTCTCCATGTGGAAGTCGATACTGGGGAACTGACTCAGCAAACTGTGAGCCATGGCCTCTGCTGTCAAGCCGGTGCGATCCGAGACGATAAAGGCATTGCGTTTCTGTGTGTTGGGCATGAGCTTTGTATGTCAGTGCAATCTGCGATGGGCAAATCCATTACCATACCGGCACTGTGCGACACGATGGGCTTTCAGGCAAGCTTCCGGCTGCGCCTGATTACTGACCGCTGCTGCTGGCAGCGTCTTGAAACAAGGAGTTGAAGTGACTCAATACATCCGTTGGTTCAAAGATCTGGGCATGAACGACGTTCCGGTGGTAGGTGGCAAGAATGCCTCACTGGGTGAAATGATCTCCAATCTGTCCAATGCGGGCATCAGCGTACCGGATGGCTTTGCCACGACCGCTGACGCCTTCCGCGAGCATCTGCAGGTGAGCGGCCTGGATGACAAGATCAACGCCTGTCTGGACAAGCTCGACACCGATGACATGCAGGCGCTGGCCGAGACCGGGGCCATGATACGCAACTGGGTCATTGAAACACCGCTGCCAACAGGTCTGGTGGATGCCGTGACCGAAGGCTGGGCGGAGATCAGCAAGGGTGCAGGTGGCGCGGCCTCTGTTGCCGTGCGCTCCTCGGCCACCGCAGAAGATCTTCCCGAAGCCTCCTTTGCCGGTCAACAGGAAACCTTCCTGAATGTACAGTCGCTGGACGATGTCCTGCACCGCATTCGCGAAGTGTTTGCCTCGCTGTATAACGACCGCGCCATCTCCTACCGTGTTCACCAGGGCTTTGCCCACGCCGACGTTGCCCTGTCCGCCGGCATCCAGAGAATGGTACGCAGTGACATCGGCGCCAGCGGCGTGATGTTCTCCATCGATACCGAGTCCGGCTTCAGTGATGCCGTGTTCATCACCTCCTCCTGGGGTCTGGGTGAATGCGTGGTACAGGGATCGGTCAACCCGGACGAATTCTACGTTCACAAGCCAACTCTGGCAGCTGGCCGACCTGCCGTTCTCAAACGCAGTCGCGGTGCCAAGCGCATCAAGATGATCTACGGCCAGAGCACGGCGGTGGATACCGTCGATGTCGATCTGGCAGACCAGATGCGGTTTTCACTCGACGATGACGACGTGCAGTCACTGGCTCGCATGGCCGTGACCATCGAAAAGCACTATGGCCGTCCCATGGATATCGAATGGGGCAAGGACGGCAATGATGGTGAGCTGTACATACTGCAAGCTCGCCCTGAAACCGTTGAATCGCGTACAAATCGCAATGTCATCACGCGCTACCAGCTGGCCTCGCATCAGGCTGCCATACTGGCCAGCGGACGCAGCATCGGTCAGCGCATCGGTGCCGGCGTGGTTCGCATAGTCGACAGCATCGCGGATATCGGCAGCGTTCAGGACGGCGATGTACTGGTCACCGACATGACCGACCCCGACTGGGAGCCCGTCATGAAACGTGCGGCAGCCATCGTCACCAACCGTGGCGGACGAACCTGTCATGCCGCCATCATCGCGCGCGAACTGGGCGTCCCTGCGGTGGTCGGCTGCAACGATGCCACCAGCCGCCTGAGCAATGGCCAGGCAGTCACCGTCAGCTGCGCCGAGGGCGATACCGGCTACATCTATGAAGGCAGCCTGACCTTCGACATTGCCGAAACCCAGCTGGACAATCTGCCTGAACTGCCGTTCAAGCTCACCATGAACGTCGGCAACCCGGAACGTGCCTTCAGCTTCAGTCAACTACCACACAGTGGCATTGGGCTGGCACGCCTCGAATTCATCATCAGCAACACCATCGGCATTCACCCCAAGGCGCTGTTGCACCATGACGCCATGCCGGAAGACGTTCAGCAGCAGATTGCCGAACGCAGTGCCGGATACGCCGATCCACTGGATTTCTACGTCAACAAGATTGCCGAAGGTGTGGCCACACTGGCAGCAGCCTTTGCCCCACACCCCGTCATCGTGCGACTGTCCGACTTCAAGTCGAACGAATACCGCAACATGGTCGGCGGCGCGCTGTTCGAGCCTGAAGAGGAAAATCCGATGATCGGATTCCGGGGAGCATCACGCTACCTCTCGTCCTCCTTCTCCGAGTGCTTCGAGCTCGAATGCCGCGCCCTGAAGCACGTGCGCGAGGTCATGGGCTTCGAAAACGTCGAGCTCATGGTGCCCTTCGTGCGCACCCTCGAGGAAGCCGATCAGGTACTGTCATTGATGGCCGAGAACGGCCTGCGTCGCGGTGACAATGGCCTGCGCGTGGTCATGATGTGCGAAGTGCCGAGCAATGCGATCCTTGCCGAAGAGTTCCTGTCGCGTTTCGATGGCTTCTCGATCGGTTCCAACGATCTGACTCAGCTGACTCTGGGCCTTGATCGTGACTCCGGTCTGGTGGCTCATCTGTTCGACGAGCGCGATCCGGCCGTCAAGAAAATGCTGCAGATGGCCATCAGCGCTGCACATAACCAGAACAAGTATATCGGTATCTGCGGCCAGGGCCCCTCCGATCATCCTGACCTGGCACTGTGGCTGATGGAACAGGGAATCTCGAGTGTGTCACTGAATCCCGACACCATCGTGGAAACCTGGCAGTTCCTTGCAGCCAGGCAGGCGAGTTAGGGTGCTATCGTTGCACCAATGAGAAAACCCGGGAACAAGCAAGACGCCGACCAGAGTTTCTGGAAGGCCATGCAGAAGGATCTGCCTCCCGACGAGCAGGATTCGGCCGCCGCACATATCGATCTGACGGCCGACCTCTCGGAATTCTCTGCCGAAGAACTCGAGCAACGGCGTCGATCGCTGCTATCCATGCTGGCCACCAATGAAGCGCGCAAGCAACAGGCACAGCGCAACCGTCTCCCCGCACTGACACCGGGACTGGTGATTGCCATCAAGAGTGGCCCCTATCGGCATCGTAAAGCCTCGGTCAAGGACGCCGATTACATCCACAGCCGGGCATTGCTCCATATCGAGGGAGAGTCAGAGGCACAGTGGGTCGAGTTTTCTCAGCTGGCGCCGGTCATCGATACCCCGTAAGCTATTGCGACCAAAACCCTTTGAGTCAAGCCGGAGACAGGGAAGCCATGCATTACGTCAGACGTGTATTCAGCCTGGATCTCAGATCCATCGCGCTGTTTCGCATCATGCTTGCACTCTTGCTGCTGGCGGATCTGGCGCTGCGAAGCCTGGATCTATCGGTCTTCTATACCGACGACGGTGTTCTGCCGCGCTACCAGTGGTTGAAGATCACCCATCAGTGGCACTGGTCGATACACGCAGCCAACGGCGAGCTCTGGTGGCAGGTATTGCTGTTCCTGATAGCCGCCGGTTTCGCCCTGGCCTTGCTGTTCGGTTACCGCAGCAAACTGGCCGCGGCCGCCTCCTTCGTGCTGCTGGCATCCCTGCTCAATCGCAACGGCCTGCTGCTGCAAGGCGGCGACAATCTGCTGGTGGTCATGAGCTTCTGGGCCATGTTCCTGCCGCTGGGAGCCCGCTATTCCATCGATAGCGCCCTGCAAACGGTACACAGAGACAACCCCAATGCCGTGCCAGCCAACGCTTTCCGGGAACAACCTTATTTTTCCGTGGCCACCATTGCCATCGTGTTCCAGATCCTGTACCTGTACACGTTCACGGCCTTCCTGAAGACCGGGGACGCCTGGATCAGCCGCTTCGATGCGGCCTATTACGCTGTCAACCTGCAACATTTCGCCACGCCGATCGGTCACTGGATCGCCCAGTTTCCACTTCTGCTCAAACCTGCGACCCTGTACGTACTGGCTGTCGAATTCATTGGCCCACTGCTGGTACTGAGCCCCTTCTACTGGCCGCGCCTGAGGATTGTCGGACTGCTGTTGCTGGCCTCCCTGCACGCAGCCTTCATACTGATGCTGCATATCGGACTCTTTCCGCTGATCGATTTCATGGCACTCAGCCTGCTGATACCCGGCAGTGCATGGGTCTGGCTACGCAGCACCAAACGGCAACAAGCACGACACCAGCAGCAATCTGCCATCATCATCTACTACGATGAAGATTGCGGGTTCTGCCTGAAAACCTGCCTGATCCTGCGCAGCTTCCTGCTCCCGCAGGACTGCAAGATACTCAAGGCCCAGAATTTCCCCGAGATTCACGCCATCATGGAACGGGAGAACTCCTGGGTCGTGACCGATGCTGCCGGTAAACCGCACATCCACTGGCACGCCATGGTCCTGCTGTTCCGGCAGCGCTGGCCGTTCAGGATTCTGGCCTGGATCATGTCGTTCCCGCCATTCATGAGCCTGGGCAACCGCATCTACCGCTGGGTGGCCGACAATCGTGGACTGATGGGCACGCTGAGCGAACGAGCTCTGCCGTTCAGATCGCTCAAGCTCCAGCCCACCATCATCGGCTCCTTGCTGGCAGCCCTGTTCTTCTACGTCGTCACCGCCTTCAATGTCTACGGCATGCCGGGGCTGCGTGGGCAGATGCCGGAGCATGTGAATTACCTGGCCCGAGCGTTCCGGATCGATCAGCGCTGGGACATGTTTGCGCCCTACCCTCTGACCACATCCTCCTATCTGCTGATACCCGGCCAGCTACGCAATGGTGAGCAAGTGGATGTGTACCCACTGACGTCCAGTCTGCCGGACTGGCAGGCTCCCGAACGCTTCTATTCCCTGTACGAGGGCTATCGCTGGCGCAAGTATCTGGGCCGTGTCGACGGGCATCGCAACAATGCCGTGCGCGAGGCCTTCGGCAGCTATCTGTGCAAGAGCTGGAACAATCAGCCTCGCTCACGCGATACCCAGCTGGCAACCCTGGAGATCTACGTCGTCAAGTTCCAGACCAACACCCAGGGTCTGCAAAAGAAGGAAAGCCGGCGCAAAATCTGGCGACACTGGTGTTATCCGGAATTTGCCGATTCCTGATTGCCCGAGCGCCTGAATACTCGCCTCCCCGCATGTCGGAGGTCCCGAGTATTCAGCTCACGGCATGACTGTCTCAGGCATTCGACCCATCCGGCAGATGCCGTGAGCACTCAACTCACGATATAACTGGCATTGCCTGTGGCTATCAGGGTTTGCTCGTCGTTGGTCAGGCGCATACTGCAAACGGCGACTCGCCGGCCCAGCCTCACCACGTCGGCTTCTGCCAGGAATTCCTTGCCGATCCCCTGACGCAGGTAATCGACGCGCAGGTCGATCGTGGCCAGGCGCGAAAAGCGCTGCAGGATCTGTTCACTGCTCTCATCCGCGTGAAAGCTGGCAATGCCCATCATCACGGCCAGGCCACCGGCAACATCCAGCACCGATGAGATGACCCCACCGTGCAGCCGCCCGAACAGATAATGCCCGATGAGTTCCGGTCGCATCTGAAAGCTGATGCGAATGGGACCCGGATCAAGCTGTTTGATCCTGAAACCCAGAAATTCGTTGAAACTGATGCGATGTTCGAACAGTGTCGTGATCTCTTCCAGCAATCGCTGATGCTCGTCGGTGGAACGAGTGTCAGGGCTGCCATCAGCGTCGGCTTGATCGGACATTGATGTCACCAGTCTAATTTTCTTCAAAAGATTGACCATGCAGCATAGCAGCTGCCAATCAGCGCACAACTGGCAGTGAACTTGCTCAGCGCCAGGCCGCTATCGGTAAAAGCTTTCCTTTAACAGCCTTGCCGGATCAGCGATATCAGCTCATGACAGCGCACAGTCTCCCCTCCTTGCCCCCTCTTATCATCCTGTTGCGAGAAGCGACCGGCAGCGGACGCGGGTTTTGTGGCGCTCTGGGTATCCTCGCCATCCTGAGCCTCATCAGCTTTGCCGCACCCGCCAGCGCCGCCATCTTCAAATGCGTGAGTGCGGCAGGCGACACCACCTACACCAGCACTCCCTGCGCACACGATGAATCGACACGACGCATTTCGAACACGGCCGCTGCGGTGGCCGGTCTGGATTGCCGAATCGCCCGCAAACTGGCCTTTGACACCACCCGCCGCATGAAACAGGGTGAGACATCGGCAAGCGTATTCGACTCGCACGGCGGCATGGACAGTCTGTCACCCCTGGTCATGGGGCTGATCAGTTACATCTACACCTTCGATGGCAATGACAAGGTCAGTGCCAACCGCATTGCGACACTGGCCACCGAACGCTGCCAGGTGGGCTCGTTCGGGGCCAATGCTCGCCGTTGCGAGGTCTACCCTTACGAATTCCTGGAGCAACTGGGGGGCTGTGACGCAGCTCGAGATGAGTCACGCAGCGCTGCCGAGCAAACCGCCGCCGGACAAACCCGGGCATTACCTGGGGCAGATCTGATCCCCGCTACCGGTACGGCAACACCCGCCAGCTATGAACCACCAGCGGCAGTTCCTGCGGTTGACACCGCAGCCCAGGCCGCTGCCGCGCGCGCAATCGACGCTCGCAGCAATTGTCGGCAACGACTCAACCAGACCCTGGAAAATACCAACACACGCATGCAGAACGGGGCATCCACCGCCGAGCAGGAACGCCTGCGGGCACAGCAGCGGCAGTTGCGAATGCAATTGGCCCGCTGCTGAGCCGGGCAAACCCGCAATTCGGGTTGAATTTGCCGCTTCACGGGCCTATTGCGACTCACGATCAGACCCGCTACGGTTAAACAGGTACCATAGCGGATTGCACAGTAGATCAGTTTCATGGCTTCAAAGCTTCCAGCAAATCCCGCCCGTCCACTTTTCGACTATCCGCCTTACTGGGCGGAATGCTATGGACGTGCGCCTTTCCTGCCCATGTCCCGCGCGGAGATGGATGAACTCGGCTGGGACAGCTGCGACATCATCGTGGTCACCGGGGACGCCTATGTCGATCACCCCAGCTTCGGCATGGCTATCGTCGGCCGCCTGCTTGAGGCGCATGGCTTTCGTGTAGGCATCATCGCCCAACCCGACTGGCAGGACACCAAGGCCTTCGAGGCCCTGGGCGCGCCAAACCTGTTCTTCGGTGTTACAGCCGGCAACATGGACTCCATGATCAACCGCTATACGGCGGATCGCAAGATACGCTCCGATGATGCCTATACGCCGGATGACATCGGTGGCAAGCGACCCGATCGCAGCTCCATTGTCTATTCTCATCGCTGCCGCGAGGCCTACCGCGACGTGCCCATCGTCATCGGTGGTATCGAAGCCTCCTTGCGCCGCATTGCACACTACGACTACTGGCAGGACAAGGTCCGACGTTCCATCCTGGCCGATGCCAAGGCCGATCTGCTGGTGTACGGCAACGGCGAACGCGCCATTGTCGACATCGCCCATCGACTGGCTGCCGGACATGCCATCGGGGACATCACGGATCTGCGTGGTACTGCCTTCATGGTCGAGGATCTGCCTGCAGACTGGATCGTCATCGATTCAAGCAAGGTCGACAAGCCCGGCCGTATCGAGGAACCGGTCAACCCGTATATCGTGCCGGAAAACAGCTCCGCCGAGATGGCCGGCGCACCCTGTCAGGATGGCTCCACGCCAGACTCGACAGCGGTTACCGGCGACGAATCGGCGGTAGTGGCTCAAGTGTCGAGCAATGGCGACACTCAAGTGCTCAACTTCATGAGCCGTGAGGAACGACAGGCCATTCGTCAGCAGAAGCGTCACAAGACCGTGCTGCGTCTGCCCTCGTTCGACATGGTCAGCAACGACAAGGTCCTGTATGCCCACGCCAACCGTGTGCTGCATCTGGAGACCAACCCCGGCAATGCCCGCGCGCTGGTGCAGAACCAGGGTGGCCAGAAACTGTGGCTCAACCCACCGCCCATTCCTCTGACCACCGAGGAAATGGATTATGTCTTCGATCAGCCCTATGCCCGGGTACCGCATCCGGTGTATGGCAAGGCACGCATTCCGGCCTACGAGATGATTCGTTTCTCGATCAACATCATGCGCGGCTGCTTTGGCGGCTGCACCTTCTGCTCGATTACCGAACATGAAGGACGCGTCATCCAGAACCGCTCGGAAGATTCCATCATCAAGGAAATCGAGACCATCCGTGACGAGGTGCCAGGCTTTACCGGCGTCATCTCCGACCTGGGCGGACCGACCGCAAACATGTACCGCATTGCCTGCAAGTCTCGGGAAATCGAGGCCAATTGCCGCCTGCCTTCGTGTGTCTACCCGGATATCTGCTCGAACCTGGACACCGATCACTCCTCGCTCATCAAGCTGTACAAGCGTGCTCGTGAGCTGCCTGGCGTCAAGAAGGTCCTGATTGCCTCTGGCCTGCGCTACGATCTGGCCATCAAGTCACCCGAATACGTCGAAGAACTGGTCACCCATCATGTGGGCGGCTACCTGAAGATCGCGCCCGAGCACACCGAGCGTGGACCGCTGGACAAGATGATGAAGCCGGGCATTGGTGCCTATGATGAATTCAAGGAACTGTTCGAGAAGTTCAGCCGCAAGGCCGGCAAGCAGCAGTACCTGATTCCCTACTTCATCGCGGCACACCCGGGCACTACCGATACCGACATGATGAATCTGGCGCTGTGGCTCAAGGGCTACGGATTTCGCGCCGACCAGGTACAGAACTTCTATCCTTCGCCCATGGCGACGGCAACCACCATGTACCACACCGGCAAGAACCCGCTGAAGCGGATCCGGCGTGATGGTGGCGATGTGCCCATTGCCAAGTCTGGCACTCAACGCAAGTTGCACAAGGCCTTTCTGCGCTATCACGATCCACAGAACTGGCCCATGCTGCGCGATGCGCTGCGCGCCATGGGTCGCAGTGACCTCATCGGCAATGGCAAACAGCACCTGATCCCCACGTACCAGCCCAAGGGCGACGGCTACAAGAATGCGCGGAGCAAGAACAGTACGCCGATCGAGCGAAATCGAGGGCGTGGTGCTGCCGGCAAGGTGCGCAAGGGCCAGATTCTGTCACAGCACACCGGACTGCCTCCCCGGGAAACCGAATAGCCTTGACAGCCCGATAGTCCCGCCTGTGGCCGGTGCGTTCTGGATTCAGACGCCCTGTCCCAGGCGACGCAGCAGCAGGGGCTTCATGGACTCGCCGAGCGCTTCGGCGGCGTCCAGCATGCCATGGCTCAGACCGCGATTGAGCGCATGAACATAATTCTGGCCAGCGGGTGTCTTGAGCATCGCAGCGAATGCCCTCAAGGTCTCCAGTGATTGCTGCTGGTAGAGGAAGGCGATGGATTCCAGCGAACTCTCCTGATAGGCACGCGTCAGCGTCGGCCTGTGGGCCTGCGCAGCACTGATCAGTTGCCTGGCACTCTGCCGTTGCTCGACCGGCAAGGCGGGGGTCAGGCCCAGCTGCAGGGCAACCTGCATGCTGATCAGCGTATCGACGGCAGCATCGGTTGCCTGCAGCGCACGTTCCAGGTCACGAATGGCCTGCTGACGAGTCTCACTCAGACTACGCAGACCGAGGGTCTCATGCCAGTGGCTGAAGCGCTCACGATGCCTGAGGATCGAATTGGCAATCTCGGCATCACGAATTTCCTGCCCGCGAGCACTGCGGTAGAAGCGTGTCAGTCGGCTCAGTTGCTGCTCATCGAGTTCCGCATTCAGCTGCTCCTGTACGGCACGCTGCAGGCGCTCGCTGTTGAACACGCGAGTCAGCGACGACTTGAGATAGGGAATATCCTCATCCTTGAACGGCAGGTCCAGTCCGCCTGAACGAATGGATTGCTCGAAGCTTGCGATGACAGCCTCGGGCAGACTCTGTAGCTGATCGCTCATGCCACTGAGCTGCAACAACTCATTGGCAGCGTCAATGGACGCCACTGATGGCGGCTCATCAACACTCGAGACGGCATTCACGGTCTGAAAGGAAAGTAAAAAAGCCAGTGACATCCCTGTCACTGACGATAGGTACCCTGTGCGCTTGATCATGTACCGCGCCTCTTGTTATCAGTAATCAGTGAGCTGAATGAGTAATCACTCAGGCCACGAAAACTCTAACGGCACGAAAATTGATCAGGCGACCTCGGAGCAGGCTTTCTGTGGGCGATGCACGACTCTCCGTGAGTGATTGCCAAGGCGTTCACATTGCCGACAGCTCAGAATGCCTTGTTGACAGCGCCACCGTCGATCAGCAGGTTCTGGCCGGTGATGTAGCCGGCATGCACGCTGCACAGGAAGGCGCAGGCAGCACCGAACTCTTCGGGCTTGCCAAAGCGCTTGGCAGGGATACCCGCGGCGCGCTCACTGCGGACTTCCTCAATCGCCTTGCCGGACTTCTCGGAGGCAACCTTGAAGCCACCGCGCAGACGATCCGTATCGAAGGCTCCGGGCATGATCTGATTGATGGTCACGCCGGTGGATGCCACCGATCGGGATACACCGGCCAGGAAAGAGGTCAGACCCGCACGCGCACCACTGGACAGATCCAGACCCGGGATGGGCGATACCACTGATGATGAAGTGATATTGACGATACGACCCCAGCCGCGCTCGCCCATGCCGTCCACGCAATGCCGGATCAGCTCGACAGGTGTCACCATGTTCATGGTCACGCCGGTCAGCATGGCTTCGCGATCGACTTCGCGAAAGTCACGAAACGGAGGTCCGCCATTGTTGTTGACCAGAATATCCGGTTGTGGGCAGGCTTCGAACAAGGCCTGCTGACCTTCCGGTGTGGAAACATCGGCCATGACCACGGAGACATCGACGCCGAAGGCTTCAAGCTCCTTGCGAGTCAGGTCCAGTTGCTGCTCGTCACGTCCATTGATGACAAGGTTGACACCGGCTTCAGCCAGCGACATGGCACAGGCTTTTCCCAAGCCGCGTGAGGAGGCGCAAACGATGGCCTTGCGGCCGCTGATACCAAGATCCATTTCTGATTCAAACCTGAGTTGAGTGAGACGAGATGCACAGCATAACGCACTCAAACCCGGCAGCGCGCTCAGGGATCGAGTGTGCCGTTACGAACTTCCGCCGTTTCGAACTCGGACAGATCGACGCCTTCCAGACAACCGACATTGACCCCGATCTGCAGTGGATCCCGACGTCTCTGATGGTGGGTATAGATGCCACACTGACGGCAGAAGTAATGTCTGGCGATGCCGGTATTCCACTGATACAGCGTCAGCTGATCGCTGCCTTGCAGAATACGCAGATCCCCCACCCTGACCGTGAGCATCGCCGCTCCCTTGCGCCGACACAGGGAACAGTTGCAGCGCCTGACCTCCGGCTTGCCAGGTGGCAACAGCAGATCGAATCTGACGGCACCGCAATGGCAGCTCGCCTGCAGACAACGAGGTGAATCACTCATGACAATGGCGCCGATATTTCACGATGCACCGGCCTGCAGGCTCTCTCTGGCGAACAGCAGGCGCTCGATCACATCAACCAGCCAGGGACCGGCACAGATGGTCTCGTTACTCGGCAGGGATATGACCATGGGATCGATCCCGGATCGGCGCAAGGCCGGATGTTCGGCCAGCATCTGCCCGCGCGAATAGGTTCCCTGGCTGTAGGGAGACTCGATCAGCGCCTCGGGCGCCAGCCGAATCATGTCCTCCAGCTGCAACACACCATAGGATTCCACGCCCATGTCGGTCGCGACATTGTGCCAGCCAGCCCGGCGCATGGCCTCGCCGCGCAGCGACTTCGGCCCGACCGTATAGCCATTGGCATCGTAGACCGCGGCACGTGGCAGATCCACACCACTGTACGTCTGCGACAGGTTCAACTTTGCCACCCGCTCGTCAATCAGAGCCAGGCGCTCTTCCAGCGCGGCAATCTGCTCTTCAGCCTGTGACTCGCGGTGCAACACCCTGCCCACCCGGCGCATGTTGCCGAACATGGACTCGACCGATTCCGCGATCTCCAGCGACTCGACATTCAGTCCCAGTTCATCCAGCAAGGACAGGGTGTAGCGTGAGGTATAGGGCCCGGTCACGATGACATCGGGTGCCAGCGGCACGATGTCCTCGGCAACCGGCTGCACCTGCGGGAAGTTCATTGCCTGCTCATGCAGGCGGGAGCCCGCCTCCTCCCGGCTGAGCCGGGACAAGGCCAGAATCTGTGCGGGATCGGCCAGCAACATGACCATCTGATCGGCGCACAGATTGATGGAAACCACACGAGGCAGGGTTTCCGAGGCAAATGCATCAACGCTGACACACAGGCTCAGCACCGCCCCCAGAAACACCTGCTTCATGCGACTGACTCTCTTGCGGTGGATTTACAGCTGGCTGATACGCTTTTGTACACCCGGCTTGTACGGTGCATGTTCAGCCAGGTATTCCGAGACCACATCTTCCACGTTGGGACCGAAGTCATACGCGTTGATGGCATTCTCCGCAAACACCGAATAGCCATCACCGCCACTACGGACATAGTTGTTGGAGACAACACCGTAGGTGGCTTCCGGATCGATCGGCTGCATCTTGCCATCAACTTCGACCATGACCTCCTTGATGCGACCTTCATTGGCCGGAACGGATGGATCCCAGGTAAAGCTGAGTCCTGCCACCTGTGGGAAACGCCCCTTCACTTCCTCGACCTGGCTGACGCCATTTTCCAGTGCGGCAATGACATCGGCTCCACTGAGCTGGAAGGTAGCCAGTGTGTTCTGGAAAGGCAGTACCGTGAGCACTTCACCCATGGTGATTTCACCGGCATCGATGGACGCACGCACGCCTCCGGAATTCATGATGGCAATGCTCACACCCTGGTCCTTGACCCGATCCAGCAAGGCGTCGGCAATCAGATTGCCCATCTCGCATTCCTGAACACGGCAAACGTCACGATTGCCATCGATGGGTGCCTCGGCGGCAGCCACCACCTTGTTGCGAATGCTGTCCAGCGGTTCGGCCAGTTCGGCAACCCGTGCCAGGATATCCGCATCCTCGCCAACCGTGCCGTCAATGGTAATGGGCTCACCCTTGGCTTCCACCACCTCACCGGCGTCGTTGAAGGTTACCGCCAGTTCACCGAGGTATTTGCCATAGGCGTAGGCCTGCACGATGGCGGTATCACCCACCATGGTCGGATAAGGTCCTGCAGCGTCTTCGGAGGTGTTGGACAGGAAGGTATTGCTGTGACCACCGACGATCACATCGACTCCGGTCGTTTCTGCAGCCACCTTCTTGTCGACCGCGTAGCCCGAATGCGACAGCACCACGATGCGCTTGATGCCCTGGGCGGTCAGTTCATCGACTTCGGCCTGCACGGCGGCAACCGGATCGGAGAAGCTGATGTTCTTGCCGGGGCTGGCCAGCTCGTTGGTATCCTGAGGTGTCAGGCCGATGATGCCGTATTTTTCGCCAGCCTTCTCCACCACCGTGGACTTCATGATCTTGTTCGCAAGTGTCGGTTCCTGACTGACATCGGCATTGGACATGACGACCGGGAAGTTGACGTTGTCGATGAACTCGCGCAACACGGCAGGTCCGTCATCAAATTCATGATTACCGACCGTCATGCCGTCGTACTGCAGGGTGTTCATGATTTCGGCTGCCACCTTGCCCTTGTAAAAGGTGTAGAACAGCGATCCCTGGAAGCGGTCGCCACCGTCGAACAGCAGCGCATCCGGATGGCGCTCACGCGCTTCAGCTACCGCCGTGACGACGCGGGCATAACCACCAAAGCACTCACCGGCTTCATTGTCTTCGGCCGAACAGGGGCTGTCGTA
>CBDUIJ010000093.1:0-17186 GCA_965367215.1 uncultured Granulosicoccus sp.
CTGTAACTGCCAAAGCTCTACCATACCAGTATAGCGAATCGCCAGTTGCGCTCTACAGCCACCGCACCACACCAGACATGCAGATCCCCGGCACCTCAGTCACAGGCCCGACACCCGAATGCACCTATCGACTGATGCACTCAGGCGACATGACAGTCCATGACGCCATGCAGCGTCTTGCGCAGATCATCGAGACGGTACGGTTTCTGGAGCACATGAAGCCCTGTGACGTCCACATTGCCACTGTGGTCGGATGGGTCATTGAACCCGGACGTCAGCAGGATATGACAATGGGGGCGTTGTTTCTGTACCCATTCGGCCACGTCATACCCACCAATCCCGCCAGGCATCACAACGTCCGACAGCACCACATCCACATCGACTCCCGTGTCGAGCAAGGCAATGGCTTCGACGCCATTTTCCGCCTCCAGTGTGAAAAAACCCAGCGCCTGCAACTGCTGAACCGTCAATTGACGCACCATATCCTTGTCTTCCACAACCAGTATTCTCACCCCATCGAAGCTGTGACGGGGCTCCTCCACCATCCTCGCTGTGGACCGGGACTCTTCACGTCGTTGAACGTGCCTGGGCAGGTACACACTGAACGTCGTGCCCTTGCCTTCGGAAGATGACACATTGACGCAACCACCGGACTGCCTGGCAAACCCGTATACCGACGCCAGCCCCAGACCACTGCCTTCGTTATCCTGTTTGGTCGTGAAGAAGGGTTCGAATATCCGGTCTTTTACACTCTCGCTGATACCCGGGCCATTATCCATCACGCACAACCTGACGTACTGACCGGGTGCGACGTCCAGCTGCACATTCGTGCCATCGGCATCCAGGTCGACATTGCTTGTACGAATGGTGATGTTGCCACCCTGTGACATCGCATCCCGGGCATTGATGGTCAGGTTGATGACTGCCGTCTCTATCTCGCCCGGGTCCGTCAAGGTCTCCCACAGATCCTCTGTCAGCTCTTCAGTCAGGGAAATGGTCTCCCCGATGGTGGGAGCCAACAGACCCAGCGCATTGCGAATATGGTCGTTCAGATTGGTGACAACCGGCGCAAGTCGCTGCTGGCTGGCGAATGACAGAAGCCGCCGCGTCAGATGAGCGCCCATATGAGCTGCGTTTTCAGCGCCTTCTATTCTCGCCACCTGAGCCTTGTCGGTATTGCCCACTCTGAGCAACTCGAGATTGCCGACAATCACACTGAGCAGATTGTTGAAATCATGTGCCAGGCCACCGGAGAGATGCCCGATGGCCTTGATCTTCTGGGCCTGATGCAGCCGTTCTTCGGTTTCGAGTTTCTGCGTGACATCCCGGTGTATACCGATGTAGTGCGTCAGTTCGCCAGAGAGATTGAACACCGGGGACATGGAGACATCGGCCACATAGGGACTGCCATCCTTGCGGCTGGCATCCAGCTGAACCTGCACGGACTCTGCGTTGATCAGCGCTTTCTGCATCACTGCCAGACCGGGCTGACCCATGTTGTTCTTGCGCAGCATGTCGATGTTGCTTCCCAGCAACTCATCCTCGCTATAACCAGTCAACTCGGATATCGCCTCATTGACATAGACGATGACTCTCTTGTCCCGGCCCGCATCGGTAATGATGACGCCTTCACCGACCGCTGCAATGGCTCGTTCACGCAAGCGGGCATTCTCTTCCTGCACCCTCAACTCGGACAGATCCCGTGAAATCGTGACCAGGACAGGAGGAGACTGATGTGCCATGTATTGCATTCTTGATCTGACCGGATAGATGGATCCATCCTTGCAGATATGCAGCGACTCACAATCCATATAACTCTGACTGCCATTGAACAGAGGCTCCAGAGCTTCACGAAAGCTGGCCTTCGAGTGGTCGACAACAAAATCCCAGGGACCCAGGCCAATCAGCTCTTCAGCGCTGTAGCCCAGGTTCACCTGGGCGGCCTTGTTGCTGTTGATGACCTCGAGCGTTTCGGCGTCATTGACAAACAGCTCGTCGACCATGTCATCCACCAGATGAGACAGACGTTTGTGCATGTTCTGGACTTCGGCCTGCTCCGAGCAGGACAGAGCCAGAGAGTCGAGTGTGGCGGATATTTCCCCCAGTTCATTGCCTGAGGCCAGGTTGGTGCGCACCGTGAAATCGCCGGCAGCAATACTCCGGGTTGTCGTCACGATCTTCTGCAACGGCACGATCAGCACTTGATGGAGTACGTAGCAAAGCAGACCGGCGACAGCCGCCAGTAACAGAGCTGTCATGATCCCCTGTGACCACAAGGCTGTTCGCAGAGCCTGATACGACTCCTGCAGGTTGAAACTGATGACGACATGCCCGGAAGGCGCTGTGGCACTGAGTAGATCAGGATCTGGCAGATAATAGGGAAAGACGCCGATCAGCTGCTGACGCTCATCCATCTGATTCATCAGCTGCGTCGCATCACCCATCTTGTCAACGAGCTCTACAGCCAGCGCCAGTTCGGTGAATTCCAGAGTCAGACCGCGCAGGCTGTCGTCGCTGGCATGCAGCACCCTGTTGAATTCATCGACAATGGCAATCAGTTCGATATCCGGCAGTTGCCGCAAGGATTGCAACTCCATCTCCAGAGCCTCATTCTCGTTCAGAGACATCAGTCGCTGTGCGATATCTGTCACGAGAGGCCCCAGGGACTCCAGCCGCTGTTCCGACAATTGCCGGTACTGGTTTTTCTGGTAGGTATAGGAGATCGTCAGATAAACCGAGAGAAGAATGATTCCCGCCCCCAGCACAAGCGTCGGTATGAGGGTATTCAGTGACCACTTGCTTCTCACGACTGACACCCTCGACACGTAATCCGACCGGAACCGCAGAATAATGCAGGCATCTTGACTGACGCCTCTGAACTCCCCGACCTCGTTGAATAATCGGGAATTTCAGGGATTCACCGGCAACGCCCTCAAACGCATCGAATGGCTCGATGTCCGTGACGGCAGCAGGAATCATGCATGATATTTATCGAGTATAAACAATAATGCCGACAGGTCATGATTCAACAGGTGACATCCTCCAGTACGTGTCATCAACTTGACATTCCGGGGCTCGCTTGCGTATTCAGTCGAGCTTCACTCCCTCAGGTGCACGTACAGCTCGATCTGATTCCCGTCAGAATCATCAAAGTACAAGGAGTGCACTTCCTTCATTTAGCGCGTTCTGTTACCTGCACAACCATCTCGATCTCAATCAGAAGATCGGGCATCGCCAGTGCCGCAACGCCGATCCCTGTCAGACTCGGCTGAGCCCCATCGAGAAATGCCATGAGTTTTCCCATGGCAATTTCTTGTGCATCCGGCTGCACATCAGTCATGTAGAGACGCATCTGTACGATATCGTCAGTGGCAGCACCCAGCGCGTCCAGTGCCCCCTGGAGGTTTTCGATGACGATGTCGGTTTGTCCATCTATCGTCTCGGGCACCGCTCCACCCTCGGCGCGCCAGGCCACTTGCCCTGATACAAAGGCAAGTCGACTTGCGTCAGCGATGGAAATTTGTGAGTATCCCACCTTGCCGGTATCCGGCATTGACGGCGGGTTCATGCGTTCGGGCATTACAGACATGCTCTGTTCCTCTGATTCGTCAAGCATTGGCCGTAATATATTCCCCACGACTGACGAACGGACATCGCCTCAGTAGCGACCCACCGCCTACCTATGGAGAAAAGCATGGCTGGTTCGAAAGTGAACGATATTCTGGTCTTTCTGGCTGTCGTTGACGCTGGGAACTTTGTCGCAGGTGGCAAGGCCTTTGGTCTGTCACGCTCGACGGCCGGAAAGGCCATCACACGGCTTGAGGACAGTTACGGCGTCAGACTGCTGAACCGGACCACGCGCGCGCTCCATCTCACGGAAGAAGGACAAAAGCTGTATGAGCATGGTGAAGCCATCCGCTCGGCCATCGAAGCTGCTGACGCCAGCATCAAGGGCTCTCCCGGCAAGCCAAGTGGCATGCTGCGCATCACTGCACCCGACGCACTGGGGCGCAAACTGTTCTTGCCCATTGTCCAGCAGTATCTGAAGAAGTGGCCGGACGTCAGAATCGAGATGAGTTTCTCCGACAGTATCGACCGTATCGTCGAGGAAGGTTTCGATCTGGCCATCCGAGTCGGTGTGAACACACCAGATAATGGCCTTGTCGCACGAACCGTACTGACCGATGAAGCGCTGCTTTGCGCAGCACCTGCCTATTTCAGGCAGCATCTACGTCCCTCATCGATTGAACAACTGGATACACACGAGCTGATTCAGTTTTCCAGCCGTGGTGAACGACAAGGCTGGAACCTGACTGCCGAGAACGGTGTCGAGACCAGCGCCAAGGGCCGGGTACGTTTGAGAATGGACAGTGCTGAGGCCCTGCGTGACGCGGCCCTGGCAGGCTTCGGCATTGCCATGCTGCCGAAGCTTCTCGTACAGGAGGATATTGAAGCAGGTCGTCTGGAACGTGTGCTACCGCGGGTGCATTGCGGGCATATTCCCATTCTTGTACTTTATCCACACAAGCGCCTGCTTGAACCGCGCGTCCGACACTTCATCGACCTGATGGTCAAACAGCTGAGCCAGCGTTCAGCTCCTGTCCGTCATCAGGACTCGGCAGGCAAACGATCACGCACCAGCTGTACCCAGTAGGAGCACCCCCAGCCAATGGCATCGTCGTTGAAGTTGTAGGCCGGGTGATGCAGGTTTGCCGATGGTCCATTGCCGATATTGATCATGCAGCCCGGCACGTTCTGTAGCATGAACGCGAAATCCTCGCCACCAAGTGTCGGCGTCATGTTCAGGCTGACCTGATTCTCCCCCGCCACCTTGCGCGCCGCCTCGGCCGCAAAGTCGGTCTGAGCATCGTGGTTCACCAGCACCGGATAACTACGCTCGTAGATCACCTCACCCTTGCAGGCATGCCCTGCCGAGATGTGTTCGACAATATCCTTCACACGCGCCTCGACATGATCGCGTACCGTTTCTGACAGGGTGCGTACAGTCCCTTTGATCACGATGTGCTGTGGAATCACGTTGAACGCGTTGCCACCTTCTATCGCGCACAGCGACACCACATGGGAATCGAAGGGATCCACGGAACGCGCACTCATGCCATGAACTGCCTGGATGATGCCGGCCACCGCAGGAAACGGGTCGATGGTGGTATGCGGTGCCGCGGCGTGCCCACCCTTGCCCGTGATGGTAATGGTCAGGATATCGACCGCGCCCATATTGGGCCCCTTGGCAGTCGTGAATTGTCCGACGGGCAGGTTCGGCATGTTGTGCATCCCGTAAACCTCATCACAAGGCCAGCGCATGAACAAACCGTCATCGATCATGGCCTGTGCGCCTGCACCACCTTCTTCGGCAGGTTGAAAGATCACGATGACCGTACCGTCGTAGCCCCGCGTTTCCACCAGATGCTTCGCCGCGCCCAACAGCATGGTCGTATGTCCGTCATGACCACAGGCATGCATTTTCCCCGGCACCTTCGATGCGTAGGCGACCCCGGTCTCTTCAAGAATGGGCAAGGCGTCCATATCGGCGCGCAGCCCGATCATGCGACCTGAGCGATTGGTCTTGCCATGAATGACACCCACCACGCCGGTCCTGCCCAACCCTTCGACCACCTCATCGCAGCCCATCTGAACAAGCGCCTCGGCCACCTTGCCAGCGGTGCGCTCTGTCTCGTAGAGCAGCTCGGGATTTTCGTGCAGATCATGTCGGAAGGCGGTCAGTGCCTCGATTTCCCGAACCACCCAATTCTCGATCGCCATGTCTATTTGTCCTTCATCTTGTAGCGGAAATCACAATGGCTCGCGCCCTTCATGATGGTCTGCGTGCGGGTCAGTTCGATTTCCGGGTTGTAGCCCACACAGAAATCGCCATCACGATTGCAGGACAGCAAATGCCCGATATCACCAACACCCATTTCCTTGTACGCCTCGGCATAACGACAGCGTGTGACGTTGAATTCCATGCGCTCCGGCTCCGTCACCAGCACTTCCAGTTCAAGCGCGTCTTCCTTCGTCCAGTTGGGCAGTATGTCGGCAAAGTCCGACAGAGTCGGCGGATGATCAACGGCCTTGGCCATCTCCTGCCCCTGCGCAATCGCCGAGCGTGAACAGGTCTCTCCCACCACGGCCTCGGCCTCTTCCCGACCCGAACGTTCGGTGATGACATCGAACACGTGCTTGAGGATCGCAGCTTCTATCTTGCGGCGGGTGAGTATTGGAATATCAGTCATGTGGGTCCTCCGGAAGTTTCGGTTCGGTACGGTCCTTGCGCTGCAGCCAGTAAAGATACAACGGTGCGATACGGCGAGCGACGGCGTGCAGTGGCATCGGCTGTGGTTCGCTCACCGGCAGTGCCAGTCCGCGCGGATCCTCGCCATCCACTGCCCGGGCAATCTCACGCCCCAATGCATGTCCCAGAGCCACGCCACGGCCGTTGCAGCCTATCCACGTCCAACCATTCGGCCCAAGCTGATGAACGCGCGGGAAACGATCCCGGTTCATCGACAGATAGCCAGACCAGACGTGACTCATCACAGGCAGGCCCAGTTGCGGAAAACTGTTCGCCAGATTATGAGCCACTTTCCTGGCGACCCGTGCTGCCACGTCACCGCCGCCCAGTACAGCTCCGCCGGTAATCAGGCGATGCCGGGCATCATAGCGGAAGAAGCGCAGGTCGCCGCGTGTATCGGACACGGCTTGTCGGCCGGGTATGAGCGTGGTGCGTACATTCTCGGGCAGCGGCTTAGTGGCCATTTGCCAGGAATGCACCGGTACGATGGAATGCGCCAGACGACGCGCCAGATTGGGTGCCAGTTCGCCGGTATAGGCATTGGTTGCAAGGATCAGGGCGCGCGCAACAAGCGTTCCGCCGGCGGTATTCACTACCCATTGCTTGCCATCATGGACAAAACCCTCGACACGTGTCTGCTCGTGGATGACGCCGCCGGCGCGTTCTACCGCCGCGGCCAAGCCACGCGCCAGTGCCAGGGGGTTGATATGCCCTCCGGAGGGCGCAAGAAAACCGCCGTACCATTGATCCGAACCCAGAAGTTTCGCAGTTGCATTATGGTCCAGATACTCGGCCTCCAGCCCGAAACGCTGCCAGGCCTCGACGCGCTTCTGGCTCAGTCGAATACGGCCAGGGCTATGAGCCGGTTGAAACCATCCGCTTTGCTCAGCCTCGGCGTCGATGTTCTCATCGCGGATACGATCAAACAGCATGCCTGCCGATGCTCCGATCAACTCCGCAAAGCGCTGTCCGGTCTCGCCATGGCGCGATACCCACATGTCAGGCTCGGCGGCTGTCAGCGTGGGAATGACCTGGCCATTGTTGCGCCCGGAAGCCCCCCAGCCCACGGCCTGCCCTTCCAGCAAGGTTACGGTGCGTCCTGCCTTGGCCAGATGTAACGCTGCAGAGAGTCCCGAAAAACCACCGCCGATGATCACCGTATCGCACTCGGCAGGGCCGCGAAATGTCGGCGCAGGCACGCGCTCGGGTGCCGTGTCGGCCCAGATGGACGGTGGAAACAGGACTGGAATATTCATCTCGAGTTTTCGTTATATCAGCAGGTTTTTTATTGGCATTTCAAACCGGGGTAGAAATTACTTTCAAAATATGGATATATTGTGGCATACCGCGCCAGTGACATCGGAGAGACACAGCATGGGCAATAACAAGTTTGACGAGATCGATCGCCGCATTCTGGACATTCTGCAGCAGGACAGCGATATACCCGTTGCCGAGATTGCCGAGCGCGTCAACCTGAGTCAGACGCCCGTCTGGCGGCGCATCAAGGGCATGGAAGCAGCAGGCCTGATCCGGGCACGGGTGACGCTGGTCGACCACAAGCAGATGGGTGTTCCCATGACGCTGTTCATCGGTGTCAAGACCATGAGCCACGCAAAGAACTGGCTCGAACAGTTTGGTGCCTTCATCGAGGAAACACCCGAGGTGGTGGAAGCCTACCGTCTGACGGGGGAAACGGACTACATCATGAAAGTCGTCGTGCCCGATATCGCCGCCTACGACCTTGTCTACAAGCGCATGACCGAACGTCTGGAGTTTTCGTCGGTGGTGTCTTCCATTGCCATGGAGGAACTCAAGTTCACAACGGCAGTGCCCACCCAGTATCTGTAATCCAGATACTTCAAGTCCGGTACCTGATGGCATCACATCACACGCTGTCATGCACATGCCCGCCGAGATAGGCTTCGGCAATCCGTTGGTCATTGGCCAGGGCCGCAGCCTCGCCGGCAATCACGATACGACCATGCTCGATGACATAGGCATAATCCGAGATGCGCAGAGCTGCCTTGACGTTCTGTTCCACCAGCAACACGGAATACCCTTCGTCACGAATCCTGGATATCAACTCGCAGATGAAGCTCACCAGCTTCGGGGCCAGACCCAGTGACGGTTCATCCAGCAGAAGCACTCGGGGCTTGCGCATGAGCGCACGTCCGATGCACAGCATCTGCTGCTCCCCCCCTGACATGGAGCCTGCCTGCTGTTTCAACCGCTCTTCGAGACGCGGAAACAGCGCGAGCACATGGTCCAGCTCCTGCCGCCCCAGTGGCCCACCACCGATCAACAGATTCTCCAGCACTGTCATGTTGGAGAATATCTGTCGGCCCTCGGGGGCTTGCAGTACGCCACGATCCACAATCTCATTGCTCTTCAGGCTAGAGATATCCTGGCCTTCAAACAGTATCTGGCCTCCCGTGGCATGGTAGATGCCGGAAACGCAGCGCATCAGGGAAGTCTTGCCGACACCATTGGCCCCAAGCACCGAGACGATGCCGTTTTCTGGCACTTCGACTGACACGTCGTGAAGAATGTCCTGCACGCCGATCTTGAGCGAGAGCTTACTGATTTCAAGAATGCCGGGCATCAGTCATCTCCTCCCAGGTAGGCTTCGAGCACAGCAGGATCCTGACGCACGGTAGCGGGCGTATCATCCGCAATCTTCTGTCCCGAGGCCAGCACCACCAGGCGCTCACAAATGCCCATGACAAGGCTCATATCGTGCTCCACGAGCATGACCGTCAGACCGTCTTCACTGAGACCGGTGATGAAGCGTGCCAGCTCACTGGTTTCCGAATCATTCATGCCGGCTGCCGGTTCGTCGAGAATCAACAGCTCCGGGTTCATTGCCAGGGCGCGGGCAATCTCGAGATACTTGCGTTTGCCATAGGACAGGTTCGCAGCAAGATCATCAGCATGTTCGGCCAGACCGACCTTTTCCAGCATGGCCCAACTGCGCGTCGAGATTTCCTCGGACCTGGCCTTGCCACCGAACAGCGAGGAAAACGGCCCGGTGCCCAGTATTCCCAGCGCACCGACCGAGATATTGTCGAATACCGTCATGTTCGGGAATACCCGCAGATTCTGAAACGTGCGGGAGATGCCGCGCTGAGCAATCTTGTGCGTCGGCAGACCCGTAATCACCTCACCCTTGAAGCGAACCTCACCGGAGCTGGGCGGTGTGAAGCCGGAAATCAGATTGAACAACGTGGTCTTGCCGGCCCCATTGGGACCAATCAGGCCAAGCAGCTCGCCCTGTCTGACCACGGTGCTGACATCATCGACGGCCCTGAGGCCTCCGAAGGCTCGGGTGAGATGATCGATTTCGAGTAGTGCCGTCATTTCCAGCCAATCCCCTTGTCACTGCTTCCACCGCTCCAACTGGCACCCAACAAGCGCCGCGCAAAATTCAGGGCCGGTATCTCCCCAAACAGACCCTTGGGCAGGAACAGGATGGCACCGAACATGACCAGACCAACAATGATGTTGCGAATATCACCCACCGAGCGCAGCACTTCGGGTAGCAGAATGAGCAACAGCGCCCCGATCAGTACACCCGGCAACGAGCCGAGCCCACCCACTACTACCATCGCCAATACAAGGATGGATTGCGAGAAGTTGAAGTCATTGGGCGAGATATAGCCCGTGGTATAAGCCCACAGCGCACCTGCAATGCCAGCGAAGAATGCGGAAATCACAAAGGCCTGAATCTTCATGACGGTGACATTGATACCCATGGCCGCCGCACACTGATCATCTTCGCGCAAGGCTCGTAGTGCATTGCCATAGTAGGAATGGCTCAAGCGACTCAATGTGAATATAGAGAGACAGACAATGAAGGAGACGACATAGTAGATGCCGATATCACTGTCGATTTCCAGACCGAACACGTTGATGCCGGAAAACAGCATGATGCCGTTCGGCCCCTTGGTCAGACCGACCCAGTTCTGGAAGACCAGGAACAGCATCTGCCCGATACCCAGAGTCGCTACCGCAAAGTAGATGGAGATCAGTCGCATGGTGGGAATGGCAACCAGGAAGGCGATGAAGGCCGAAGCAAGCCCTGCCAGCGGCAAACCCAATGTAAACCCGATGCCATGATCCGCCCCGAGGATGGCAGCGACATAGGCGCCTACCCCATAGAGCGAGGCATGCCCCAGGTGCAGGAGACCGGCGACGCCGGTAACCAGATGCAGTGAGGCTGCGAGCAACATGAATACCAGAGCCAGCGTGGCAATCTGGTAGTAATAGCCTTTATCAAAACCCATCAGTGCTGCTGGCACGAGAGCAAAGACGACCAGTACGATACTCGTCTTGATGACAGCTGATCTAGACACGCTCCCTCCTTGCGCCAAACAGGCCCTGTGGAAAGAAAACCAGTGTCAGAAGCAGAAAGGCATACGCCACCATGTCCGACCACACCGAGGACATGAAGCTGGTGGAAATGCTTTCGGAGAGTCCCAGGATGATGGCCGATATGACCGCTCCGGGTATCGATGACAGTCCACCCATGACCATTGCGACAAAGGCCTTGATGCCGGGGGTGAAGCCCATCGCCGGGAAGATGGCGCCGTAATAGAGGCCGACCAGAATGCCGGCAACCGCGCCCATGGAGGAACCGATGACAAAGGTCAGAACGATCGTTCGATCCGTGTCGATGCCGCAGTACTTCGCACCCAGAGAATTGTTGGACACAGCCCGAATTGCCAGACCGATAGAGGATTTCTTCAACAACCACTGCAGCCCGAAGAGCATGACCAGGGTCACGCCCAGAATGATCAGATCACCGTTGACGATGGTGATCGGACCCAGCTCGATCGGCTTGTTGATCAGGTATTTCAGGTCCACAGTCTGAAACTGAGAACCGAATATCAGCTCCATGGCTTCACGCGCCACGATCGACATGGCCAATGAGGACATCAGGGTCGCCTCACGCATGGCCTTGGACTTGAGCGACGCTTCATCCGAGAAGCGCCGGAACGGCCTGAAAGCCAGTCGCTCCAGACCGAAACCTGCAAGAGCACCGATGGCGAGCGCAACAAACAGAACGACAAACAGAGGCGGTGCGAATGCCGAGATGGCCATGAGGCCTGCAAAGGCACCTATCGTGTAGATGTCGCCATGGGCAAAGTTGACCACATTCAACACACCGAATATCAGCGTGAAGCCTATCGCCATCAAGGCGTAGATCATGCCCAGCGACAAGCCGATGGCCAGTTGCTGCAAGAAATAAGAATCCAACACGTCACAGTCCTCTTTGCTGCTTGAACAGGGCCGACCCTGACACTCTTGTCAGGGCCAGCGCTTCAGAACGTCTTCACATACTCATTCGACAGCAACAAACATCCCGCCCTTGACCGTTGCCTTGGTCAGCTCTTTCAGCGGTTCACCTTGTTCATCAAAGGAAGTATTGCCAGTCACTCCCGGAAAATCCGTGGTGGCAGCGACAGCATCGCGCAGACTCTCGCGCGTGATATCCGGATAGGCGGCGACGACTGCAGCCAGCATGATGTTGACTGCGTCATAGGCCTGAGCCGGGAACTGGCCGGGAGGGCCATCGTGTGTCTCTTGCCACTCGGCCACGAATTCCTGAACATTCTCGTCTTGGCGCGTAGGCAGGAAAGTCGCGGTCAGGAACAGGCCTTCGGATGCATCGCCGGAAAGCTCGATAAGCTTGTCGTTGTAGGCGGCTGATGTCGAATAAACCGGAACGGCCGCATCCAGTTGCTTCATCTGCTTCATGAACTGCGCACCGTCCTCATAGAAAAAGCCGGTGTAAACCGCATCAGGCGCACTGTTTTCAAGCTTGGTGATGATGGATCGAAAGTCGGCCAACCCACGGTTGAAGAATTCCGTGTAGACGACTTCACCGCCGAGCTCCTTGAACGGTATCTCGAAGCCCTTGCCGACTGACTGCCCCCAATCCGTTTGCTCTGCAATGACGGCAACCTTCTTGATCCCCTTGTCGATCATCCACTGAGCATTCACCGCGCCTTCCTGATCCTGCGTGGTGATATTGCGGAACTGCCATTTGGAGATTTTTGCAAAGTCAGGATGCGAGGCTGTTTGCGACAGCTGCACCATACCGGCCTTGGAATAGACCTGGGCGGCAGCCATGGAGACAGTGGAGGTAAAGTCTCCCAGTACGCCGACAATGTCATCATTGTCGACAAACTTTCGGGCGATGGTTATTCCTTCCTTCGCATCCGAACGGCTATCTTCATAGATGATTTCAACCGGCACAGGCAGCACACCTGACGCATTGAATTTGGTCAGAGCGATTTCTGCCGCATCCTTGAAGCCTTGGCCGTATTGTGCAGTGTTGCCCGTCAATGGCAGCTGATAGCCGATGACCACCGGATCAGCCGCCAGGGCTGCTCCCGGAATCAGTGCGGTGGCGAGTGACAGCGCCAGCACGTTTCTACGTGTCAGTTTCATTGGATACGTCCTCTTAGGGGTGGTGTGAATGAAGTGGAACGGCGTCCCGTCGCCAGGATGGCCAAGTACATGAAGTCACAAGCTCGTACGAACGTGAAAAGCAGAGCTGCCAGCAGTTCAGCGACGGTGCGGTGCGCACTGACCTTGTGCGCGCACGATGGTTGCGACAAGCAGAAGCCCACTGGCGCCTTCTCTTGTAATCCTGCAAGCGCACACGGGTGGTGCATCAGCACTGCTGATTCAGCTGGCACAACGTTCATTTCCTGAATATTTCGGGGTCAGCTATTGCAATTTCATATGCGTAGCGACGTCCATCTGCCTGCCTGTCTTTCTGCAGATTGCCTGAAAGTACTTCTTCTACAGGGGGTTGTGCTTGCACCACAGGCATGACCATGGACCGATTCCTCGCGTCGTTTGTTCACTGCCAGCTCTGTCTTGCAAGGCAGCCAGCATTAGAACAATACTTCCACTATCCGGTAATAATTGCAACTTTTATCTACGAGAAATGACAAAAAAGCTTTTTTCTTCCACAAACCTGAATTCCTGTGCGAGACAGACGCAATAATTTTCCGTGACTGAAGGCGTCAGGGAATAAACTTGCAAGCAGGCAGGACTCTCAACACACAGCAATCGAGTATCAATAATGCAACTGCAATAACCAGGAGCCTGATCAGTCGAACCAACGCCTGGCAGGTGTCCTTGCAGTACCAGGCTGGATAATCAGCCTGATTGGAGCAGCGCATGACCAAACCGCCTTCCTGAGACCCACCAATCCAATATCGCTCTTGTGTCTCACCCCGGAGCACAGACACCCTTCTAGCTCAACTGCCTCACAATCTGCTTCGCCGCATCGTTGAACGCTTTCTCGGCTTTCCTGATCGCGCCATCGTTCGTCACGAAAGCCAGCACCGCATTCTTGCTCGGTATCAGCATCAGCAGTGCATACCACATCGTGTTCGAGCCGTTGTGCCAGATAAGCGAACCTCCTGCCCAGTCATGCTCCCCATTGACCCAACCATAGGCGTAGTCATCCAAGAGGGGTTTGTGCAGTCTTTGCCAGGTCTCGGCTTGCAGGAAAGAATCGGCACCCAGCTCGCCATCCAGATGCATGCGCCCATAGGCGACAAGATCTTCAAGATTCATGTGAGCTCGCCCTGCCGCACTGAGGACCGGAGTGTTGTCTGCCTTGCCCTTGAATGGGTTGACCGCCTTGCGATACCAGAACAAGGCATGGTGTCCCATCGGCTGATCGTCAGGCCCGTCTCCTTTCGGTGGACCAAACCCGGCACTACCAAGAGCGCATACATCGAAGAATCGCTTTTCGACCAGTTTTTCGTAACAGCAGTTCGTCCGACTTTCCGCGATATGACCAACGACCGTATAGCCCACATTCGAATACAGGAAGACAGAGCCACAAGCACTCCTGGGCGGCTTGAGCAATGTTTCCTCGATCAAGTCATGCCGGGCCTGAACGAGCTCACCATCAGTCGGCGGATCGATCTTCTGAGTTTTCATGGGGAAGTTGGCTGGCAAGCCGGACGTATGTGTCAACAAATGCTCGAGAGTGCATTCAGACCATGAAGAATGCATGTCGACTCCTGGCAGCAGATCCGGCAGAGTGGCGTCAAACTGCAACTGATTTTCCTCAACCAGCTTGCCAACCATGGTTGCAGTAATCGACTTGGTCACCGATCCGATATGCCATTTGTCTGCCAGCTGTACCGGGATTGTCGACTTGTGTCGCCTGACACCATCCACTGCCAACACCACGGGATGGCCATGAAGGCCTACCGCCATTCCGACTGCGCGAAGACGCGCCTGCTTCCGAATTGTTCGAGTCAGTTCTTCGACGAAGTGATGCACGGGGGACTCCTGTACTGCCGGATCGTGGAGCTGAGTATCACCTTTGTAGCAGCGCATTGAAAGGCGTGCTGTTGGTCATCCTCACGTGCCATCGTTCGGTCGTATCGGCTTCGGCAACCAAGATGCCGCCGGCACGAGACAACAGTCTCTCATGCAAAATCCCGCATTTACTTGTACGATGAACTTTCCGGGTTACGGCAATCCGCCAATGCCCAACGCAGGAGACAGGCCATGAAAGTTTTCGCCCGCCTTTTAGTCACGTCAGCCGTTGCTGTCGCCGGATCGGCATTCGCCCAGGTGCCACTGACCGACACCAGCGTCATGTCCGTTCACGACGACATACTGACTCTCGACACTCATATAGACATCGGCGCCGGCTACGGCACCCCGGCTCTCGACCCCTCTGTGCTGAACCGGGCTCAAGTGAATCTGCCCGCCATGCTCGCAGGCGGGCTCGATGCCGGATTCTTCATCGTCTATACACCTCAAGGCGATCTCACCGAGGAGGGTCATGCCGCAGCGGTCGATGCCGCCGAGGAAAAGTATCGCGGCATTCTGCGCATGTTGCGAGCCAATAAAGGCACCATCGGGCTGGCGACGACCTCGGATGAAGTTGAAGCTCTGAATGAGAAAGGCATGCTGGCCGCCCTGATTGGTATCGAGAACAGTTCGCCTCTTGGTAACACACCGGAAGAAGTCAGGGAATCGGTTGCCATGTGGGCCGAACGCGGTGCCCGCTATGCGTCCATCACACACTTCGGACACAACCAGTTCGGCGGTTCGTCAAACCCGTCACTGAAACGTGGTGATGGCGAAGATCCCGGTCTCAGCGATCTTGGCCGCGTATTGGTCGAAGCACTCAACGATCACGGCATCATGGTCGATATCAGCCATGTCGGTCCGAAAACAGCGGCTGATGCGATGGCCTTGTCGAGAGCTCCCCTCATTGCCTCGCACTCTACTGTGTACAAGGTCTACGCCAACGCACGCGGCCTTTCCGATGAACAGCTTGTTGCCATTCGCGATGACGGTGGCGTTGCTCACATCACCGCCTTTCGTTCTTACCTGGCCGCAATCGATCCAAAGATTTCCGAAGCCATCGAAGAGCTTCGCGAACAGATGGAGCTCACCACCAGCGCTGACCGTCGTGATGCTTCCCCTGAGAAGCTGACCGAATACACACGTGAAATCGCCAGAATCCGCAAGGAGTTCGAAGACGTCACCCTCGAACAGTTTCTTGATCACGTCGATCATGCCGTGGAAGTAGCGGGGATCGACCATGTCGGCTTGTCCGGTGATTTCGACGGCGGTGGCGGTGTTGAAGGCTGGGACGGTGCGGCAGACTCACCTAACGTCACAGCGGCTCTGTTGAAGCGAGGCTACTCGAAAGAGGATCTGGCAAAGATATGGGGCGGCAACGTGCTGCGCGTTCTGCGTGATGTACAGGCCGAGGCGAAAAGCTAGCATTGGAATCAGCTCGTCTTCCGAAACTTCAGTGAGTTGAAACGGACGATTCAACAGGCTCGGTGCGACAGCTGTCGCGCCGGGCATCGTACGTTCGATCACTGATACATCAAGTTCTGTGGCCTGGACATGATGTAGTGACCTGCCTACCAGGCAAGAGCATCGAGATTCTTGCCGTTTACACTACAAAGCCTCGAATCCCGTGGGCGCTGATCCCCTGCAATATCTACCAGTTCCAAGTGTACTGGACGTGTGTTATTGGGCGGCACTCCACTGCCCCTCCTGACTCATCAGGAGTATACCCACGCATACCCTGATCAGTAGCCAACGCCAAAGGTCGACGTTACCCGGCAGCGCGTTTGCCGGTATTACATGATCGAGAGATATGCACAAAGAATCATGTTGATTGCCTCTCTGCCTGGAATCTCACTTGTGATAACTACATCACAATTGTACTATCGCCGCGGGTAGGCTGAAAACCAGCCGGCAATTGACAACGACGTAGAGGTCTCACCAAAAACTCGGAACCAATGATTATTGGTTGAAATCGCTATTGCCGTGTTCAAGTGTTGCAAGCAGCCTACTTTGACAAAGGAGCGTGTCCAATTCATTCAGGTGGTTTTGCCTGGATTTTTCATCTTTAGTACGGAGACAATATGTTGCGTAAAATTTTTGTGACCACCCTGTCGGCAGTAGCCCTGGCCAGCACCGCGTTTGCCGCAGGTGATTTCGGAACTGCCGAAGAAGCCAAGGCCATGCTGGAATCAGCCGCAGTAGAGGAAAATCCGACAGAAGCCCTGGCCATGTTTGCCAATGGCGAAGGCGGCTTCAAGGACCGTGACCTTTACCCGTTTTGTGGTGGCCCTGATGGCAACTTCAGTGCGCACCCATCGCTGACCGGAAAGAGCCTGATGGATCTCAAGGACAAGACCGGTGCTCCGCTTGGCGAAGAAATCTACAGTACTGCGAAAGAAGGTGAGGTAGGTGAAGTGAGCTACATGTGGCCACGTCCGGACTCTACAGAGCCTGTGCAGAAGATCACCTACGTCACCAAGATCGGTGACCAGGTATGCGCTGTCGGTTACTACCAGTAATA
>CBDUIJ010000094.1:0-17154 GCA_965367215.1 uncultured Granulosicoccus sp.
GTTGACACGCGTTCGGGACAGGGTGGTGGTGCATCTGAGACTGAGGTTGTCGAGGATGTGCAGACCGTGGCACAGGCGTTTGCTGCGCAGTCTTCCGAGCAGCAGGTGATGACATCGAATGAAGACCTGTCGCTGGTGCTGTTCCACGACCCAGGCGCCATTACCGTCGATACAGACAGCGAGGCCAGAATCAACGAATTCATCGCCGAGATGGTAGAGAAATACGGTGCAGAAAACCTGGAAATAGAAATGAACTCCCCCAGGGTTGCCAATGCCGCCACACAGAGCCGCGCCAAGCGACTGGCCGTTGCCAGAATGCTCAATGTGCGCAATACATTACTCGATACGACGGCCGATCGGGCGAACATACAGTTGAAGGTTGTGGAGAATGAATCTATTGAAGACTCCGACAACTGGACGCGTCTGAAGATCAAAATCCGCCAATGATTTCATCAACGACTGAACGAATGTTTCCAGGCTTGCACTGTCGTGTCATCCTTGTTCTCCTGCTTTCACAGGGCCTGTACTGTGCGACAGCCACGGCACAGACGGACACTGATGCCGAGATGCCAGCGCTCGTCGGAGTCACTGTCGAAGACAGTGAAGTCATGTCCTTTGAAGCCGTGCTTCACAAGGCGATGGCGAACAATCCTGCCATTGATGTGGCGGATGCCAGGATCGATCAGGCGATCGAACTGTCGAGACAGAACGGCAGCTATCGTTTTCCGACGATCGCGCTAAGCAGTACCCTGGGGCCTGAGCATAACGACCCTGCGCCCAATACGGAATCCGGGCATGCAGCAACCACAGGGCGCAACCTGAAACTCAGCGTCACGCAGTTGCTGTATGACGGCGGTAGCTCGAAGGCGGAGTATGAGCGTAGCCAGCGCCTCGAAGGTGCAGCAAATGCAGAGGCACGTATCGAAGTCGAGGATCTGTTTCTGGATGTGGTGAATTACTATATCGACTACTGGCGTTACCAGTACGAGCTGACTCAGGCCGACCAGTTCGTGTCGACGATGGACAAACTGGTTGCAGACCTGGGAGCCATGTACCGCGGTGGAGCGGCGAGCAAGCTGGAGGTCGATTTCGCCAGAGCCAGGCTGGCTTCTGCCCAGGGCGTGCAGAGCTCCGCCACAGCGTCGCTGAACAACTCGCTGAGCGAGCTGGAATACCTGGTACCCGGTCTGCAGAAGTTCAAGGCCATGTCGCCTGAAGGCTTTGCAGCCATCAAGCTCAAACCGCTGGCGGAATACATTGACCAGGGTGCATTGTCCAACAGCGGTTTCGTGACCAACCGATTCAGCCGCGAGGCCACTCAGTTACGCGTCGATGCCCAGAAGGGACGTTATATGCCTTCTGTGGATTTCGAACTGAGCGGTTCGATAATCGATGATGAAGGGGGCCCTTCGGTACAGCGAGACAAGGTGGCAGCCAAACTGTTGATCAACTACACCTTGTACAGTGGTGGTGAGCGCAAGGGCGGGGTGCGACGCGCGGAGGCACAACTACGCGAGCTGGAGGCTGAGCGCGTGCAGCTGGAGCGGGATGTGTTCCGGGCCATTGATCAATCCTACAACAGCATTACCTCGGCGCGCCTGACGCTGGATGCGGTGATATCGGAAATATCGGCCAATGAGGATCTGCAGAAGTTGAATCGCAGAAATCTGGAGCTTGGCACGATCAACATCATCGAGCTCATTGATGTCGAAGAACGTCTTTTCAATGCTCGCAGCCGCAAAGGTGAGGTCGTGGCCACGATGTATCAGGAGTACCTCGATCTCATGGTGTCAGCCGGTCTCTCTCCGGAATTGCTGGCGCAGTATTCCCTGCAATTGCCAGAGTAGGGGTGAAGGATTCGTTTTGCTGATTACTTGAAGTGAGGCAAAGTTCGCTCAGTCTTTTCTGTTACATGCCGCCAACTGGTTTGTATGTTTGCGTTCTCAGATATGTCGCCTTGTATCAGCGCATTGAACCATCCGTTCATCGATACCCTGGTATCGATCGGGCTATCTCCCTGACTTGCGATCGAGTTGGCATTCGGGAGGGCGTCACTGAGAGCTGCATATAATGAAAAACCACGCATTGTCATCATTGCGTTCAGGTGAAAGCAGAAAGGAATATTCGACATGAGTCATCAACACGAACTGATAGAACTGATCAACAGCAAGATAAGCAGTGGTGATGTTGATTTGCCTGTCTTCGATGACATAGCGCTTCAGATCAACCGTGAAGTGCACGAGAACAAGCTGGACGCCGAGCAGATCTGCAAGATCATCGAAGAGGATCAGGTGCTGGTTGCCGATCTGCTGCGCATGGCAAATTCTTCCTTTTTCTCCGGACTCTCTCCTGTCAGCAATCTGCGTGAAGCGGCGGTACGTCTGGGTGTCCGTCAGATTGCATCGATCGTGTTCTCGGTCAGCCAGAAGCGCTTGTACAGCGCATCCAAGGGTATGTTCAAGGCACGACTGACGCAGCTCTGGCAGCACACATCAGCCGTGTCCATTGGCGCCCGTTGGCTTGCAGCCAATGCGGGTTATCGAAATCTGGCCGATGAGACCTTTGTCGCGGGACTTCTTCACGACATTGGCAAGCTGTCCTTGCTGTGCATTCTGGAGGAACTCATCAGTCGTGAAGGTCTGGAACTGTCGGATGAGATGATCAACAGCACCTTGTTGGAAATGCACAGTGAACATGGGGCGCAGTTGCTGACACTGTGGAATCTGCCGGAGTCCTACAAATCCATCGTGCTGCATGTGTGTGATGAGGCCTCCGACCCGCACAATGTTGTTCTGAGCATGATCAGACTGGTTGACAAGGCCTGTATTCTGGAAGGTGTCAACGATATGCCCACTGACGAGGTGGTGGATCTGGAAAGCATGCCTGAGGTGGCCGCCTTGTCGTTGTCCAGCAACGATCTGGAAGAGCTCAGACTGGTGCTTCAGGAAATCAGTGGCGAGCGGCAGTCGGCGGCGGCCTGATTGCCTTTGCCGGGTATCGGGTCCACCTCGGCACCAAAGACTGATTGATCTGATTGCTGATTGCTGACCTATGTCACTCTTTTCAGCTCGCCTCGGGGAAGATGGTTGCCGCTCACCTGTGGTGTCGATCTGTGGGCACGATTGACGGCGGCCTTGACTTCCTTATCCATCCATTGGAAAGTTGCGTGTGGCGTCGGGCTGTTGACAGCAGACAGGCCCGATATCAACCGTTCAACTTCAATGAGGACAAGCAAGCGTGGATAATCTGAAAATACTTCTTGCAGAAGCAGGTGAAAACATCATGGTGGCCGGCAGCTGGTTGTTCCTGATCATCGCCTTTTTCGGTGCCATGGCTGAGCCGAAAGCGGCCCTGTTGCCACTGGCATTGGGCGTGGGTTGTTTCCTGCTCGCTCGCAAGAACGATGACAACGGCAAGAATGATCTGCAGGCGTAAATTCACACAGTTTCGTGCGATTCGCTGACAAGTGTGACAGGACCTGGCGTTTGCCAGGATTCCTGTTCAAGTCCGCGCCGCGAACTCTGTGTTAGAGCCGGGAGGATCTGTACCGGCCGGGTATTACATTTCAATGAGCGCTGCCGCCAGCCATGGGCAAGCATGTATACAAGCTTGTGAACGTCAGCAAGAAAACGCCCACGAGCTGCTCATTCACTGAGCTCAGGTGTCAAGAACTGGCTCACACCGCCGCTGTTTCAATCACAGGGAGGCATATCGCCGGATATCCTGACAGTGGCTAATGTTTTTGAGGACAATCAGAGGGATAGGTCTGTTTCGACACTGCCTGATGATGGTCGTGTGGGCTTTGGTATGCCTTGCACCAATCGACAACGCGCTGGCTCTGGATGCGCGCGATGTCCCTGCGGTGGAGCCGCCAGTACGAATCCTTGAAGACCCGACAGGAGCGCTGGATATCGAAGATATCCTGCTCTCCAAAGAGCGCTTTTCCGCCAGCATCGACTCATCCGTCAATTTCGGCTTCACCAGTTCAGCCTACTGGTTCTCGACGCAACTTGCGCGACCGATGAGTGGCAATACCGTTTTTCTGAAAGTCTCCTATCCCTTGCTGGATCATATCGAGCTGCATGTCATGGCCGACAGTGGCAGGTCGCAAGTCTTTCACGCAGGAGATACCCTGGAGTTCAAGGAACGTCTGATCAGTCATCGGGCTTTCGTGTTTCCGATCGATTTCGCACCGCAGGAAGAATCGCTACAGGTATTCATGCGCGTGCTGACAACGAGTTCCATGCAGGTCCCGGTCAGTATCTGGCAGCCAGAAGCCTTCTATGCCGACAACTATGACGAACAGCTGTTGCTTGGCTTGTATTACGGTTTGCTTCTGGCCATCATGGTATCCAATGCCATGATGGCCTTGTCGGTGCGCGAACCTGCCTACGCCTATTACGCCGTATACATTCTTTTCTACGGTGGCTTCCAGATGTGTGTGAACGGTCTGGCATTCGAGTTCCTGTGGCCTTCATCCACCTATCTGGCGGAGAAGGGAACGGTGGTCTGCATGGCGCTGGGCGCCACCATGGCTGCGGCGTTCTCGGCCGAACTGCTCGAAATTCGGCAGCGTCGTGACAGGCTCAGGCAGATGTTCATGGTATTCGGCACGTTGAATCTGATCTCTCTGCCGATGTGCCTGCTCCTGCCGTACGCCTTTTCCATTCAGCTGCAGACTCTGCTGGTGACGCTCGGCACCGGCCTGTTCTTCTGTGCGGGTATCATTCAGCTTCGCCGTGGTATCGAAGTCGCCAAGTATTTTCTTCTGGCCTGGACAATGTTCCTGTTGGGCATTTTCATCTATGGGCTGAAGACCTATGCCGTATTGCCCGAGAACGGTTTTACCGAGTACGCCATCCAGGTCGGCTCTGCGCTGGAAACGATATTGCTGTCATTTGCCATTGCACATCGATTCAAGGTGCTGAGAGATGACAAGCTACGTCTGCAGAGAGAATCCACCGAGTTGCTTGAGACGCGTGTTGCCGAGCGAACGCTGGCTCTGGAGCAGACACTGGATGAGTTGTCTGCTGTCAATTCGCGGCTGGAAAGGCTCAGCATCGTCGACTCCCTGAGTGGTGTATTCAATCGAGCCTATTTCAACGTCAATTTCGACAGATTGTGGGAGAACGCGCGGGCAGAACACAAGCCGTTGGCTGTTCTCATGATCGATATCGACTACTTCAAGAAGGTCAATGACAACCACGGTCATCTGATTGGTGACAACATCATCAGTATCGTCAGTAACCTGGTCTCGGAAGCGGTGTCCCGGGAAGAGGATTTCGTTGCGCGTTACGGTGGGGAAGAGTTCGCGGTGGTCCTGCCCGGTACCGGACTGGAGGCTGCCATGATGCTGGCGGAGCAGATTCGTGCTGCCGTCAATGCCTTCGACAGCGAAGTTGAAGCCCTTGCCAGAGTCGGCCGCATCAGCGTGAGCATTGGCGTTGCGGCAAAAACCCCGGGTATCGATGACACTGATACGCGCAGTGAAGTCCTGTTGTCATTGGCGGACGAGGCACTCTACAAAGCCAAGAACAGCGGCAGGAACCGTGTCTGTGAGGCTGTGGATGATCCGAGCTACCCTGATTTCGGAGCAGGTCTGGACTTTGGCTCGGTGCGTCTGGGTTGAGTCAAGGGCTTGGAACTATTCATTAGTCCGCTGTGGCTGAGCATTTTGGTGAACAGCTGAAGTACCATGGTGGTCCTTTGGTCCCACGCTTACTATGGTTCAATCCGATGTCACAGGATGCTTCTTCGCGCAATGAATTGATTCTCAAGGCCGCTTGCAAGGCCGAGAGTGGCATTGTTGCTGCCGTCACTACCTTTCTGGCTGATCGCGGTGCCTATATCAGTGATCTGTCTCAGTTCGATGATCCGGCGACAGGTCGTTTCTCCCTGCGCTCAAGGTTTCATATTGCTACCGGCGATGTCACGCTGGAGCAGCTGCAGGAAGAATTCGAAGCTGTCGCCACACCATTCGGGATGGAATGGAATCTGATATCGGCAGATGCACCTACACGCACCCTGATCATGGTCAGCAAATTCGATCATTGCCTGGATGATCTGTTGTACCGCCTCAAGAAGGGTGAGCTGAACATGGAGATCACGGCAGTGGTGTCCAATCATCTGGACTTGCGCCCCATGGCCGAGCGTGAGGGAATCCGTTTCATCTATCTGCCGATAACCCCCGACAACAAGCCGCAACAGGAAAAGGCCTTGATGGAGCTGATCGAGGATACCGGAACTGAACTGGTGGTACTTGCCCGCTACATGCAGGTGCTCTCGGACACCATGTGCAAACATCTCAGCGGCCGAGCCATCAATATTCACCATTCCTTCCTGCCTGGCTTCAAGGGCGCGCGACCCTACCATCAGGCCTACGATCGTGGCGTCAAGCTGATCGGGGCCACGGCGCATTACGTCACCTCCGACCTGGATGAGGGTCCCATCATCGAGCAGAGTGTGCAGCCGGTTGATCACACCTACACGCCTGAACAGCTGGTGGCGGTAGGCCGTGATACTGAAACCGTGGCATTGGCTCGAGCCGTCAGACTGCATGTCGAGCACCGTGTATTCCTGCACGGCAACAAGACTGTCATTTTCCGCTAGACGCGCATTGCAAGGTTCGACTCGCAAGTCGGGGTCGGACCTGCTGTTCCTGCGGTGGCGGGCGGGCTAGTCGGTCTCACTCGGTATCTGCAGTTCAAGTTCCCAGTTTCGAGCAGCTGCGACAATAGCCTCCGGCGGCATCCTGTCGGACACCAGGTAATCCAGTTGTGATGGGTCGCCTATGATGATGGGCGCCTCTTTCTGGAACTTGCTGGAGTCAGCCGCGATGATGCAGGTATTCGCCCTGGCCATGATGGCTCGCGAGAATTTGGCTTCTTCCAGATCATGCAGCATGAAGCCATTCGCTGCCGAGATCCCGGCGGCCGAGAGCACGGCAAAATCGGTCTGAAAGTTCGATGCAAACGCCATGGCCTCTGCGCCGAAAGCGCCGCCGTCATGGCTTCGCAATTCCCCTCCGATCATGAACACCCGGTTCTCGTTGCGTGTTGCCAGACGGTAGGCCACATAGACCGAATTGGTGACGACCAGTAATCGTCGGTGCCGTCGCAAGGCATCCGCGATGTGAGCAGTCGTGCTGCCAATGTCCAGGAACAGGGACGTCTCGTCAGGAATCATGTCCGCCACATGGGCGGCTATGCGTTTCTTTGCACCGGCATTTTCACCATATCGCTGGTTGAAATCTGCCTCGGTATCATGACTGACCAGTCGTACACCGCCATGCACCTTTTCGAGGCAGCCATCACTGGCCAGTGTCTTGACATTGCGGCGCACGGTCTCCTCGGTCACATGCAGCGCCAGCGCTATTGCGCTGATGCGCATTGATCCACCGGCGTGTTCCAGCAGCTCCAGAATTTCATTCTGGCGGTGATTTGATCGTACTCTGAGGCTGGCAGTCATCGTAGTCTCGCTGTGATCCGAACGCACTGTGATGAGGCAGTCATGGCTGGAAATATCGAAGAAGCACACAGATTACCACAGGTGAATCACGTAAAAAGCCACACAATGTTCGACTTGTGGAGATAAACAGCGTTGCATTGTGTGGTTTTTTGGGCAACACTGATTCCGGCGCGGCGTTCAGCTCAGACGGGGTTGCGGCAGGCGCGCCATACCGCAGCTATACGGAGACGTACGCATGAAAGTGATCAATCTCTTGTCGGTCGGTTTGCTCTCGACCGCGTTGAGTACGGCAGTACTGGCAGATGTGGAATCTCAAGACCCGATAAAACTGACCACACACGACTGGACCGGGCAGATCATCACCACGACCATCATGGGTGAGATCCTGCAGAAGGCGGGCTACAACATCGAATACGTGCAGGCCGACTACATCGCGCAGTTCGCCGGCTTGAAGACAGGCGACTTGCACGTGGCCATGGAGATCTGGGAGACCACCGGTCGGGAGGCCATGGACGAGGCGACGGGTACCGGCAAGGTCGTGAACCTTGGTGAGAGTGGCATGACAGCCATTGAAGAGTGGTGGTACCCGGGCTACATGGAAGAGCTGTGCCCTGGTTTGCCCGATTGGCAGGCCATGAATGATTGCGCCGAAGAATTTGCCACGCCGGAAACGGCACCACTGGGGCGCTATCTCGGTGCACCGGTCACCTGGGGTGGCTTTGATGAGGAGCGTATAGAGGCACTCGGACTGGATTTCGAAGTCGTGCATGCAGGTACCGATGCTGCATTGTTTGCCGAGCTCGAATCCGCTTATCAGCGCAAGGCTCCCATTGTCCTTTGGTTGTATTCTCCTCACTGGGCTCCAGCCAAATACGAGGGCAGCTATATCGAATTCCCCGAGTATTCCGTTGAATGCTACAACGACCCCTCTGTCGGCCTGAACCCGGATGCCGCTTACGATTGTGGCAAACCGGTGGGTCCGATCTGGAAGGTTGCCTGGTCAGGCGTCGAGGAAAAGTGGCCTGGCGCAGTAGCGGCCATCAAGGCATTCGATATCGATAATGAAGCCATGGGAGCGTTGATTACCCAGGTGGATCTGGATGGGGTGTCGGTGGATGATGCCGTAGCCGGATGGTTGTCAGCCAATGAAGAGACCTGGAGCGGCTGGATTCAGTAATCCGCAGGCTCATTCAGTCATGAATGCCTTGGACACGGTACCCGGTACAGGCTTGTCGCCTGCCGGGTATGAACCTTCGTGTCATATTCTTCGGAGAACCCGGTGACACAACGAATCAAGCTGGATTGCCGCGGTGTCTGGAAGATCTACGGCGACGATCCTGGTGGCTTTCTGGCGCGTCATGGAGACAAACCGTCGCTGGGTCAGTTCGCCGAAGCCGGGATGGTCGGGGCGGTGCGTAATACGTCTGTGTCGGTCATGGTAGGCGAGATCTTTGTCATCATGGGCTTGTCCGGTTCCGGCAAGTCCACACTGGTGCGCTGTCTGTCGCGCCTGATAGAACCCACGGCCGGTGAAGTGCACTTCGAAGGGCGCAACCTGCTGGAAATGAGTGAGGCCGAGCTGATCGATTTGCGCCGGCGCAAGATGGGTATGGTGTTCCAGCATTTTGCTCTGCTGCCGCACCTGACCGTACTCGAAAATGCTGCCTTCCCGCTGGAAATCCAGGGTGTGGATCGGCGCACGCGAGAAGCGCGTGCACGCGAGATGATCGAGACCGTCGGTTTGCAGGGCAGGGAAGATTATTATCCACGTCAGCTCTCCGGTGGGCAGCAGCAACGCGTCGGCATTGCACGCTCCCTGGTGGTCGAACCCGATCTGTGGTTTCTCGATGAACCCTTCTCGGCGCTGGACCCGCTGATTCGTCGCGAAATGCAGGATGAATTCCTGCGTCTTCAGTCCATGTTGCACAAGACCATTGTCTTCATCACTCATGATTTTGATGAAGCCATTCGTCTGGCCGATCGCATCGCGGTGATGAAGGAAGGCGTGATCGAGCAGATTGCCACACCCGAAGAACTGGTGCTGCATCCTGCCACATCCTATGTCGAAGACTTCACGCGCCACATCCCCAGAGCCAAGGTCGTGCGTCTGCATTCGATCATGAGTGCCGGGGTCCCGGCGGCTGCCTACGCAGGAGAATTGCCGGGCACCATGACGGTGGCTGAAGCCGCCGATCAGGTCGAGGCCGCCTCGGCACCCTTCAAGGTACTCGATGAGGCAGGTGTGGCGATGGGTACGGTGGCATCGCGGGCCGTCATCGATGTCATGATCGGGCGCACCATGACATGAGCGGCACGGCAGGACAGAGCGAAGTGGTGTCTCTGCCGGCGCCGGCGTACGCTCAGGATACGGCTCGCAAGCGGGGCTGGGTGTTCTGGCTGTTGCTGTTTGTCACGACGTGGGGGCTCTCGCAGTGGTCCTTTGCGCTGTACAAGGCGCTGGATGCACGCTGGATCATTCGTTTCCCCAAGCAGTACGAATTGCAGCTGGACACCGTCATATCCCGGCTCATGAGCTGGCTGGTGGAGGAGGCCAGTTTCGGCTGGTTTACCTTCCAGCAGTTCACCCGGTTTCTCTCCGCCTTGATAGAGGCTCCGTATGACTGGGTGCGCTCTCTGCTGATCGATGGGTTTTCGACAGGCATCGGTCAACAGGCCGTGCAACAGGTCCCGCCACTGAGCTGGATAGCCATCATTGTCATGGCAATGGCCATTGCCGCCTACGCCAGAAACACAAGACTGGCTCTGCTGGCCGGTGGCTGTTTTCTCTATCTGGCCCTGTTCGGACAATGGCAAAGTGCAATGGTCACGCTGGCATCTGTCGCGATCGCCGTGCCCATCGGCGTCGGCGGTGGTCTGTTGCTGGGTATTCTTTCCTATCGCGTGCCGGTGGCCGAGCGTATCCTTCGGCCTCTGCTGGATCTGATGCAGACCGTACCGGTGTTTGCCTATCTGGTACCCATTCTCTTTCTGTTCGGTTTCGGCCCCGTCTCGGCGCTGGTGGCGACCGTCATCTACGCCATGCCTCCCATGGTGAGAGTGTCTACCGTTGCTCTGAAGTCGGTGCCGGAAGACATCATCGAGGCCGGGCGCATGATGGGCTGTACACAGCGGCAGTTGTTGTGGAAGGTGTGTATTCCGACGGCCATGCCATCCCTGATGGTCGGTGTGAATCAGGTGATCATGCTGTCGCTGAACATGGTCATCATTGCCTCCATGATCGGCGCTGGTGGACTGGGCTATGACGTACTGACCGCACTACGGCGCCTGGACATCGGTGGTGGTATCGAGGCGGGTCTGGCTATCGTGGTCATGGCCATTGCGCTGGATCGGGTCAGTCAGGCCTTTGCCACCCGCAATGTCAGGCAACGATTCATCAAGAGTGTTCCGTTTCATCAACGCCACCCATTGCTGAGCACCGTACTGGTCGTACTGCTGCTGACAACCGTGCTCGGGAAATTCTGGCCCTTTGTGCAGAGTTACCCCGATGATTACACGCTGTCTACCAGCCGTTACTGGGCCGCCGGCATGGAGTGGATCAACGTCAACTTCTTCGATGAACTGGAAGCGATGAAGACCGTTCTGCTGACAGTGCTGCTACTGCCGGTGAAGCGTTTCTTCGGCGGCATTCCCTGGGCCTGGGGCATCATCGCCATGGGGCTGGTCGGCTGGCGTATCGGTGGGTGGCGGCTGGCGCTGATGTGTACCCTGATGACATTCTTCCTGGCCTGGAACGGTCTCTGGGCCAAATCCATGGTGACAGTCTATCTGTGCGCGGTATCGGTGTTGCTGGCCAGCCTCATCGGTATCCCTCTGGGTGTCTGGGCGGGGCAGAGCGCACGGGCCAATTCCATCATCGGAACTTTCATCGATACCCTGCAGACGCTGCCCAGCTTCGTTTATCTGATCCCCGTGGTCATGCTGTTTCGGGTCGGGGACTTCTCCGCCATGATTGCGGTTGTCCTGTATGCACTGGCACCGGCGGTGCGTTATGCGGCTCACGGTATCCGGTCAATCGACACCGAAATGATCGAGGCGGGCAAGGTGTCCGGTTGTACCTCTCGTCAAGTGTTGTGGCGTATCAAGTTTCCGCTGGCAACACCCTCCCTGTTGCTGGGGCTGAATCAGACCATCATGCTGGCCCTGTCGATGCTGGTGATCACGGCACTGGTGGGCACACGGGATCTGGGGCAGGAAGTCTATATCGCATTGACCAAGGCCAATACCGGGCAGGGCATCATCGCCGGCCTCTCGGTCGCCTTCATTGCCATCATGGCTGATCGTATCGTCGCGGCTCTGGCGCGCCGCTCGCAACAGAGGTTGGGGCTTGAATGAATACACAGGATCTGACAACGGAAAAGGTCATCGATCGTGTCCGCCAACTGTCTTGCTGGAAAGCGCCCACGGACATCGAGCCGCTGGATGGGGGCATCACCAATATCAACCTGCGAGTGAGCGATCAGGGTTGTAATTATGTCGTCAGGCTGGGCGAGGATATTCCCGAGCATGGCGTGATGCGATTCAACGAGCTTGCCATCAGTCGCGCTGCCGAACTGGCGGGTATCTCGCCCGGGATACACCATGTGGAGAAGGGTGTGATGGTGCTGAGATTTGTCGATGGCTTGCCGTTGTCCGAAACCGACTTGCACGATCCCGACGTACTGAGTGATGTGACCTTGCTGATGCGGCGCGTGCATACCGAGTTGCCACGATTCCTGCGTGGCCCCGTGCTCGCCTTCTGGGTGTTTCACGTATTACGCGACTACTCGGCGTATCTGCACGAGCATGGCTCGCAGCACAAGCCCCTGCTGGCCGGTCTGGCTGCCGAGGCGAAGCAACTGGAAGCGACTGTCGGGAAAATCGAGCTGGTACTGGGGCACAATGATCTGCTGCCGGCCAATATTCTTCGCAGCGAGGAGCGTTACTGGCTGATCGATTGGGAGTACGGCGGCTTCAATTCGCCGCTGTTCGACCTGGGTGGTCTGGCCAGCAATGCAGCTTTGCCGGTCGAGCTGGAGCAGCACATGCTCGAAACCTATCTCGGGCACAAGCCCGACACGCAATTCCTGCAGCGCTATGCCGCGATGAAATGTGCGTCATTGTTGCGCGAGACCTTGTGGAGCATGGTCTCGGAAATTTCTTCACGTATCGACTTCGACTACACCGCCTATACCGCGGAAAACCTGGCTCGCTACCGGCAGGCCTTTGCCGACACCCAATCCTCGAGAGGCACGACATGACAGATTTCCCGACAACTGCGAAGGCAGTCATCGTCGGCGGTGGAATAGTGGGCTGTTCGACGGCCTACCACCTGGCCAGGCTTGGCTGGGATGTGGTTCTGCTCGAACGCAAGAAGCTGACCTCCGGCACCACCTTTCATGCAGCAGGCCTGGTCGGCCAGCTGCGCTCCAGCGCCAACATCACGCAATTGCTCGGCTACTCGGTGGAGCTCTACGACAAGCTGGAGCAGGAAACCGGGCAGGCAACCGGCTGGAAGATGAATGGCGGTCTGCGTCTGGCCTGCAATGAAGAGCGCTGGACCGAAGTCAAGCGACAGGCCACCACCGCTCATTCCTTCGGTCTGGACATGCAGTTGCTCACACCAAAGGAGGCTCTGGACCTGTGGCCGCTGATGACCATCGACGATGTGGTGGGTGCCGCCTTTCTGCCAACGGACGGTCAGGCCAACCCCTCGGATATCACCCAGTCTCTGGCCAAGGGTGCCCGCATGGCTGGCGCGCGTATCTTCGAAGACACCAAGGTATTGTCAGTGGATGTACAGAAGGGTGTGATCAAGGGACTGGAAACCGAGAAGGGCTATATCGAAACGCCCATCGTGGTGGCCTGTTGTGGTCAGTGGACTCGGGAGTTTGCAAGGCGCGTGGGGGTCAATGTGCCGCTGGTGTCGATGCAGCACCAGTACATGATCACCGAGAAAATCGAGGGCGTGCCTTCCGATCTGCCCACCTTGCGTGACCCTGATCGACTCACTTACTACAAGGAGGAGGTAGGCGGTCTGGTCATGGGTGGCTACGAACCGAATCCGATTCCCTGGGCGGAAGACGGGATCCCCAGTGGATTTCATTATTCCCTGCTGGACAGCAACTACGATCATTTCGAACCCATCATGGGGCTCTCGCTGGAACGTGTGCCGGCACTGCAGACCGCCGGTGTTCGAGAGCTGGTCAATGGTCCGGAGAGTTTCACGCCCGATGGCAACTTCATTCTGGGTGAGGCGCCGGAGCTGCCGAACTTCTTCGTCGGTGCCGGTTTCAACGCCTACGGCATTGCGGCTGGCGGTGGTGCCGGCATGGCTCTGGCTGAATGGGTTGCCAAGGGCGAACCGCCGTTCGATCTGTGGCCGGTAGACATCCGTCGCTTTGGTCGCCCGCATTTTGATACGGACTGGGTGCGCACGCGTACGATAGAGGCCTACGGCAAGCACTACACCATGGCCTGGCCTTCCGAGGAGCACGATAGTGGCCGGCCCTGTCGCAAGTCACCGCTTTACGATGTGTTGAAGGACGATGGTGCGGTCTTCGGTGAGAAACTGGGCTGGGAGCGTCCCAACTGGTTTGCCGACACCAGTGCGGGTGAAGCCCAGCACGATGTGTATTCCTTTCAGCGTCCCAACTGGCACGATGCCGTCGGGCGTGAACATCGTGCGGCGCGCGAAGCGGTTGTTCTGTTCGACCAGACATCCTTTGCCAAGTTCGTACTCAAGGGACCCGATGCGGAGGCCGCACTGGGCTGGATTGCGGCCAATGATGTAGCCAGGCCGGTCGGCTCTCTTGTCTACACGCAAATGCTCAATGATCACGGCGGCATCGAATGCGATCTGACCTGCGTTCGTGAGTCGGAGAATGAATACTACATCGTGACGGGGACCGGCTTTGCCACCCATGATTTCGACTGGATATCGCGCAATATTCCAGCTGACATGAATGCACAGCTGGTAGACGTCACGTCCGCCTATGCGGTGCTTTCGCTGATGGGGCCTCAGGCACGCAAGGTGCTGCAGAAGTTGACGCGTGCCGATGTCTCCAATGAGGCCTTCGCCTTTGCCACCGCACAGACCATCGGTATCGCGGGTTGTCCGGTAAAAGCGTTGCGTGTCACCTATGTAGGGGAACTGGGCTGGGAGTTGCATTTGCCGGTGGAATACGCCAGCACGGTCTACGCAGCGTTGCAGGAGGCGGGCAGGGAGTTCGGTTTGCGCAATGCCGGTTATCGCGCCATGGAAACATTGCGACTGGAGAAAGGCTATCGTGCCTGGGGTGCGGATATCGGCCCGGACCATACTCCGATGGAGGCCGGACTAGGCTGGGCTCTGAAGCTGAAAACCGATATCGATTTTCGTGGGCGAGCCGCAGCTGAAAAACAGCAGAAGGAAGGCGTCAGGAAGCGCCTGGCAACCTTCGTGACCGATGCTGATGTGATCCTGTCTGGCAGAGAGACGATCTATCGCAACGGTGTGCGCGTCGGCTGGCTGAGTTCGGCAGGCTTCGGTCACACCTTGCAGCAATCGATCGGCATGGGCTATGTGCGTGCGGATGATGGGGTGGATCGGGACTTCGTGCTCACAGGCGACTACGAGCTGGAAGTGGCTACCGAGCGTGTTGCCTGCAAGGTGACACTGGCGCCGTTGTACGATGCGAAGATGGAGCGGGTCAAGGCCTGAAGGCCGCTGACATACTGCAACTGCGCCCCGAAGCGGCAGTGTCCTTGATCACTTGATAATTCTTGCAAATGATCAAGTGCCATGGCATGCTGGCACGGCCATTCGATATGCAAAAAATAGCAGGTCCCCATGATCTTGAATACGTTTCTCCTTCAAGAGCATGGTCAGCCTGCAAGAGCATGAAGTGGCGGCAGATAGTCAACAATACCAGATGTCCGATGGCTTGCTCATCAATACTGCAAGGATGGTCTAGGGTGTCTGATCGAATCTGGACACGGGAAAAATGGATGCAAACTGTTTTTCTTCGAAGCTTGTCGAGACACCTGTCTGTGTCAAGCCTCGGCTACTGTTGATCATCGGCACTGCCACGCCAGATACCCGGATGCATGCGTCCGAGGGGTCGGGATGACAGGCATTCATTGATGCTCCATGGGAAGTTGATGGAAACCCTGTGGCGTCTACCAACAACAGGAAGGAATAGCGATAACACCATGTATACACCACTGAAATATGTACTGGCAGGCACGGTCTTGTCAGGTCTCTGCGTCACGTCGGTCATGGCTGATCCGCTGATCAAGCTGCGAATTCAGAACCATCACGCCATGGAATCCACCTATGGCACCGTGATAAAGGAATTTGTGGACAATGTCGAGCTCATGTCAGGTGGTGACATCGAGATCGAAATGTTCTACTCCTCCGCTGTCGTCAAGTCGGCAGAGACTTTTGACGCTGCTACCACCGGTATTCTTGATTGTGACATGACCAATGGCAGTTATCAGACCGGCAAGGATCCGGCATTTCAGTTTGTTGCCGATACGATGGGCGGCTATGACACACCCCTCCAGTATCACACCTGGGTGAACGAAGGCGGCGGTAAAGAGGCCATCAACGAGCTTTACGCGACTTATGGCATGACCTATATCGGCGCGCATGTCGGTGGGCAGGAATCATTGAGTTCGATTCGGCCTCTTCGTGGTATCGAAGATCTTGACGGTTTCAAGTTTCGATCTCCTCCCGGCATGGAGTCCGAGATATTCGCCTCTCTGGGGGCCAAGCCAGTCGTGATGGATTTTACGGAGATCTTTACCGCACTTGAAACCCGGATAATCGACGGTGCCGATGCGGCGTCCATCTCTGTCAACAGAGGCCTGGGAATCTACGACATTGCAAAGTATACGACCTTTCCGGGATTCCACTCCATGTCTGCAGATCACCTTGCATGCAGTACCAAGGTGTGGGAAAAGATGACTGAGCGACAACAGAAAATCATGACCATCGCGCAGAAGAATCTGGCCATGGATCTGATGATGAGAGTGTTGGTCGATGATGGCATCGCATTGGCAGAACTCCCTTCCGAAGGCGTGGAAATCCACAACTGGTCAGCCGAAGATCGTGACACATTCAGAAAGGCATCGCAGGCTGCCTGGGACAAATGGGCGAGCAGAACGCCCCAGGCGGAAGCTCTGGTCAACAGCCATATAGAGTTCAGCAGGCAAGTCGGCTTGATCAAGTAGGGAAAGACGTTGCTGTGCTGTTACGGCAGCACAGCTCGTTTGTACAATGTGGTCACCTGTCGAAGGCCTTCCAGGCCTTGCAATAAAGCCGACAGGTGACGATTCGAGGGTAGAATGAAGCCTGATTGCCAGTCTTTGTTCGCTCATCGAAAAACGCCCATGAAGCCATTCCTGATACTGCAACTGCGTCCTGAGACAACCGCGTCGGATGACGAGTTTGCCGCGATTCTCGACAAGAGCGGTTTGTCCATCGAGGATGCCTGCCGCATCCGGCTCGATCAGGAAGCTCTGCCTGAAGGTCTGTCGCTGGATGACTACAGTGGCGTCATCGTGGGCGGTGGTCCGGGCTGTGTCAGTGATTCCGAGGACAAGAAGTCGGACGCGGACAGGACCATAGAGTCTGCAGTATTGGGCCTGATGCCGCAGATCACCGAGGGAGATTTCCCGTTCCTTGGCTGCTGCTACGGGATCGGC
>CBDUIJ010000095.1:0-17083 GCA_965367215.1 uncultured Granulosicoccus sp.
CAAGCTGCTCTACGACTATCTTTTTGACGCGTTCGTCAATACTGCTCATTGTGGGATAAACCTCCGAAAAAAATTAAGCGGCCTCAGCCGTACCACCATTGTAGTGAGTTACACCGGAACGTGCCAACTCTTACGCAAATTCTTCTTGTGACAATAGGGACTAGCTGAGGATAAACAACGCAGGAATTTCTGAATACTACAGGTACATTGCCTGAATCCGCCAGCGGACTCAACCATGACCTGAATTCCGAGCCGCCTGCGGGCCGGGCAATCGCAAGGGACGTAACCATCCCATGCGGTTCACGTCATGACCATGCCACCGTTGACGCTGATGGTTTGACCAGTGATATAGGACGCCGCAGGTGATGCGAGAAACAGGCACGTCTGAGCAATATCGTCAGGCGTTCCCAGTCGTCCGAGAGCGATTTCGCCCTTGAGTTTGTCTTTCTGCTCCTCGGGCAAGGCATTGGTCATGTCGGACTCGATGAACCCGGGCGCCACTGCGTTGATGGTGATGGAGCGTGATCCCAGCTCGCGAGCCAGCGATTTGGTCATGCCCAGAACACCTGCCTTGGATGCTGAATAATTCACTTGCCCGGCGTTACCTGTAATTCCGACTACCGAGCTGATGTTGATGATTCGCCCACCTCGCGCCTTCACCATGGGCTTGACGACCAGTCGGCACAGCCGATAGACGCTCGTCAGATTGGTGGCAATGACCTCATCCCACTCGCTGTCCTTCATGCGCATGAAGAGATTGTCACGTGTGATACCGGCGTTGTTCACCAGGATGGAGATGGAGCCGTGAGTATCGGTGATCTGCTTGATGGCCGCCTCTGTCTTCTCGGCATCGGTCACATCCAGGCACAGGCCGCTACCCTTGATGCCCGCTGCTGCGAAGCGGGCGCTGATGGCCTCCGCGCCCTTCTCGGAGGTCGCGGTACCGATGACCGTGGCGCCATTGGCACCCAGCAGGTCGCTGATGGCGGCACCGATGCCACGGCTCGCGCCGGTGACCAGCGCTACCTGATTTTCAAGAATTGATTCAGTCAATGTCTGCTCTTCCGTATCGGTTTCACGTATCGTCGAGTTGCGACCTTCAGGCCGCCGTCACGCCCACGGCTTCCAGCGCTGCCGCCAAGGTTGCCGGTGAGTCCACAGGCAAGGTCGGCAGTGATCGGTCAATGCGCTTGCCCAGACCGGTCAGCACCTTGCCCGGACCCGCTTCGATGATGGTACTCACTCCGTGCACATCGCGCAGCGTTTCCACGGTCCGGGTCCAGTAGACCGGGTTGTAGACATGTGCCTTCAGATGTCCCAGCAGGGTTTCCAGATCAGGGGCCGCGGCCGCTGTTGCATTCTGTACCAGCGGTGCGGAAGGGTCGGAGAACTTCAGGGTATCTATTGTCTTGGCAAGCTCCAGACCCGCATCCTTCATCAGGGATGAATGATTAGGCACGCTCACAGCCAGCATCAGCGCCTTGCGACAGCCTTGCTCACGTGCCGTATCGACGGTCTTCTGCAGTGCATCAAGGTGTCCGGAGATGGCAACCTGACCCGGTGCATTGAAGTTCACTGCCTCACTGATGCGCTCGCCACTGATCGAGGCACACAGCTCGACCACAGCCTCATCACCCATGCCGATCAAGGCCGCCATGCCACCTTCGCCTTCCGGGACCGCTGCCGCCATCAGTTCGGCGCGACGCTGAACCAGTGTCAGGCCATCCGAGAATGACAGTGCACCTGATGCCACCATGGCAGCGAACTCACCCAGGCTATGCCCGGCAAATGCGCCCGGAGCCGGCAATCCGCACTCGCTCAGAACGCGCCACACAGCCACACCCGAGGTGAACATCAGTGGTTGGGTAATGCGGGTATCGCTCAGCACTTCCGCCGGACCTGTCTGTGCCATCTCCCACAAATCCCTTCCCAGGGACTCGGAAGCTTCAGCGAAGGTCTGCTGGACGACTGCATGTTCAGCGGCAAGCTCAGCCAGCATGCCGACACTCTGCGCGCCCTGTCCGGGAAATACCACTGCAAACGTCACGATACTCTCCTTGAATTGATGGTCAACAACAGCCCTGACGGCCCCGATCACACTGCTCGCGCCCCGGAAGCGCCTGACTGGCGCCAATTGTAGAGGATTGCGGGCCTTTGCGGCCCAGAATATGCCTCGACAAGTCGCTGACAGGACTGTCTGATGAACAAACCTGCCTTACTGATCGTTCAGGCCCAGCACATGGGTCATGTCGTACAGCCCGGCAGGCTGCGAGGCGAGCCATACCGCACCACGAACAGCGCCCCGGGCAAAGGTCATGCGATCGGTTGCCTTGTGGGTAATTTCGATGCGCTCGCCTGCCCCTGCAAACAGCACGGTGTGCTCGCCGATGATATCTCCGGCCCGGATGGTTTCAAAACCGATGGTCTGGGTGTCGCGAGCCCCGGTGATACCTTCACGGCCATAGACCGCACAGCTGGACAGATCACGCCCCAGAGCATCGGCCACCACCTCACCCATCTTCAAGGCGGTACCCGATGGCGCATCCACCTTGTGACGATGATGGGCCTCGATGATCTCGACATCATAGTCATCGCCAAAGGCCTTGGCTGCCTGTTGCAACAGCGACAGGGTGACGGTCACGCCGACACTGTAATTGGGTGCGAACAGAATCGGGCGTTGCAAGGCATGTTCATGCAACTGTGCCACCTGCTCGGCAGAGAATCCGGTGGTGCCGATCACGACCCGTGTGTCCTGCCCCTGCAAGGAATCCAGCAGAGCCAGCGACACGCTCGGCGCCGTGAAATCGATGATCACATCGCTGCCTGCGGCAAGAGCGGCAACAGTGTCAGCGACCTGCACACCGCTGGGTGACCCGCCCGCAAGCACGCTGGTGTCCACACCAATGCAAGCCTGCCCCGGAGCATCGGCAGCCGCGCCGATTCGGGCGTCATCGCGTTCATCGATGGCTGCCAGCAGTTGACGGCCCATGCGGCCGGCAGCGCCGTTGACGGATAATGAAATCATGTTGGGTCTGCTTCCGGTGAGTCCAGCAATGCCTGCAAGGCAGTTTCGTCCAGTACGGGTACGTTCAGGGATTCGGCTTTGGTCACTTTCGAACCGGGCGATTCTCCGGCAAAAACGGCGGTTGTCTTGCTCGACACACTGCCACTGACCTTGGCGCCCAGCTGCTGCAGGCGCTTCTTGGCATCATCACGACTGAAGTTGCTCATGGTACCTGTCAACACATAGGTCTTGCCGCTCAGCACGGTGCCCACTTCAGCCGAGGCCGCTGCAGGCAGCTCGATACCCGAGGCCAGCAAGGCATCGACCACAGCCCGGTTATCCGGGTTGGCAAAGAACGTCAGAATGCTGTTGGCAGCGATCGGACCGATGTCGTCGATACGCGTCAGCTCTTCCTCGCTGGCCTGCATCAGGGCGTCCAGCGAGCCGAACTGGTTGGCCAGCAAGGCGGCGCCCGTCTCGCCGATATCACGAATACCCAAGGCAAAGAGAAATCGTGCCAGAGTTGCATGACGTGACTTGTCGATTGCATTGATCAGATTGGTCGCCGACTTCTCTCCCAGGCGCGGCAGACTCTGCAGTTGCTCGGCGCTCAGCGTGTAGAGGTCTGCCACGGTTTCGATCAGTCCCGCATCAGCCAGCTGTTCTACAAGCTTGTCCCCCAGCCCGTCGATATCCATGGCACGGCGCGAGGCAAAATGCTTGATCGCCTCGCGCCGCTGGGCTGCACATTGCAGACCACCGGTACAGCGTGCCTTCACCTCATTACCGGTATTGACCACCGGCGAACCACACACAGGGCAGCTGGATGGCAACTCGATGGCTCTGGAGTCGGGGCCGCGCTTGTCCAGCACCACTCTGGCGACCTCCGGTATGACATCGCCAGCCCGGCGCACGATGACCGTGTCACCGATCATGATGTCCTTGCGGGCGATTTCATCCATGTTGTGCAAGGTGGCGTTGCTGACGGTCACACCGCCAACGAACACCGGCACCAGTCTGGCCACGGGCGTCAGAGCCCCCGTGCGGCCAACCTGAAACTCGACACTGTCAATGACGGTCTCGGCCTCTTCGGCAGGAAATTTCTGCGCGATGGCCCAGCGTGGCGCACGTGAGACAAACCCGAGCTCGCGCTGTTCGGCAAGGCTGTCCACCTTGAAGACGACGCCGTCTATCTCGTAGCCCAGCTCGGCGCGCTTCAACTGGATGGACTCGTAGAATTCATAACAGGCATCGATGCCGTCGCAACGCCGGATTTCCGGATTTACCGGGAAACCCAGCTCGGCCAGCAGCTCCAGCGCAGCCATCTGGGATGGCGGTGTATCAATGCCCTGTAACTCCCCCAGGCCATACAGATTGATGGACAGGCGCCGCTCGGCCGTCTTGCGCGAATCAAGCTGCCGCAGACTGCCGGCCGCTGCATTGCGCGGGTTGACGAAGGCAGGCTTGCCTGCCTCCAGCATGGCGGCATTCAGCGATGCGAAGGCACTGTGTGACATGAACACTTCACCGCGAGCCTCGAACACGGCCGGCGGCTTGTCCGTGCGCAGTCGCAGTGGAATCATCTCGATGGTGCGCAGATTTTCGGTGACATTCTCGCCGCTGCGGCCATCACCGCGTGTCGCGCCCTGCACGAAGATGCCGTTCTCGTAACGCAGGCTGATTGCCAGACCATCCAGCTTGGGCTCTGCCACGTACTGCACGGCAGCCTCATCAAGCTCCAGACGCTCACGCACCCGTCGATCGAACTCGTTGAGCTCTTCACGCGAAAAGGCGTTGCCCAGAGACAGCATGGGCACGGCATGCTCGACCGACTCGAACCCCTCAAGCGGAGGAGCCCCTACCCGCTGGGTAGGAGAGTCCGGCGTCTGCAGCTCCGGATGTGCCTCTTCCAGAGCCTGCAGTTCGCGAAACAGCGTGTCGTACTCTGCATCGCTGACGCTCGGATCGTCGAGGACGTAATAGCGATGGGAATAATCGTGCAGTAATGTGTGCAGCTGAGCTGCACGGCTGGCCGGACTACTCACATCAGGAGGACACAGTACCGAAGTACTTCTGACGATGCATGTACTCGTAGATGCCTTCCTTCAAATGCTGCACGGTCTGCTTGGTCAGCGTACTGTGCTGCTCGTCCAGTACTGTGGCATTGAGCTCTTCTGCGATTTCATATGCCTCGCTGACCAGCACGGCAAAGGCCACGTCGGCAGGTACCGGTCCGGGCAGTTGCAGAATCAGGGTGATACCCGGTGTCTGAAAACTCTCGAGATCGTTGATATCGAAATAGCCGGGCTCGATCATCTTGGCGACCGAGAAAACCGTCGAGCCTTCATGCATCGAGTGAAAGATGTTCATGTCGCCAAAGTGATAACCGCGACGTTCGAACACACTCAGCAGATCTTCGCCGGAGAGCACGGTATTGGGAGCCGCTACCACATGCAGGGTGACGATCTTCTGCGCGTACTTGGGGTCATCGGCAGTCTGTTCGTCCAGATCGGCAGGTTCGGACTCGGCTACCAGCTTGCGACGCTTGGGCGACAGCATCTCGCTGAAGGCTTCGAGCTTCTGCGAAAAGCTGCTGAACCCCGAACCTGCGCCGTTGGCACCCATGCCGTCCAGTTCATCGAACTCATAGTCGGGAGCGGGTCCACGACTCAGGTCAGCCGTCGATGCCGGACCCGCCGGGCGGGCAAAGTCATCATCGCCAGTATCATTGAACACTTGATAGGGATCATCCAGTCCGGCTTCTCCCAGCAGAGGATCGTGATCAGCGACGCCGCGACCACCGAGGCCGGCATGAGCGCCCATGTCCATTTCGCTGTCCTCGTCGTGACGAGAGCGTCGTGCGGCATTGTCCGAACCACGGCGTGGTTTTCCGGAGAAATACAGCAGCACCAGAATGGCGACGCCAGCAGCTATCAGGATCCAGCGTAGATTTTCCACAGGGCGTTACCTCGTTCGGAACAGATGTGACTTGTCGGAGAGTCTGATTGTCAGCTGATCAAACCGCAGGTGTCATCAGACACCAGCCAGTTCAACAGCCTCGTTTACGTCTACAGCTACCAGACGCGACACGCCCGGCTCGTTCATCGTGACGCCCATCAGTTGCTGCGCCATCTCCATGGTCACTTTGTTATGAGTGATAAAGATAAATTGTACACGCTCTGACATTTCTTTGACCAGTTCGCAAAAGCGACCGACATTGGCGTCATCCAGCGGTGCATCCACTTCGTCAAGCATGCAGAAAGGCGACGGATTCAGCTCGAAAAACGCAAAAACCAGTGCAACTGCCGTCAACGCTTTCTCACCACCGGACAATAGCTGTATGTTACTCACCCGCTTGCCGGGAGGCTGTGCGTTGACGCTCACTCCGGTGCTGAGCAGATCATCGCCGGTCATCTGCAGAGAACCATGTCCGCCGCCAAACAGCCGCGGAAAGAACTCTTCCACCTTGGCATTGACCTTGTCGAAGGTATCCTTGAAGCGCGACCGGGTTTCCCGATCGATCTTGGCAATGGCTCGCTCGAGAGTCGCCAGCGCCTCGGTCACATCCAGATGCTGCTCATCCAGATATTGCTTGCGCTGGCTCTGTTCGGCCAGTTCGTCGATGGCGGCCAGATTGATGGGACCCAGTCGCTGAATCTGTCTTTCCAGTTTTTCCAGCTCGGCAGCCCAATCCGTGACGTTCGCCTCTTCACTGAGGTTCTCGAGAATCTCGCTGACCTTGTAATCGTGCTCGGCCAACTGCTCGTCGAGCGTCTTGAGCCTGACGACCACTTCCTGCGCGGACATGATCTGGCTATGGACCTTTTCACGCACCGCCTGTGAGCGCACATCATGACGCTGCCGGGCCTGCTCATGCTCGCGTAATCGCTGCTCGATGCCGTTGAGCTGATCACGAGCCGTACGCAGTGATGCTTCGCTGGCTGACTTGTCGGCAAGATGCTGCTGCAGGCCGGCTTCCAGTGCCACAAGCGGATCTTCATCATCTTCGCTGGCGAGCATGGCATTGAGCGTGGTCTGACGTTCGGTCAACTGCCGGATGCGCTCCTGCATGCGCATCAGGTTCTGTTCTGTCGCCTTGCGCGCACTGCGCATCGATTCCACCCGAATGGCCAGCTCCTGCCCGGCATCGCGATCCGCATCACGCTGCTCACGCGCCTTCTGCAGATTGGCCCTGAGGTTTTCCTGCTCTTCGCTGATACGCGCCTTTTCCTGCTCCAGCTCGGCCAGCAACTCGACGGCTTCCAGCTTGCGTCCGGCAGCATCCTCCAGTTGATAGGCTTCCTGTTCGCGCGCCTGCTCGATCTCTGCAATTTCCTCATCCAGCGTGCGGATGCGTCTGTCACCCTGCTCCAGTCGTTGCCGATCGGCTGCAATGGTCGAGCTGATCTGCGAATGATTGCGCACGGCGTCGTTGAAGGCATGCAGCAGCGTCTCGCGCCGGGTTTCCAGCTCGTCCTGCTGCTGACTGAGCTCATCGAGTTCTTCACTCAGCTGTGCAACCTGGGTATCAAGCTCGGCCAGTTCGCTCTTCAATTCGGTGATTTCCGTAGCCCGCAGCAGCACACTGTCCTGCGCATCGCCACGCGCCACGCGCAGCCAGGAGGCACCCATCCAGAGACCATCACGTGTCACCACGGACTGACCCGGTTGCAGGCTGGCACGAACACGCAGCGCATCGGCCAGGTCCTCGGCAATCAGCACACCGGCCAGCAAATCTGCCAGCGGCAGTTCCCCACTGACCTTGCTGGCCAGTGTGCCGGCGGGTGCAGTTCCATTGCCCATGGAGGCGTTGATCAGCGTCAATTGCGCATCGGGCATATCGTGCAGGCAGCGCTCGATGATGGCATCACCATCCACACATACCGCTTCCAGATGCGGCCCGAGTACCAGTTCGACCGCCCGTTCCCAACCGGCATCAGCGGTGATTCCCTGCGCCAGACGCGGCAGATTGCCAAGCTCGTTGGTCTGCAACCAGCTGTCCTTGACACTGCTGTCCGGTTCCAGAGCCGCCTGTTGCAACGCTTCCAGAGAGGCCAGCCGCCCCAGGCCGGACTGCACACGCGAACGCGCCTTGTCCAGCTTTTCGCGCCGCTCACGGATGCTCTCCTTCTGCACCTGCTGCTTTTCACTGGCCAGGCTCAGTGATTCCTGCAGGCGTTGTTCCTCGTCCGCAGCTTCCACCTGCAGCTCGAGAGATTCTTCGATCTTCTCGTGCAGGGGCGCCATATCCAGTCCCTGGCGCTCTTCCCGCAGCCGCGTCAGACGGGTATCGGCACCGGCCAGACTGCGTTCGAACTGCTCGATGCGGGATTTCTCGACCTGTGCGGTCTGCGAGGCTTCGGAGAAACGCCGGTTGAAGGCATCGTTGCGGGCCTGCCATTCCTGCAGCTCGGTCTCGGCCCGCAGCAGCAGCTCGGCTGAATGTTTCTGGCTATCCTGCAACATGTCGAAGGCCGGCTGATCATTCTCCAGCGTCTCGGCAATCTCGGCAATGCGAGCGGTATCGTCGCGCAAATGAGTCAGTGACTCGGCCAGCGACTTGTCGACCTCGGCCAGCTCCCGGCTTTGCTGATGACGGGTTTCCCGCGTGTGCTCGATGGTCTGCTCGATGCGAGCAACCTCACCACCGATGCGATAGAACTCCGCCTGTACCGTCGAGAAACTCTCGGAGGCCTCACTCTGCTGGGCACGCGCCAGCTCGATGGAACTCTCGGCTGCGCGCAATTCTGCCATCACGCTCTCGAGTTCCGTTTCCAGCTCGCTGGTCTTGAGCGCCTGCTGATCACGGGACTGCTCGAACTCGCGGCGCCTGAGCACCAGCAGCTCGCCGCGCTTCTGGCGCTCCTCGGCCTTGAGGCGCTGATAGCGTTCAGCCGTACTGGCCTGGCGCTTCAGATGAGCCAGCTGCTTGTCCACTTCCTCGCGCAGATCATCGAGCCGATCCAGATTGTCGCGGGTGTGGCGGATACGGGTTTCGGTCTCCTTGCGCCGCTCCTTGTACTTGGAAATCCCGGCTGCCTCTTCCAGAAAGACCCGCAAGTCTTCGGGTTTGGCTTCGATCAGCCGTGAAATCATGCCCTGTTCGATGATCGCGTAGCTGCGCGGGCCCAATCCGGTTCCCAGAAAGATGTCACGAATATCGCGGCGTCGGCAACGCACATTGTTGAGTGCGTACTTGGACTGCCCGTCGCGACTCACCTCACGGCGAATGGAGATCTCGGCGTATTGCGCATACTCGCCACCCAGCGAACCATCCGCGTTGTCGAATACCAGCTCGACCGACGCCTGGCCTACCGGCTTGCGGGAGCTGGAACCGACGAAGATGACATCGTCCATGGATTCGCCACGCAGATGCTTGGCAGAGGACTCCCCCATGACCCAGCGCACAGCGTCGATGGTATTCGACTTGCCGCAACCGTTAGGCCCGACAATGCCGACCAGCGGACTGAGAAGCTTGATATCGGTGGGGTCGACGAAGGATTTGAATCCGGCGATCTTGATACGGCTCAGACGCATAGAATTGTGAGCGTTTCGGGCAATGGGCCGTTGAGAAGACATGTCAGGTGCCGCCCTGGGCATCACCTGTCGTGGAATGGGTATTGTACTGTCTTTACGTTGCTCACAACAGCCTGCACAGCAGCTATGCTCATGGCATGAAACCCATTGGACCTACACAGGCACTCGGCTATATCGCCACCGGATGGTGCCTGATGCGCACCCCCGGCCTGCGACGCTTCGTCTGGATGCCCCTGCTGATCAACTTTCTGGTGTTCGGCGCACTCGGCTGGGGGCTCTACAGCTGGGCCAGCGACTGGCTGCAATCATGGACATTCCTGTCATCATTGCCTGACTGGTGGATCATCCACGCCCTGGAAGGCCTGCTGCGCTGGATTCTGGGACTGCTCATGTTCGTCGCCATGGCCTTTCTGTTCACACTGCTCGCCAACCTCATCGGAGCACCCTTCAACGGATTGCTGGCCGAACGCGTGGAAGCTCATCTCACCGGACGCAGAATCTCGACAGACCCGTCGTGGCTGACACTGGCGCGCAGCGTCCCCCGATTGATGGCCTCGGAGCTGTCAAAACTGCTCTATCTGGCAATTTGCCTGCTGCCCTTGCTGCTGTTGCAGTTCATTCCCGTCATCAATCTGATTGCGCCGCTGCTGATATTCCTGTTCGGCGCCTGGATGTTCGCGCTGGAATATCTGGACTATCCATTGGGCAATCATGGCGCACTGTTTCGTGACGTGCGTGGGGTGCTGAAACAGCGCCGCCAACTGGCGCTCGGCTTTGGCTCGGGTGTCGCCATACTGAGCGCCATCCCCATCGTCAATCTGTTCATCATGCCCGCAGCAGTTGCAGGCGCCACTGCCCTGTATGTGGATCATCTTCGCCCGCTGTACCCGCCCGTTGCTGTTGCCGACGAGCAACCCGTCACGTCAGGAAAAATCTCTCATGACTGAATCAGGCAAGCGCAAGACAAGCAGAAGCACACTCACCCTGGCACTGCTGCTGCCACTGTATATCGGACTGGCGGTCGGCACGACTCAGGCTGCCGATGCCGGGTTTCTGGAAGCATCCGCCGTGCCCGGCGGCATCGCCATCGTGGATCTGGGAGAGGCCAGCCGGCCATGGCCCAGTGTCCGCTGGAATGACAAGCCCATTGCACTGGTGGAGCAGTCCGGTCATCTGCAGGCGGTGATCGGTATTCCGTTGTCGGTCAAGGCAGGCACGCAGAGCCTGCAACTGACCAAGGCCGATGGCAGCAGCAAGAGCGTGAAATTCGATGTCAGCCCGTTTGCCTATGAGGAACAGCGGCTGACCATTACCAACAAGCGCAAGGTCAACCCGGCCCCGATCGACATGGAGCGCATCAATGCGGAAAACGCACGCCTGAAGGTCGTCAAGAGCTACCGTGCCGACAAGCTGCTGACCGACAGCTTCGACTGGCCACTGGCCGGGCCGGTCTCCAGCCCCTTCGGTCTGCGCCGCTTCTTCAACGAACAACCCCGACGACCGCATGGCGGTATCGATATCGCCGCCGCTGAAGGCACCCCCATCATGGCGCCCGCCGATGGATTGGTGGTTGAAACCGGTGACTACTTCTTCAATGGCAATTGTGTCTTCATCGAACACGGCCTCGGCCTGCAGACCTTCTACGCCCATATGAGCCGTATCGATGTAGAACCGGGCGAACGTGTCACCCAGGGTCAGATCATTGGTGCCGTGGGACAGACCGGTCGTGTAACAGGTCCACACTTGCATTGGTCTGTCGGCTTGAACGGTACCTGGGTCAATCCCTTGCTGGTGCTGGACAGCGACAGTCCACCACCCGCCAAACCCTGACTGCCACAACGGACGGGCTGAACCCTCTCAGCCCTTGTCCTTCTTGTTTCGCAGACTATGCTGCGAACCACGCTTGCCGGGCACTTTCTTCTTGGCTGCGGCTGCAGCCTTTTTCTTGATTACCGCCACGCGAGAACCTGCGTCGCTGCCAGCTGGCCGGCGCTTTTCCGAGGACTTGCTCTGACGTCCCTTCACATCGCCCTTGTTGCGAACCGGCTTTACCCGAGTGGTTTCCTGGAAAGGATTGTCATCCTGACGGAACTCGATGCGCAGCGGTGTACCGAACAACTTGAGCGCCTTGATGAAATGGTTCATCAGATAACGCTGATAACTCTGCGGCACCTTCAATGCCTGCTTGCCATGGATCACGATGATGGGCGGATTCTGACCACCCTGATGCGCATAGCGCAGCTTGATGCGACGCCCATTGACCATCGGTGGCTGATGCTGAGTGGTGACCACTTCCAGCATGCGAGTCAGGTTCGGCGTGGACAGATCGACGAAAGCCGATGCATAGGCCTTGTTGATGGACTTGAACAGATCACCCACTCCTGAACCCAGCAAGGCGCTGATGAAGTGAATACGGGTGAACTTGAGAAACTCCACCCGCCGCTCCAGATCTTCGCGAAAGGCTTCACGCTGCTCACTGCTGAGGCTGTCCCATTTGTTGACCGCCACGATCAGTGCCCGACCCTTGTCGATCACATAGCCGAGCAGAGACAGATCCTGATCGGTAATGCCTTCCTCGGCATCGAGCAGCATGACGCAGACATTACTCTTGTCGATCGACTGCAAGGTCTTGATGATGCTGAATATCTCGACCTTTTCACTGACCTTGCCACGACGACGCACACCGGCGGTATCGATCAGCGTGTATTCCCTGCCTCCACGTTCGAACGGCACGGATACCGAGTCACGCGTGGTGCCCGGCTGGTCGTAGGCAATGACCCGGTCTTCACCCAACAGGCGATTGATCAGAGTCGATTTGCCGACATTGGGTCGCCCCACGAAGGTAATGCGAATGTCGTCCTGTTCGGCGGGCTGATAGCCCGGGCCGAATGCCTGCTCGCCTTCAGCGGCAGCCGCGCCATCCGCTGCCGCAGGCTTGTTCTTGCGGGATCCTCGCTTGCGCGAAGGCTCGATCCGCTCTTTCTGCGGAATCTGGAAATAGTCCGCCAGCTCTTCCACCAGCTGCTGCACACCACGATTGTGTGACGCGGCAACCGGCACCATGGTGTCAAAACCCAGCTGGTGAAACTCCAGTTGCGCCTTGTCCTCACCGATGCCATCTATCTTGTTGACACACAGCACCACATGGCGCGCCTGACGACGCAGGATATCGGCAATCTCTTCATCGACCGAGACCAGCCCCGAACGTCCATCAACCAGGAAGACCACAAGGTCTGCCTCGCGCACCGCACTCAGCGTCTGATCGGCCATGGCCGCATCCAGAGAATCGGGTGCTCCGCTCAGGCCGCCGGTGTCGACCAGCAGGTAAGGCCAGCCACCGACCTTGCCATCACCATACTGGCGATCTCGGGTCAGGCCGGGCATATCAGCGACCAGCGCATCCTGCGTACGGGTCAGCTTGTTGAACAGGGTGGACTTGCCTACGTTTGGCCGGCCCACCAGCGCGATGGTGGGTTTCATAGTGATCTCAACGTGCGAAACGATAGGCGGCAACCAGGCCATCTGTGGCTTGTACGATAACGGCATCGTCGGTTGCAATGGGGCGAGCCTTGATGGGCTCATCGGTCATTCGTGTACGTCCGACCAGAATACCGGTGGCCAGATCGAGTACATGTACATAGCCTTCGACATCACCGACGACGACATCGCCGGCTGGCGTAAAGGCAGGCGGACTCAGGCGTCGACCAGGCATGGTGTCATTCGACCAGAGTATCTGGCCCGATTGCTTGTCCAGACGATGCACGGTGTCCTTGTCGTCAATGACGATCAGGCTGTCTTCCTTCAAGGCGATACCGGCACCGGCTGACATGGGTATCGACCAGACTATCTGCCCGCGACCCGGCTCTATACGGGCCACCTTGCCCTGATAATTTGCCAGATAGATGCCTTCGTCATCGAGCACGATATCGGCATCGATGTCCACCAGTCGCTCCACCTCGGAACGTCCGGAGGGCACACTGATAACGGTCTCCCAGATGAGTTTGCCGTTGCTCATGTTCAAGGCCAGCAGACGCCCGTCATCGAGCCCGACGAGCACGCCGCCACTGAGCAGGCGTGGCTGACTGTAACCGTTGAGCGTCAGCGCAGGCGGGGTATTGGACACACTCCAGCGCTCACTGCCATCCTTCGGTTCAAGCGCCGCTACGCGACCATCGGTACTGCGCACCACGACCACACCAAAACCTGCCGACACGGGTCGCAGAATCTCGGAGCTTGCCGCTCTTTGCCACAGGGGTTCGCCGCTTGTCGCATCCAGGGCGTGCACCACACCGTTGATGTCGTTGACGTAGACCTGCGCATCATCCCCACCCACACCACTGTGCAGACGAACATCAAGATCAGTCCGCCAGTCACGCATACCACCGTCGCGCTTCAGGCTGGTTACCCGGCCGCGGCGATTGGCCAGCACGATGCGCTCATCGGAGACCATGGGCTCGAAACGTCCGCGCCCGGCCTCACCGACCTTGGACGACCACAGGCGCAGCAGTTGCACTTCGGCAGTAGTCGCCTTGAGCTCGGCTGGCGGGACTGGTGGTGGCTCGGATGCACAACCGCCAATGGCCAGCAAGCCGGCAAGGCAGGCTGCCAGTCGCAGTTGCTTGTTGCCCATGGCATTCACTAGCTTGCGCTCTCGGAACTGTCGCTGGCGTCATCACTGACGGCCAGTTCATTCAATTTCATGGTCAGGCCATCGCGATTGGACACATACTCACTGTCCTGGGCTGCGAGGTAGGCCTTGCGAGCACCATCGGCATCGCCGCTGATTACCAGCAGATCACCGCGCGCCTCTTCCACCAGGCCGGCAAAGGCTGCAGGGAATTTGGCAGGCAGACTTTCCAGCCCGGCGGCCGCGTCACCATTGGCGCCCAGCACACGAGCAAGACGTACTCTGGCGATCAATCGGACATCGTCCTGTGGTGCATTTTCAGCCACCCATTCCAGACGACTGGCCGCATCGGCCAGGTCACCACCTTCGACTGACGCCCGTGCTGCAGCCATGTTGGCATAGGCGCTGTACAAGGCATCGGGTTGATCGTCTTTCAGCTCGTCAGCCAGCGCAACAGCCTCTGCCGTATCACTGCTGTTGAGCGCTTCAATGGTTCGACTGAAGGTGTCACTGGCCACGACGGCCTGATTTTCCTGATGGCTTTTCCAGAAGGACCATCCTCCGATCACACCCGCGCCCAGCACGACACCGGCAATGACGGCTTTGCCATTCTCGGCCCACCACTCCTTGAGTGCTTCGACCTGTTGCTCTTCTGTTTCGTATTCCACGTATTTTCTCCACGCCGCGCAGGGCGCCTGTCCTGTTCCAAGTCCGGAACTCGTCCGCCCGGATCAGTATTCTGTTATCAGCTGCCACGCATGGCAGATACTGCCTGACTCCTTGCCGATCAGGCTCCAGCGGCCAACAATGCGCGCAGTGTCTCGCCCAGCTGGTCCCTCGATACGCTTGTCTGCTCGCCTGCCCCGCGCAATGGCTTGACAGTCACCTGACCGTTGGCCAGCTCGGCACCGCCGATGATGGTGGCAACCGCCGCACCACTCTTGTCCGCCTTGCGAAACTGACTCTTGAGACTGCCGGCCGCCGTATTGTGCACTACCGAGCAGTCCGGTAGTTGCTGACGGATGGTTTCAGCCAGTGCCAATGAATCAGCCACTGTTACCTCGTCGCTTCCCATGACGAAGATGTCCGCCGTCTCGGGCTCTGGCGTCTTGCCCAGCTTGTCCATCAAGGCGATGACTCGCTCCATGCCGAAAGCCCAGCCCACGCCGGGCATGTCCTTCGCACCGAGCTGTGCCAGCAGACCGTCGTAGCGTCCACCGGCACAGACGGCAGACTGTGAGCCGAGTTGCTCGGTGGTCCATTCGAATACGGTGTGACTGTAATAATCAAGCCCGCGCACCAGACGCGGATTGACAACAACCTCGATACCGCTGGCCTTCAGCAAGACCTGCAGCTCGTCGAAATGGGCCAGGGAGGCCTCACTGAGACTGTCGCGCAAGGCAGGTGCCGCATTGATCACATCCTGCATGTCAGGGTTCTTGCTGTCCAGAATACGCAGTGGATTCCGCTCCAGCCGGCGCAGACTGTCCTCGTCCAGCACATTGCGATGCGTTTCGAAATAGGCCACCAGGGTTTCACGATAACGGGCGCGATCGTCCGTATCGCCCAGAGTGTTGATTTCCAGCTGCATGGCATCGATGATGCCCAGCTCACGCCACAGACGGGCGCTGAGCAGGATCAGTTCAGCCTCGATGGCAGGACCTGCCAGACCGTAGACTTCCGCTCCGCTTTGGAAGAATTGTCGTTGCCGCCCCAACTGCGGACGTTCATAGCGGAACATCGGACCGGTGTACCAGATGCGATTGACACTGCCGGGTTGCAACAGGCCGTTCTCGATGGCCGCACGCACACAACCGGCCGTGTTTTCCGGTCGCAGGGACAACAATTCACCCTTGCGATCCTCGAAGGTGTACATCTCCTTCTCGACAATGTCGGTCGCCTCGCCGATGGAACGGCTGAACAGACTGGTGCGCTCCAGCAAGGGCGTGCGCAGTTCGCCGTAACCGTAGGCACGCATGGCCTGACGCACGGCCGACTCCAGCTGATGCCAGGGGGCAATGGTCTGAGGCAGCAGGTCGTGCATACCGCGCAAACGCTTGAATTGAGTCTTCATGTTCTTGGCAACGATCGGGGGCGACGGACTTACTGAATGGGACGGGACAGATACTCGCCCGCTTGCTCGGAGGCAGGAAACTGGTTGAGCAACTGACTGGCGTAGTTCTCGGCAGACTCCAGATCACCGGCATCGCGCTTGATCTGCAAGCCCAGCAACAGGCTCTCGGCACTGGCAGCACCATAAGCGTTGTAGCGTTGAAAATAGGCATCCGCCACGGTCAGGCGCTGCTTGCGGTGCATGAGATCGGCCATATGCAGGTAGGCATTGGCAAACTGCGGATTGACGCGCAGAGCCTCACGCAGATAACTCTCGGCATCGCTCAGGCGGTCTGCATCGAGCATGCACAGGCCGGCATTGTCGAGCGCGAACTCCGGCGTACGGTAGAAAGGGTTGTCGGCAGCCGCCCGAAACTGCTTGCTGGCACCATCGTACTTGCCCACGCCACACAGATAGATACCGTAGCTGTTGCGATATTCGGCCTCTTCCGGATCCAGCCGCAGCGCCCGCTTGAAATGCACATCGGCGCTGTCGGGGTCCCCGATACGAAATTGCAGATTGGCATAGGTGGCGTGTGCCAGCGCATTGGAATCGTCCTGCTCCAGTGCCTTCACCAGTTTTTCGCGCGCCTGCTCCAGCTCGCCCCGCTGCAGGTACTGAGCACCCAGCTGAGCGTTGTACTGCGCGGCGTCCTGACGTTTTTCGGGAGTAAGCTCGTCACTCTTGCTTGCGCAGGACTGCAAAAGCACCACCAGTACCAGCAGCAATACCTTGTTGCCTGTCACTGTCATCGACCCTGTTCTCCAAATCGTGGCTCCATGAATTTCACGTGCCGTTTGCT
>CBDUIJ010000096.1:0-17047 GCA_965367215.1 uncultured Granulosicoccus sp.
TGTTCGATGACGGCCTCGAGCGCATCCAGCCATTCCTGCGTTTCGATTTCGTCGGCGTCAAGCATCGGGTTGGTGGTCATGTATGTGTCGGTTGTCCCGTGGTTGGAATCGCAGTGCCTTATAGTACGCGTTTCGTTCCGTGGCTGGCAGGGGGGCAGACGCGCACAACGGCGCTGCAGCGCCATTCGTGGGTGCGCGGCAAGCGTTGTCTTCGTCAGGATTTGCGTCGTCAGCGGTGTGGCGCAGTGCGGTATGAAAGCGTGAGAAAACCCGGTTTCGAAGGCCGCTCACTCTGGCAATGTCATATACCGTCTGATCAGTAGGGAGACCTGTTTTGTCGGACGATATTCTTGCGTCGCAGCATCCACGTCCTCGGCAGGCGACTATTCGCCTGCCTTTTTGCCGGTGTCCGACGCGTAACTTCGCACCCGGATCGTGCGAAAAAAATTTTCAGGAATCCGTTACGAGAACGCTTCAGACAGCGACGGCTGCCTGCTCGTCGACTGGTGAGCCGATCAGTTTGCCGTTGTCGACACTATCCAGTCGAACCGGCATGATGCGGTTGGCAAGATTCTCCGGGCTATTGATGCGGACTCGCTGGTAATTGGGCGTGTAGCCCTGATGCGTCCAGATGCTGCGTCCCTGATCATCGACAGATTCGCGGCCGCGCTCCCACAGAACATCCGCCACCGAACCTACCGAGCGTGTCAATTGCTCGTTCTTGAGCTGTTCGCCCAGTTCGTGCAATTGTCGACTCCTCTGCTGACGGATCTCCATGGGGACGGAGTCGGGAAGTCCGGCCGCACGAGTACCGTCACGTTCGGAATAGGTGAAGGCATGGATATGCCCGAAACCCTGAGTGGCGATGAATGCGAGAGAGTCCTCCCATTCCTGTTCGCTCTCTCCCGGAAACCCGGCGATGATGTCCGTGGTGATGTTGAAGTTGGGCACCGCGTTGCGTAGCTCGCTGGTCAGAGCATTGAAATCGGCAGTCTTGCAGCGTCTGGCCATACGTCGAAGGACGGTGTCAGAGCCGCTCTGCAGGGGCAGGTGCATATGCGGTTGCACGCGAGCATTGTCAAACAATGTCAGAAAACCCGGTGAGAGGTCCCAGGGCTCCACTGAGGCGAAACGAATGCGCGGAATATCTGTATCGTTGAGCAGAGCTTGTACGAGATGCTCCAGATCGGTGTCAAGATCGGAGCCGTATCCGCCGACATGAACTCCGGTGAGTACGACTTCCCTGACATCTTCTTTCTGCAATTGCCGGACTTCGTCGACGATGTCGCTGATGGTTCGGCTTCGTTCGGCACCACGCGCCACGGTGACGATGCAGAAGGTACAACGATACCGACAACCATCCTGAATCTTGATGAAGGCCCGATGACGATTGCGAGTGAACAAGGCAGCATTGGCGGGCAAGGTCGCGGCCTGAGGCATGGATACCTCGGCGAACGCGCGGCGCGTCAATGGAACCAGTTCATCCTTGCGGGTGTTGGGAACGATCAGGTCCACTCCCAGTTCCGCCAGGGCGTTGTCCGGTTCCAGCTCGCTGTAGCAGCCGCTCACCACCAGTTTGGCCTGCGGGTTGGCGCGTTGCAATCGTTGCAGCTTCTGACGGGACTTGCGTACCGCCTCTCGCGTCACGGCGCAGGTGTTGAGCACCATGACGTCAGCCTCGGACGGGTCATTGGCGATCTGATCGCCGGCTCCGGTGAAGGCCGTAGCCCATTGTTCCAGCTCCGCCTCGTTCAGGCGGCAGCCGAGAGCACTGAGATGAATACGCACGTATGAAGGCCTCGAATCGTTCGGCAGTGATGCAGATAGGGGCTTACAGAAGCCGTCTGAGTGGCTTACTCTGTAATGCTTTGCCATCACTGTCTGTGGTGGAATGTATAGTTTACTTAAAGACATATCGAAATACGTGATTTACTGCGTGACAAGATTGTGGCGACAACCTGTTTTCGCTAGGATGTCTGCTGCGCTTGGCACATATGCTGTTTGACCCCTGTCACCGGAACCGACTTCATGTTCAGAGAGTTTGAGAAAGCCCCCAGCAGGTCTTCATATCAATTGAAATTCGTATTGGCAGCCCTGGCGTTGATCGCTTTGGTGGCGGCGTGGGTATCACGCTCCAATACGGTGCACGACCTGAAAAGTACTCAGTTGGAGCGTGATCAGGTCACCTTGCTGCTCGATGAGCGCGGCGTGGAGCTGCAAAGCGCCGAACAGATCATTGTCGATCTGGAGGCCGAGCAGAGCACCCTGAAGGAGGCCATCGCCAGCGGTGAGAGCGAGCTGGCAAGTCTGCGCGAGCAGATGGAAGCTCTGGGAGCCGAACGAGACGAGACGCAGGGTCTGCTGGCAGATGCCGGTCAATCGAAAGGCGAGCTTGAAGAGCAGGTCGCTGCGCTGACTGCCGAGCTGGAAACAGCGCAGGCGCGCATGAGCGAACTCGATGCCGAACGTCAGGCCGCAGCCATCCAGCTGGAAAGCGTTGTTGCCGCCATCGATCTCGAGGCCGATGCACGAATCGTCGAACTGCGCAACGAACTTGCTGCCTCGGATGAAGCGCTGAACAGCAGCAAGACACGTGTCAGCGAACTGAATGATGAAGTATCCCGGCTGCAGGCACTCATGGAAGAGTCCGGTCAGCAGGTTGAAGCCCGCGATGCACAGGTCGCCGAACTGAACGATCGAATCGCCAGTCTGCAGACACAGTTGCAGGCCTCTGGCCAGCAAGCCACCGAGAGCGATGCCCGATTGGTCGAACTCAACGATGAAATCGCGTCGCTGAATCAGAAGATTGCCGAACGCGAATTGCAGATCGAAGAACAGGTCGCGTTGATTCGTGATCAGGAAGTCCAGATTCTGCAACAGCAGGCATCTGTCGGAGAACAGGAAGCGGTACTCGGCTTTGCCCAGTCGGAACTTCAATCTCTGCAATCTGCCGCGAGCTTCTCCGGCAATGAACTGCGAAATGCAGAGGCCAGCTATAACTCACTACTGGCGGTCTACGATACCGATGTGGCCCAGCTGAATGCCGAAATAGGCGATCTGGAAGCGCGCAAGGCGGCTCTCGAAGCCGATATGGAAAACCTGCAGGGGCACCTTGTCACTGTCGAAGATGAACTGGGTTCCACGCAAGGTCGTCTGGCACAGACCGAATCCGCGCTGAGCGAGACACAAACGGCACTGTCCGACACGGAAGTGCAATTGGCTGATGCTCGTGAATCTCTGGGCATGGCGGAGCAGGAGCTGGCAGAACGCACTGAAGAACTCGCGGGTGTACAGGCAGAACTGTCTGCCACCGAAAGCATCCTGCAAGGCGAGATCCAGCACAAGATGGCGCAGCTGGCAGATGTACAGGACCAGTATGCCGCGCTTGATCAACGTTTTCAGGCTGCTCAGATGGCTATCGCCGAACGCGAATCCAATGTCGGTAACCTGAATGTCAGAGTGCAATCGCTGTTGTCCTCATCCGACAATCTGGACTCGGAGCTGGAAGCCTCGCAACAGAGCTATCAGGTGTTGCAGGGTCAATTCGATTCCGAAGTCGTGGCTCTGAATGTCGAAATCGGTGAGCTCGAAGCACAGAAGCAGGCACTGCAGGCCGAAGTGGAAGACCTGACCGTACAGGGACAGGGACTGCGCTCCGAAAAGGGTGAGTTGCAGCTGGCTCTTGGCAGCTTGCAGGAAGAACTGGAACAGGTTCGCGCGCAAAGCAACGCGGAGATCGAAACCCGAACGGCTGAAATCCAGAGCCTCCAGGCAACTGTCAGCGAACAGAGCCAGAGCCTGGAAAGTCAGGTGGTCGAGCTTCAATCCAATGTCGACGAGCTGCGTAGCGTGCGCGATTCGCTCGTCAGTGAACGAGACAGCATGCAGGCTGCCATGAATGAGCTGCAGGCGGACAGGGACTCACTGGTTACCGCTCAGGCCAGTCTGGAAGCGGAGCAGACTGCTGCCGCCGAATCGCTGATCGAGCTGGAAGCTTCGGTCGGTGAGTTGCAGGCAACGGTTGATATTCAGAAGCCAGTCATCGCCGAACTGCGTGAACGCAACAGCGCGCTGGAAGAGGAGCTGGCAGCGGCCAGAGCCGTTGCCGAGGAAGAGCAGATTTCCTACGAGGCACAGCTGGCTGAACTTCAGGCAACTGTCGATCTGCAGAAACCGGCACTGGCTGAATTGCGCTCACGCAGTTCGGCACTGGATGAACAGCGTGCGCAGATGGCGATGAACGTCAACACCTTGCAGGCACAGCTCGAAGGTGTCAGCAGTGAGCAGAACGAAGAACTGGTAGCCGCTCAGGCCGCCGCTGAAGAGTTGCAGGCGACCATCGACCTTCAGGTCCCGGTCATCGCGGAGCTGCGTCAACGTAGCGCCTCTCTCGAGAACCAGCTGGCGGCCCGTCAGGCCGAGATCGACGAACTTCAGTCCACGATCGACCTGCAGGTACCGGCCATCGCAGAATTGCGTAGTCGCAGTGAATCGCTGGAAGCCGAGTTGGCTGCACATCGCTCGGAAGCTGAAGAGCTGCAGTCCACCATCGACCTGCAGGTACCTGTGATCAGCGAACTGCGTGGTCGCAGCAGCTCACTCGAAGAAGAGCTTGCTGCTCGTCAGAGTCGAATCGACGAACTGCAGGCAACGGTATCCGAACAGGAAGCGGCGTTGAGCGAATTGAGAACTCGCAGTGCTTCACTTGAAGAGGCCATTGCCGGCAAGGATGCAGAAGTCGCAGAATTGCAATCAACCATCGACCTGCAGAAGCCAGCCATTGCCGAGCTGCGAGCTCGCGCCAGTGACCTGGATGTCGAGAGAGCACGAATGGCCACTCAGGTCACGGTTCTCGAGAGTCAGCTGATGGACGCCAACGCCGCCAGTGAAAACAGTGGCGCTGTTGCGGAACTTCAGTCCGAGAAGGCCGCGTTGGAAGCTCGCGTCAGTGAGATTCAGAGTCTGTTCGATTCCAATGCCGGTCAATCGAATGAGGAAGTGGAAACGCTGGCAGCTGCCCGTGATGAGCTGGAAGCGGCCAATGCCGAACTGACGGCGAAGAACGAAGAACTGCTGGCAAGCTATGAAAATCTGGAAGATGCCAACGGTTTCGTCAAGGAGCGCGTCGATACACTGCGGGCTGAACGCGATGCAGCGATGGAGCAACTGGGCATCCTGGAAACCGAGCAGGCTGCCCTCAATCAGCAGCTTGTCGACCTGGAGAACGGTAATGCCTTCCTGACCGAGAAGGTCACAGCCCTCGAAGAAGAGAAGGCTGAGATGGGCGGACAGCTGGCATCCCTGAGTACAGAGAGGACAGTCCTGCAGGCTCAGTTGGAGAGCGTGACCACGGAAGCCAGTGAGGCGGCTGATGCCAGCAACGCTGTACAGGCGGAAGTCGATGGTCTGCAGTCACAGCTGGCCGAACTGTCCGCCAACCGCGATAGCCTGGAAGGCGAAGTGGTCGAACTGGGCGCTCTGGTCGGTGATCTGGAAGCCCAGTTGGCTGTTGCCAACGAAGCTCGAGACAGCGATGCCGGTACCATTGAAGGCTTGCAGACTGAGCTGACTTCGGTGCAGGCGCGTGTAGAAGGTCTGGAGGCTGAGCTGGCGTCTGCCAACGAGGCATCGGCGGCAGCAAGCACCGCCATGGCTGATGTGCAGCAGTCGCTGGATACCACCTCTCAGGAGAAGATCGCGCTGGAACAACAGCTGGCTGATTCCGAGGTAGTGGTTGGTGATCTGCAGGCTCAACTGGCCGCTGCGACCACTCAGATCAGTGATCTCGAAACACAGCTGGCTGAGGCAAGTGCTCGACGAGAAGGGCTTGAAGCCGAACTGGCCAATGCACAGGCAGAGCTGGGTGATACCGGCCTGCAGGTCCAGACTCTGCGTTCCACGCTCGAGACCGATACCAGCACACTGAGTCAGCAGATCACGGCTCTGGAAGCCGAGAAGGCAGATCTGGAAGGTCAGTTGCAGGCAGCTATGGAGAATCGTTCTTCACTGGAGAGCGACGTCGAGGCATTGCAGGCAAGAGTTGCCGAACTGGAAACAGAGCAGGGTAGCCTGAGCGAAGAGAAGGCGGCGATCGAGGCCACACTGGCTGAACTGCAAACGGCTCGGGACGAACTGGATGGTCAGTTGGCCGAACTCGGCTCTGCCAAGGATGATCTGGAAGCACGACTTGCCGATGCGGAAACAGCGTCTGCCGATTTGCGAGAGCAGCTGGCAGAGAGTAACCGTGGTGCTGCAGAGCAATTGTCTCTGGCGGAAAACCTGGCTGCCAAGCTGGCTGATGTGCAGGGTCTGACTCAGAGCGAGGAGCAGCGTGCCCAGTCTCTGCGCGACACCATCGAGGCCAACCTGACCGAGAATGGTGTGGAAGGCGTCACCGTGAGCGTTCGGGATGACAACGGTATCGAAGTCAACCTGCCAAGCGGTGCTCTGTTTCTGTCTGGCCGGGCTCGTCTGAGTTCAGCGGGTCGTACCCTGATGACCAAGGTCGCCACGGCGCTTGAAGATCTTGACAACGATATCGTGGTCGAAGGTCACACCGACAGTATTCCGGTCAGCGGCGAGTTGCTGGCCTACTTCCCCAGTAACTGGGAGCTGTCAGTCGCTCGTGCTGCCAACACCGTGAACTTCCTGGAATCCCAGGCGGGTGTCAGTGCAGAGCGACTCTCTGCAACCGGTTATGGTTCGCAGCGACCTGTGGCACCCAATAACACTCGGGAAGGTCGTGCTCTGAACCGTCGAGTGGAGCTGGTTGTACAACCTTGAGTACCGAGGCGGATACCGACAACGTCATCGATATTGAAACGGGGCAGGTATCCGACCCCGACCCGGCAGGCGACATCGCGTTTGACAAGACCATCTGTGTCGCGATGACGGGAGCATCAGGTATTCAATACGCCTTGCGGCTGATTGAATGCCTGGTGCAGGCCAACTGCGAGGTCTATGTCCTGATGTCCAAACCGGCGCGTATCGTCATGGGGATGGATACCGAGATACCGGTGCCGGCGCGTACGGCACAGGTTCAGTCGCAGTTCTCGCGGATGTACGGTGCACGTGAGGGGCAGTTGAAGGCCTTTGGTCAGGAAGAGTGGACGGCACCGGTAGCCAGCGGGTCAGGGGTACCGGATGCCATGGTCATCTGCCCTTGCACCACGGGAACGCTGGCGTCGGTAGCGGCGGGAACGTGCAACAACCTGCTGGAACGGGCTGCCGATGTGGTGATCAAGGAAGGGCGCAAGCTGATCGTGATGCCACGGGAAATGCCGTTTTCACTGATCCATCTGGAGAACATGTCACGACTCGCCCGGGCGGGTGTGGTGATCATGCCGCCGAATCCTGCGTTCTACAATTTGCCGAAGAGTGTCGACGAACTGATCGATTTCGTCGTGGCACGCATCATGGACCAGCTGGGTGTCAGGCAGACACTGATGCCGCGCTGGGGTATTGACGAGGAATAAGGTTCCCCTAAGATAATCCGAGAAGTTCGCACTGGTCTACCTAACTCATGCAACTACCTCTGTTCCCGCTTTCCAGTATTGTTCTTCCCGATGGTCTCATGCCTTTGCGTCTGTTCGAGCGACGTTACATCGACATGGTCAAGGACTGTTTCCGTAACGATTCCGGGTTCGGAATCTGCCTGATCAAGTCAGGGCGAGAGGCCGGTGGCATTGCCGAACCCTACCCGCTGGGCACCCGGGTATCCATCATCGATTTCGATCAGGGCGCAGATGGGCTTCTGCACATCACCGTCAAGGGCGAAGAGGAGTTTCGTTTGCTGACTTACGTCTCCTCGGACACCGGTCTGCTGATCGGTGAGGTGGAAGCGCTTGCTCCCCAGCCACCGACACCCATGCTGCCGGAATACGAACTATTGGCGCAGAAGCTGGACTTGATACTGAGCTATCTCGAAACGGATATTCATTTTGAAGAGAAGCTTCTGGATGATGCTGACTGGGTCAGTCACCGATTGCTGGAAGTGCTGCCACTGACCAGTGAGGCCAAATACGAGTTGCTGCAGATGGAGAGCAATCACGAAAGATTGAATGCGCTCAGGGCTCTGCAGATAGAAATCGCTGAACGTCCAGCCTGAGCGGGTAGTAGAGCGACGTTGCCTCACTGCGCCGCAGTCGGAAAAGACTGTGGCGGTACCGTTTCACGCGCGCTACCACGCCTTGCCTGTCGTGGCGAACCACAAGACCGGGCCAGTGTGCTTACAGTAGCTTCTGGTAGATCTTCGAGTTGCGCGCCTGGTTATAGCTGGCGCGTCGACTGGCAGGCAAGTCATCCAGTGACATTTCAGAGTAGCCACGTGCAATGAACCAGTGCCCGGTGTGGGTGCTGAGTATTCTGGCGTATTGGCACTGTCGCTGGCGCGCTTCTTCTTCCAGGTGGGTCAGCAACTGATCGGCCCGGCCTTGCCCGCGGTAGTCGGGGTGGGTGGCAATGCAGGCAATTTCTGCGGTCGATGAGTCATCTTCCAGATACAGGGCGGCGCAGGCGACGATGGTGCCATCGCGCTCGCTGACCACGAAACGATCGATATCCAGTTCCAGGGCTTCGCGAGAGCGACTGACCAGAGTGCCGCTGGCTTGAAGTGGTGTGATCAATTCGATGATGCCACCCACATCCGAGATGCTGGCAGGCCTGATATGTTCCCAGCGTTCGGCCGTAATCAGTGTACCGCTACCGTCACGTGTGAACAGCTCCCTGAGCAGGGCATTCGGGTCGTCGTTCTGCAGCAGGTGTACACGTTCCACTCCCTGGCGACAGGCCTTCACCGCATTGGGCAGGATCTGTTCGAGACTCAGGTCCGGTGTCGCACCCTCATTGGCCATGTGAAAGTCACCGGCTGCGCCGTAGAGTCGTTCGATTCGATTGGCGCTGGCCTGACGCAGAATGGAGTCATCCTGATCGCGGGGCAGGGCATCGACCAGAAACGCCAGCTTGTCGGCTTGCAGGGCAATGGCCGCGGCAGTGGCCACTTCAGTAACCGTAACGTTGAACACTTCCCCGGTGAGCGAATAGCCCAGCGGTGGCAACAGGACCAGATGGCCTGCATCGAGCAGGCTCTGTATGGCGTCGTGATGCACCTCACGCACCGAACCGGTGTGCTGGAAGTCGATACCCTCATGAACGCCGAAGGGTTGCGCGGTGACGAAGTTACCGGATGTCACTGCCAGGCGGGCACCTGCCATGGGGGTGTTGGGCAAGCCCATGGACAGGCGGGCTTCCAGATCGTTACGAGCCAGTCCCGTGGCGGTGATGATCGTCGACAGGGCGTGTGGGTCCGTGACCCGGCGCCCGTCCACGATATGGCTGGTGGTTCGTGACTGCGCCAGCTGGTGATCCACCTGATCACGGATACCGAAACACAGCACAAGACGTAAACCAATATGGCTCAGCAGTGTCAGATCATGTGTCAGCGTCGGCAAGAGATCACTTTTCAGGGTACTGCCGGGCAGAGCCAGTACCAGTGTCTTGCCTCGATGAGCATTGATATACGGCGAAGCGGCCCGAAACCAGTTGATGGCTTCATTGGTTCCGTGGGTCTGATTGGTCATTGAATGCAGTAGTAGCGTTGCCTGAGTGCGAACTGGATGCGTCTTCGTGGACTGCACCCTATAGTAAACCGCCTATGCTCTGTGCGGCGACGGATGTGGAACAGTTGTTGCGCACCATTGCTTACCAGACCGGAGATAGATGCAGTGTTAGATAGCCTGAGTCCCTGTTGTGCCCCTGGACAGACCCGCCGACGTTCCGATTCGAGGCGGTTATTGGCCGGTTTGACGCTGGGGCTTGTCATCAGCCTGCATCCGGCCCTGTCGAGGGCGGCACCCGAGGAGGATAGCTGGGCTCGTACAGTCTCTCAGGCCGCAAACTCCGTGGTCTCGCTACAACTGTCGCAATTGCGCAATTTCGATGACTCGGAGCAGGGAGGCAGCACCGCAACCGGGTTTGTCGTCGACGCCGAACGCGGCATCATTCTGACCAACCGGCATGTCGTGGGATCTGGTCCCATCCGCATTTCAGCCACCTTCCAGAATCAGGAACGAGTGGATGCCGTGCCGTTGTACCGGGATCCTGTTCATGACTTCGGCTTCATTCGCTACGATCCGCAGGATCTGCAGTATTCGCAACCGCAGTCATTGAGCCTGCGGCCCGACAAGGTCAGCACCGGCATGAATATCCGGGTCATCGGCAGCGATGGCGGGGAGCAGTTGTCCATCCTGCCGGGTACCATCGCGCGGCTTGACCGCGAAGTACCCACGTACGGGCGCTACGGCTATAACGACTTCAATACCTTTTATCTGCAGGCGGCGTCGGGTACCTCAGGCGGCAGTTCGGGCTCACCCGTCATCGATTTCGACGGGGATGTGGTTGCGTTGAATGCCGCTGCCAATACCAGAACGGCCAGCAGTTTCTTTCTGCCACTGCCACGCATCCTCCACGCACTGCAGAAGTTACAGGCTGCCGAGGACATTGACAGGGGCGGCTTTCAGACGCTGTTCAATCACCAGCCCTTCAGAGACCTGAGGCGCCTTGGTCTGGATGAAAAGACAGAGGCCACCGTACGTGCAAGCCACTACGCCACAACCGGCATGATGACGGTCGGGCAGGTGATTCCCGGAGGTGTGGCCGAGGGCCTGCTGGAACCTGGTGACATTCTGGTCTCCATCGCCGACGAGCTGATGACGGATTACGTTACCCTCGAGGCCATGCTGGATGCATCCATTGGTCAGACCTTGCCCGTCGAGCTGATTCGCCAAGGGACGGCACAGCGTCTCGATATCAAAGTGGCCGACCTCAATGCACTGGCTCCTGACAGCTTCCTGGAGCTGGGCGATTCCATACTGCAGAACATGTCCATCCAGCATGCACGGGCGATGAATCGCAAACAGGAAGGTGTGGTCATCATGCAGCCCGGCTATGTGTTTGCGGCAGCCAATGTGCCGCAAAGTGCTCTGATCATTGAAGTCGAAGGCATGCCGGTACGCAATATCGATGACTTCGTCGCTGCTCTGGAGGCCTCGGCTGACAAGGCCAAGAAAAGAATGCGTTACATCGTGCCCGGACGCGAGTTCAATACAAAGCTGACGCAGTTCGAAGTTGACGGGCGCTGGTTCGGCAATCGGGCCTGCACTCGTGTGGATGACGCCCGCTTCTGGAATTGCGACAAGATAACGCTGCCAGAGACCAGCAGGGATTCCGCTGAGTCGCTGGTCAATGTGCCGCGGTATGACGATGCGCTGTTGAACAAGGTGGCGCCCGCGATGGTGCTGGTGGACTTCGCCATTCCCTATTCATCGGACAACGTCTATGCCCGACACTACAAGGGTGTCGGCATCGTGATAGACAAGGTGGAAGGACTGGTGGCCGTTGATCGCAACACGGTGCCGGTTGGCCTGGGAGAGGTGGACCTGACGTTCTTCGGCTCTCTGGAGGTGCCTGGCAAGGTGGTGTTTCTGCATCCCCGTCAGAATGTGGCACTGCTGCAGTACGATGCATCGCTGCTGAGCGGCGCCGATTTCGAAGCGCTGCAACTCAGTGATGCAACAACGGCATTGCCTGCTGAACTGACCATGGTCGGATATCGCGCAGATGGTACGTTCCGGCGCCATGAGGTGGATGACTTGAGTCATCTGACCATCGGTTTCGGTGCGCCGGGACTGCCGCGTTTCCAGCAGGCAGCCATGGACGTCTACGGTGTTCCCAATGTGCCTCCCTCGCTGGGCGGGCCTCTGGTGGATGAGAAGGGCGATGTGCATGCGGTGTACATGAGCTTTGCCTATGAGGAGGATCGCGAGATTCGGCAACGTGAATGGGCCATGCCATCGGCAGTCATTCTGGAGGCGATGCGAATGTACCGCTCCAGCGAACCCTATCACTCGCTGGATGTGAGTCTTTCTTACAAACCACTGGCTCTGGCGCGACAATACGGCCTGCCGGATGACTGGCTTCTGAAGTTCAATCGTCTGCCTGCTGACAAACGTCGGGTTCTGCATGTCGAGCAGGTGGTACCGGGAACCGACGCTGAGCAGAAGCTTGCGTCGGGCGATGTCATCCTGGCAATCGATCAGGAACTGGTTTCCGATCTCCTGAGTGCAGAAATGCTTTCCCAGAAGGAAGAGCTTGCACTGACCGTACTTCGCTCGTCGAAAGTCGTCGATGTGACACTGCAACCGTCGAAACTGGATGCCCTGGGCACCCAGCGCATTGTCAGCTGGGCGGGTGCCACCTTTGAAGACCCGTTCTCCGATATTGCCTTTCAGAAGGCGGTGAATTTTCCCGGCGTCTATATCGCCGATACCGAAGATGGCTCGCCAGCTCTCTGGGATGGGCTGTATCGCAACCGTTTCGTGGTGGCCATCGATGGTGAGCCCGTAAAGGATCTGGATGATCTGCTGGCACTGGTTTCGCAACGTCAGCAGGATCAGGTGACCCGTCTCACGGTGATATCGATGAGTGGTCGCAAACAGATCGTGACGGTGCAACCGGAATACAATTTCTGGCCGACTTTTGAAGTCAGGCGTCTCAGTGAAGGCTGGAAGCGCATCGATTACACGCACTGAGCATTTGCCTGCCGCCATGAGCCTGGTCGAGCAGATGCTTGTCAACAGGCCGGATTTGTCGATGCATTGGCCCGGATCACTTCAGATTACGTATCATTGAACGCAGGCGAGGGCTGTATTTTCGCCAGTATTCCGGTTTTTGATACTTGAGGCCACAGGGCATGACTTCGCATTCAGATTCATCTGCAAACGCTGACGTCGACTACGATGTGCTGATCGTAGGCGGCGGTATGGTCGGCAGCATGCTCGCAGCGGCGCTCGCCAGCGGCAGCTCTCTGCGAGTTGCCGTGCTCGAGCATCAGGAACCCGAGCCATTTGTGCCCGGTACACAGCCGCCCTACGATGTCCGTGTGTCAGCCCTGAGTATTGCCACCCAGCGCATGTTGGAGAACGTAGGGGCCTGGCAGGGTATTCTCGACCGGCGCGCCTGTCCGTTTCGGCAGATGCGTGTCTGGGATGGCGAGGCTGATGGCAGCACGCACTTCCGGGCCAGCGATATCGGCGCACCTGAACTGGGGCATATTGTCGAAAACCGTGTGTTGCAGCTGGCTTTGCTGGACACCATCAAGGCCGCCGATTCGGTCGACTACCTCTGTCCAGCCAGTCTGGTTGCCTATCACCACGACGGGAACCGGGTGATCTGTGAGTTGAGTGATGGCCGGGCCTCTGTCAGCGCCCGCTTGCTGGTCGGTGCCGATGGCGCGCGCTCCACGGTTCGGGAGCTGGCCGGTATCGAACTGGAACGGTCCAGCTACCCGCATCATGCCCTGGTGGCCACTGTTGAAACACAGCTTGCTCAGCAGGACATCACCTGGCAGCGGTTCCAGCCTACAGGGCCGGAGGCCATGCTGCCGTTGTGTGGTAATCGAGCTTCATTGGTGTGGTACCACGACGAAGAACACGTGAAGCAGCTCAAGGCCATGAATGACGAGGACTTCATCGAGGCCTTGCAGTCAGCGTTTCCTGCAGAGTTGGGCGGTATCGAAAAAGTTCTGGAGCGTGGCAGCTTTCCCATCGTCAAGGCTCATGCGCATCATTACGTGGCAGAGCGCGTGGCGCTTGTCGGTGATGCCGCGCATACGGTACACCCGCTAGCAGGCCAGGGCGTCAATCTGGGAATGCTCGATGCAGCCGCTCTGGCCGAAGTGATTCTCGGCAGTGCTGCCAGTCTGCAGGACCCGGGTCAGCGTCGTCTGTTACGGCGTTACGAGCGCTGGCGTCGAGGCGAGAACACCATGATGATTTCCATTCTCGACGGTTTCTACCATGCCTTCAAACCACAGCCGGGTGGTGTTCGCAGTCTGCGTTCGGCCGCCTTGAATGTAGCCGACAGGGCAGGTCCGCTGAAATCACTGGTCATGCGCTACGCCATGGGCACCGCCGGGGATCTACCGGCTCTGGCGCGACAACTACGCTAGTGGGCGATTGGAAAACACGGTGATACTCGGAGTCTGCGTGAGCCCGTCCGACAAGGCGACTCACCAGACCGCCGGCGCACTCCCGCTTGCCGGCTCGATGGATCGGTGGCGTCGCCAGGCGGGTCGTCAATTGTCGGGAATCAGCCGCTTGCCCATGCTGATGCATTTGTCGTCGCTGAAGCCGATGGCTTCATAGAAGGCGATCACGTCGTCGTTGCCATGACGCACCTGCAGGTTGATCTTGGGACAGTCAAGCGCCAGTAGCCGCCGTTCCACTTCCTTCATGAGCTGTCTGCCCATGCCGCTCTTGCGTGAGTGAGGCGCTACCGCGAGGTAGTTGATCCAGCCGCGATGACCTTCATAACCGGCCATTACCGAACCGGTGATCTCACCCTCGTCCTCACAGACCAGAAAGAGCTCATCCTTCACGGCGCATTTGCGCTGAATGTCCAGAGACGGATTGTTCCAGGGGCGGGTCAGGTCGCAGGCTTGCCAAAGGGCGATGACGGCCTCGGTATCGCGAGGTTCGAATGATCGTATGTTCATGAGCTGTGGTTTATCATAGTTTCGAGTCAATTTCACCCGAACGACCTGGGAAAACCGAACATGAGCGATGAACAGAAGGCGGCCGATGCGCTTGTCGAGCTGCAGACCACCATGCAGAGCGTGCAACTGGCCACCGTGGGTGAGGATGGAGAACCCCATTCGGGCTATACACCCTTTCTGATGGAAGGTAATCAGGTGATCGTTTTTGTCAGTCAACTGGCCTTGCATACTCGCGACCTGCTGGCCAATGGCCGTGCGTCGGTCATGATCATCAGCGACGAATCCAGTTCCTCGCAAATCTTTGCCCGCAGCCGCGTCAGCTATCAGTGTCTGGCAGAAATCGTCGCCAGAGAATCGGAAGACTATGACGTTCTGCTGGATCGATTCGAACAGCGTCATGGCAAGATGATCGGCCTGCTGCGTCAGTTACCCGATTTTGTCCTGTTCAGGCTGGTCCCACAGCGTGGACAACTGGTCGTGGGCTTTGGCAAGGCTTATCGATTGACCGGTGAAAATCTCGATCAGTTCGAACTGGCGCGCTCTGCCTGACGAATCGATCAAGCCGTACACACCATGGCCGATATCTCCAACAGGGAACCCGGAGATCTTCCATCGAATGAGTACGCTCAGTCTGTCTATTGCGGTAATCGTCATTGTCGCAGCCATCTATTTCTACAATCGCCTGGTTACGCTGAAAAACCGCTTTCTCAACGGTTTTTCGCAAATCGATGTGCAGTTGCAACGGCGATATGAACTGATTCCCAATCTGGTTGAGACTGCCAGGGCTTATCTGAAACATGAGAGCGACACGCTGACTGCCGTCACCGAAGCGCGCAACACGGCATCGAAAAGTTGTGAGGCGGCATCTGCCAATCCTGCTGATGCGGGTCTGGTCGGTGCTCTGGCTGCCGCTGAAGGCAGGCTCAGCAATGCCATGGGTCGCCTGAATCTGGTGATGGAAAACTATCCGGAGCTCAAGGCTGACACCCAGATGCTGGCCCTGCAGGAGGAATTGACCTCCACCGAGAATCGCGTGGCTTTTGCTCGACAGGCCTACAGTGACTCTGTCATGCAGTACAACACGGCCCGTGAGCAGTTTCCGGCGGTGCTGATCGCCACCGCGTTCTCGTTCAAGGAAGCGGATCTGTTTGAAATTGCAGAGCCTGCCATGCAGCAGGCGGTCAAAGTGTCATTCGCCTGATTGACCCTTGCCGCAGTGATGCTGCCTGAGAACACGGAAATATGAACTTCTTCGATCAACAGTCTGCCAGGCGTCGGCAGTCGCTCATGCTGCTTGTCTGTTTTCTGGTCGCCATGCTGTTCATGGGCTGCCTGATTCATGTTGTGGTGGTCGGATTGTCGATGCTTCTCGGAGAAAAAAGCAGCCTGTTGCAACCTTCGGGACCGGCTCTTGGATTGATCACTCTGGTCTGGTTGACCATGTTCGCCGGTGGCTTCTTCCGCTTTCTCGATGTCAGAGGTGGTGGTGCGGTTCTGGCCCGACGTTTCGGGGCCGTCCGAGCATCGGACCGATCGCGCTTCGATCGGGAGCAGCGCCTGCTGAACGTGGTAGCGGAGATAGCCATCGCGTCAAGTACCCCGAAGCCTGATGTATTCGTTCTGCGCAACGAAAGCAGCATCAATGCCATGGTTCTCGGGGCCAGGGAAGGGCGTTATGTCCTGGTTCTGACCCAAGGGGCGCTGGATACCTTCGAGCGTGCTGAACTGCAAGCCGTGGTTGCGCATGAGTTCGGACACATTGCCAACGGTGATTTACCTCTCAACATGCGCTTGCTCATTGCGCTGGGCGGACTGATGGCCATTGATGAAGTGGGTCGTTTGCTGATCGGGGATGCTCCTCTGTCGCGCGATGAACCTGTCTCGTTTCACCCTGGCGTGGTGGTGGGTTACATCCTGCGCGGGCTGGGCAGTGTCGGAGTCGTTGCCGGGCAGCTGATTCGTTCGGCATTCTCCAGGCAGCGAGAGTATCTGGCAGATGCCAGTGCCGTTCAGTTCACGCGTAACCCGATCGCCATGGCAATGGCACTGGATGTGGTTCGACAACATGACAGCGAACCGCTGTTGCATGGCCTGCATGCGCAGGAACTGGCGCATCTTTGTTTCCAGTCTGGTCGCAAGCCACCGTGGTACAAGCGGCTGTTTGCCAGTCATCCCGATATTCAGTCGCGTATCGATGCGATCGAACCGCATTTTGAAGTCAAGCGTCGCAAACTCAGGAATCGGGACGAGCAGCAGAGTGCTGCGGCTGGAGAACAGGTGCAGGGTTCTTCAATCGGTGCGGCTGCGCACTTTGTACAGGCTGGTGCGAGTGTGTCTCCGGCCCGAGGTGCCTCCAACCGGCCCCCTGGGGAGCAGAGAATCATCGCTCGCGATGTCGGGCACGGTGCTCTGTCAGATCGCATATTGTTGTTGCTACCCGATGAAAGCAGTTGCCTGGCAGCCTTGTGCGCGCTGTTTGCCAATACAGACCTGAAG
>CBDUIJ010000097.1:0-17025 GCA_965367215.1 uncultured Granulosicoccus sp.
GTCAATCTGCGCAGGTAGCTGGCGCCACTGACCCTGGCAGCATCGTCCAGTGCATCGTCCAGCTGACTCGAGGCACTGACCACCGGCTTCAGACCGACTGCCAGAAACACGGCCACATAGGCCAGACCGATCAACGCCAGTGTGTTGTACAGAGAGATATTCAGCAGCGGCAGCGGTCGCAGGAAGGTCAGGATGAAGGCCACCGACATGACAATGCCGGGTACGGAATAGGCCAGGTCGGCCTGTACCACCGACGCTGTTGCCACACGTCGTTGCCAGCCCGAGGGACGCGTCAGTGTGAAGGCCAGTGGAATGGCGATCAGGGCGATGCACAGCGCAGCGATGGATGCCACCAACGTGGAATTGCCGAAGGCACGCAGAGTCACCGATTGCTCCAGCAGCACCGCAATGAAATGCGAAAAGGTCATCGTGTCCAGACTCAAGGCAACGCCATAGGTTGGCACCAGTGCCGAGGTCAGCAAGGAGAGCAGTGGAAAGCCGAGAGCCAGCGCAACAAAACCCCAGAGCAGGCATTCAGCCAGTGTGGGCCAGCCTCGATGGCTCGTGTTCAACTGATCGATGGTTGCGCCGACATTGGGGACGGTCTGTCTGGCACGTGCCAGCCACCACCAGGAGAGCAGTACGAGAGCCAGCGCCAGAATGGCCAGGATGGTGGCGATGGCTGCCACCTCATCCAGCACATCGGGACCAAAGCTTGCCAGTTTCTGCCAGATCAGCACAGGCAGGGTCGTATAGCGTGCCGGCACACCCACCAGAGCATTGATTCCGAAATTGCCCAGGGCCGCGATGAAGGACAAGGTGGCGGCACCAATCATGGACGGTGCCAACAAGGGCAGCACGATGCGGCGCATCGTCAGAGACCGGGATGCGCCGGATACGCGCGCCGCTTCCAGCAGATCTGCCGGCAGTGAGCGCAGACTGGACTGCACGATCACCACCACCAGCGGAAAATGCTGCAGGGCCAGCAAGGTTATCAGCCCACCGACCGTGTGTACCGGATTGTGGGAGCCGGCAGCTGCCGCCAGGCCGAGCCAGGACAGTACGCTACCACTGGGTCCCAGTGCCTGTGTCCAGGCAATGGCCGTGACATGCGGGGGGATCATCATCGGCAACAGCAGCAGGAAGACCAGCAGGCCGCGCAGCCGCAGCGACGCCAGCCGCAGGGTGACAGCCACAACGGTGCCGACCAGAGTGGCCAGAATGGCAGAGGCCGCCGCACTGCTCAGAGAATGCTGCAGAGCCCGCAGAACTCGGGCTTCACCCATGGCGGCGATAACGCCGTCGACGCCATGGCTCAGCAGTGCGGCCAGTGGCAAACCGCACAGTGCCGTGAGAGTGAGCGCCAGCAGCAGCGGAGCGATGCGCTCCGGGCTACTGACGCCAGCGAGCCTGCTCAACCGCCAAACAGGTCCATGAAGTGTTCCTTGTTGGCCCGATCATCCTTGAGCGCGCTGGCTGGATCGAACGGCATCAGGGTGATGCTGTCGCGTGACGGGAACCCCGCCGGTACGGCGACATCAGGATGTGCCGGCAGGTAGCCCATGTCAGAGGCCAGTTGCTGGCCTTCGGCCGAGAGCAGAAAGGTGACAAAGGCGCGGGCCGCTTCGGGGTTTTGTGCCGTGCTCATGATGGCTACCGGTTCGGTCACGGCGGAGACACCTTCTTCGGGGAAGACGAAGCTGACCGGCGCGCCGTCAGCCTTGTTGCGAATCGGCAGGAAATCGACCACAAAGCCATAGAGCTTGTCGCCACCGGCAACGGCCTTGTACACGCCACCGTTGCCACCGTCGGCCAGGGCTTCCTGTTCGGCCAGGCCGGCATAGTATTCCCAGCCCAGGTCCGGGTTGCCGGTCAGTGTGGCCATGTGGATGGTCGCAGCACCGGACGTCAAAGGCGATGGCATGGCGATCTGGCCGCGAGCTTCATCCTTGAGCAGGTCTTTCCAGCTGGCTGGCTTCATCGGCGCGGCGTCATTGACGATGATGCCGGTGGTAATCAGTTTGGTAGAGAACCAGTGAGACTGCTCATCCATCAGCGATGGATCATAGGCTGAGGTATCCAGCTCCGGATAGGCCATCAGGTGACCGTCGGCCTCCAGCGATTCCATGTTGACGTTGTCGGCGATCAACAACACATCCGGACGTGGATCACCCGCGGCTATTTCCGAACGCAGTTTGGCCATGACCTTGGTCGTGCCATCGCGAAACCACTCGACCTCTACCTCGGGGTAGCTGGCCGTGAAGGCATCCACGGTTGCCTGTGCATCGGCATTGGGTTGAGAGGTGTAGAGAACCAGCTTGCCACTGGGAGCTGCCAGAACCGAGGTGGCGGACAGGGAGGTAGCAAGGACTGTGGCGAGAGAGGCCGCAGCTAGCGTCAGGCGATGAGGACTGGACATGGAATGGTCGGATTGCAGATGGCGAGAATCAACGCTGCATTGTCAACGGAAGAAGTGACAGGGGTGTGTCAGCGTCGCAGGAGTGTGCAAACGATAACATTGCAGGGCGGTTTGCAGGCGGCACAGACCTGAAAAATGCGCGTTTCGAATTTCCCGGTATCGATCTGCCGCGCACTCTGGCACAGACAGATTGATTCAGGCGACGTCACGCAAAGGGCTTCAGGCGACAGATATCGATAAGAGTGATCGACCCTGAGGAGCTTCGCTCGAACGGCGTCAGACAGCGGGCTTCACTCAGACAACCTCGCTGGGCAAGGCTCCTCTGGACTTGCACTCACGCAGCACGAAATTGCTGCGCGTCTCGCGCACCAGCCCGGTTGCCAGCAACCGTTTCATCAGAAAACGCTCCAGGCCGGCCGGTGACTGTGCCACCACCTTCAGCATGAAGTCGTGATCACCGGTAATCGAGCAGCATTCGATGATCTGCTCGCTGGTTTCCACGATGTGCAGAAAGTCACGCACACTCTTCTCACCATGATCCTTCAGGGCGATATGGATATAGGCCATGGCCTGCAACCCCATGGCGCCGGAATCGAGTACCGCCTGGTAGCCGAGGATCACGCCCTGATCCTGCAACTGCCTGACCCTGCGCCAGCACTGGGTAGACGAACTGTTTACGCGATCAGCAAGATCCTGCATCGATAGCTTGCCGTCTTTCTGCAGCTCGGCGAGGATCGATTTGTCCAGAGAGTCCATGAATCAGCATTCGGAGGGAGTGACTGAGTGAAGGTCAAACGTACCGCGAAAAAACGATGTGCGGGACAAATATTTCTCATATTGTATTTATCGGGAATGAAAACGACAAAATGACGAGAAAAAAGCGGTGGCGCGAAATGAGTTTTCAGACGCGGGTCTCCATAATGAGCTGAAGGAGGAACCACCATGAGCAAGACAACACAGTACATTGCCAAGGTCCCTGATTCATCGGGACATATCGAGTATTCAGCCGAGGAAAACCAGATCTGGGCTGATCTGTATGCCGCACAGTTGAGCCGGGTAGAACAATATTGCGCCACAGAGTATCTGCAGGGTCTGCGCAAGGTCGGGCTGAGCGCCGATCGTGTGCCTTCCTGTGCAGACATGAGTGAGAACCTGGGCGCATTGACGGGCTGGAAAGTCGAACCGGTGCCGGCTCTGATCGGCTTCAAGCGATTCTTCAGCATGCTGGCCAGTCGCACGTTTCCTGCAGCATCCTTCATTCGCGATCGCAGGCACTTCGACTACATCGAGGAGCCGGATATCTTTCATGAGTTGTTCGGCCATACGCCACTACTGGCCGATCAACGATTTGCCGATTTTTCCGAATTCATCGGCAAGGCGGGCATGCAGGCCGAGTCGCAAGACTATGCCTGGCTGATTCGGCTTTACTGGTTCACCATCGAATTCGGACTGACGCGTGAGCAGGGTGCCTACAAGGCGCTGGGATCAGGTCTTGCCTCGTCGCCTACCGAACTGGTCTACAGTGTAGAGAGCTCCACACCCGAGCGTCGTCCCTTCGATATCATCGACATTCTGCGCACCCCTTATCGCATCGATATTCATCAGCCCATCTATTTCGTGCTGGAGCATGCCGATGAGCTGTTTGCTGCAGGCGAGCGTGATCTTCTGGCCGATATCAGAACGGCTCGTCAGCTCGGTCTGCACACGCCTGCCTATCCACCCCTTGTGAAAACTGCCTAGAGAGCCTCATGTCAAACCAGAATCTGTCGAGTCAACACTGCAAACCCTGTAACGGAGAGGTACCGGCACTCTCTGCCAGCCAGGTCGCCGAACATGCCTCGAACATCGATCCGCAATGGCAGCTCAGTGAGGCGGGTGATGCGCTTGTCCGCCGCTTCACCTTCAAGGGTTTTGCCAAGGCGGTCTACCTGGCCAATCTGTGTTCCTGGCTGGCGGACAAGGAAGGCCATCATCCTGATATAGCCTTCGGCTGGGGTTACTGCGAAGTGACCTTGACCACCCATGATCTGGGTGGCTTGTCAGAGAACGATTTCATATGGGCGGCTCGTCTTGACGCCTTGCTGGAATAGTTATCGGACTGGTTGCCGACGGCGGTGACAGGCTTGTCATTCACCGCCGCCGGCCATAGCTTGAAACCTATCGAGGCAGGCTGGTGGGTGCATCCTCTCTCAGCAGGCCTTCCGAGCGCAGGTCGGACCACAGGCTCTCGGGAATGTCGGCCTGGTACCAGGCGAGCAGCGAGGCAAATTCTGCCGCTGTTCTTGGCCCCGGAATGACGCTGCTGACCAGTGGGTGGCGCAGGGTAAACTGCAAGGCGGCAGCTGCCAGTTCCACATCGTGTGCTGCGCAAACCTTCTGTATGCGGCCAACCCGTTGCATGATCTCGTCCGGTGCCGCCTCGTAGTCATAAGTTGCTCTGCCGACCAGCACCCCCGAGTTGAAAGGGCCGCCGATGATGATGGCGGTACCGGCCTTTTCACAGGCGGGAAACAACTCATCCAGGGCCGATTGCTCCAACAGCGTATAGCGGCCTGCCAACAGGAAACAATCCCAGTCGCCTTGCTGCAGAGCCTCGAGACAGACCTCGTTCTCGTTGATGCCCAGGCCAACAGCCTTGATCACGCCTGCACTGCGCAGCTCGGCCAGGGCCTTGTAGCCGCCTGACATGGCCGTTTTCATCATGACCTTCTGCAGCTCCTTGCCATGAGTCCATGCATCGATGTCATGAATCAGCGCGATATCAATACTGGCCAGACCAAGTCGTTGCAGACTGTCTTCCACGGAGCGCATGACGCCATCGTAGGAGTAGTCGTATTGCGGCTCCATCGGCAAGGCGTCTGGCCACGGGCTGCCTGGCGGCTGTGGTGTTGCGCAGGGCTTCAGCAGGCGGCCCACCTTGGTCGATAGTTGTATCGTCGACCGGACGCTTCTCAAGGCATCGCCGACCAGACGTTCCGAGCGGCCGTGGCCATAGTACGGCGCCGTGTCGAAGTAGCTGATACCCGCCGCCAACGCCGCGTTCAAGGTGGCTCTGGCATCCTCGTCGGTCACGCTGGTGCCGACACCGGCGAGAGATGCGCAGCCCAGGCCCAGTTCCGAAACACAGAAGCCGGTCTTGCCGATAGTGCGAGTTCTGATGGAGTTCATGCCAATACCTTTTTCCATGACTACAACGCGGCCCTGTTGTCCGGGTGAGTCGTCGTCTGCGGGGTTGTGGGTGTGTCAGGCTGTTCGCGGTGAATCAGGTTCATGATTGCCTCGCTCATCGATGCATAGTCGCGAGTATTGACGATATCCCCCATGACCTGGAAATCGTTCATTACCACGATACGATCTGCCAGCGTGATCATCTCCGGCATGTCACTGGAGATCAGCAGAATGGCGGTATCTTCGGTGTCAGCCAGTTCGCGTATCAATTCATGCAGGTAGGCTTTTGTCTTGATGTCGATGCCCACGGATGGCTCATCGATGATCAGAACTCGAACGCCGGCAGCCAGCCACTTGGCGACACTGACCTTCTGCTGATTGCCGCCCGAAAGGTTGTTGACATACTGGTTCAGTGAGGGGGTTTTCACCTCCAGCTTGTTGATGTACGGCTCGACATGCTCCCTGATGGTCCGGTTGGTCAGCAGGGCTCTGGCCTTGCCAAGCTGTTGCCACACGGTGATACCGACATTCTCGATGATGGAGTGCATCAGGATGAGGCCTTCCTGCTTGCGATCCTCGCTGACGTAACCGATATGATATTTCTCCACGGCATCGGCCACATTGCTGATGGTGGCGGGGCTGCCGTCTACCTCGATGCTGCCGCTGACGATGCGATCCTTGCCGAGGATGGCCTTGGCAAGCTCTGTGCGGCCGGCACCGACCAGGCCGTACAGGCCGACGATCTCTGCCCGTCGCACTTGCAGATTGATATCGCGGTGACCGGACGATGTACAGACATCATGCAATTCCAGGGCAACCTCTGATGTGGATCGGGCTCGCGCTGCCCAGTCGGGTATCTGTTCACTTCGACCTATCATCAGCCTGACGATATCCTGTCGATCCAGGCCCTCCATGGGGCGACTGTCACAGGCGTTCACGCCATCTCGCAGTACGGTGACCTGGTCACAGATTTCCTGCACTTCCTCGAGCTTGTGGCTGACGAACACCAGGCTGACGCCACTGTCACGCAGGCGGTGCAATACCGAGAAGAGCGTATCGGTTTCGTGTGAGGTGAGCGAGGCGGTCGGCTCATCCAGCAACAGCACCTTGGACTTCAGGGACAGGGCCTTGGCGATTTCGACCAGCTGCATCTGCGCCACGCTGAGTCGGTTGACCGGTGTTGCCGGGTCGACGTCCAGTGCCAGCATGTCCAGCCAGACACGAGCCTTTTCATGCATCGCTCGATAGTCGATACGCGTCTGACCGTTGTTGCCCAGGGATTCGAGAAAGATATTCTCGCTGACCGAGAATCTGGGGATCAGGTTTCGCTCCTGGTGCACCACACCGATACCATGAGTGATGGCATCTCGCGGGCCATGCAGCTGTAGCAACTGATCGTCGAGCATCAGGCTGCCGTGATCCTGCCGGTGAATGCCGGTGATGATCTTGATCAGTGTGGATTTACCCGCACCGTTTTCGCCTAGCAATGCATGGATGGAACCGTGGTTCAGGGACAGGTTGACATGTTGCAGTGCCTTGACACCGGGAAAGGACTTGCTGATGTCGGCTGCCCGGAATATGACCTTGTTCATGCTCGCGCTCCCAGGTCATTCATGGACTTTGCGGCTCTGACCTCGCGCAGTTTGTTGAGGCCAACGGCCCACAGAATGAGTAGTCCGAGCACGACCTGAACCAGAAAGGGATCAACGTTGAACAGCACCAGGACCTGAGTGATGATGGCCACGATGACGACCCCCAGCAAGGTACCGGCAACACTGATATGCCCACCGGTGAGGACGGCACCACCGATGACCGGTGCGGCGAACGAGAGAATCAGCCAGTCGTCACCGATGGTCGGTTGTCCGATCTGCAGGCGGGCGACCAGCATGATGCCCGCGAGTCCTGCGAGAAACCCTGAAATGGCATGCGCGGTGATGATGGTCTTGCGCACCGAGATACCGGACAATTCCGCCGCATGTTCATTTCCGCCGACGGCCAGTATGAACCGCCCGACAGGCAGTCGGTTCAGCAGATACCATAGGCAGAATGTCACGATGATGGTGGGTAATACAAGCCAGGGAAGTGGCTCGATGAAGTTGTTGTTGCCCAGGGCCTTGACGGTCTCGGGGATCTTGTAGAACGGTGTGGCTTCGGTGATGCCCAGATTCAGGCCCTTGTAGATGGACAGGGTTGCCAGGGTGATGATGAAGGCAGAAATGCCGGTCATGGCAACAAACAGGCCGTTGATATAGCCTGCGGCCAGGCCCACGCTCAGGGCCATGACGGCGGCAATGGGCCAGGGAATGGACCAGACTTCCATGAAGCCGGAAAAGGAGATGGCCACCAGTCCGCCGATGGCACCCACCGACAGGTTCATCTGGCCGATGGCAATGATGACCATTTGCGAGTAGGCAATGATGGCATTGACTGCTATGGCCAGCAGCAGGATCTGTATGTTGAACGGTGACAGGAATGAGGGGTTGAACCAGCTGACCAGAGCGATGGCCGCGACGGTAATCAGCAGAGGGCCAAACCAGTCCGATTGCAGGTAGCGATTGAGTTGACGTTTCATATGAGGTTGTGGCGGGCCAGGTAGGTGCGTCGGGAAAGGTCAATCAGAACAGCGGCCAGCAGCAGGAGGCCCAGACAGGTCTGCACCCAGAATGCCCCGACTTGCAGTAGCAGTAGTCCGGTGGTGAGCAAGGTCACCAGAAACGCTCCGAGCAGAGTGCCGAGGACCGAAGCACGACCACCGGTGAGCAGCGTTCCTCCGAGCACGGGTCCCAGAAACGCTGGTAATAACCAGTCCTGACCCAACTGGCCGGCCATGGACGGGATAGCCGCACCGGTGCGCGACACCAGCATGAGTCCGGCAACGCCGGCGAGTACACCTGACAGGGCATGGCACAGGATGATGGTGCGATCGACACGGATGCCGGACAGTTCTGCGGCATCGGGATTGGCACCGGCAGCCAGTAGTCGCCTGCCCGAGGTCGTCAGTCTGAAGAATACGGACAGCACGACGCCGATGAGCAGGGTCACGATGAGTAGCGGCGAGACGACGCCGTTGATCTTCATGCGCCCGAACTGCACATACTCGGGCGGCAGCTCGCGAAACGAGCCTGCCTGGGTCAGGAAGATCATGACGCCAAAGAAGATGCTCATGGTCGCCAGTGTGATGATGAAGCTGTGCAGGCCGGTCTTGACGATCATGATGCCGTTGAGAGCGCCGATCATCGCGCCCAATACCAATGCACCGATGACGCCCAGATACCACGGGACGCCGGCAACCTGCATCAGCCAACCGCCGGCCATGGCCACGCAAACACCGATGGAGCCGACGGACAGATTGAGGCCACCGCTGACGATGACCACCATCATCGAAAAGCCGATGATGATGTTGACGGCAGCCGTGCGGCCCATGGCGAACAGGCTGAATGAGGAGGTGAAGCCGGGGGTCGCCAGGGCAAAGATGACGGAAAACAGGATGATCAGCGCCAGCAAGCCGAATTCGTTGGACAACAGCAATCGGGGCAGCTGTTGCGCCAGGCGGCCCGATCCTGATGTCGGTGGCGATTCATCCTCCAGCCTCACGGCATCCGGAAGAGGGGGCTGGGTGCTGCTGACGTTATTCATGCAGGAGCTGGATCCTAATGGGGGCAGGGGACTTGTGTATCGTTCAACATCAGGCCACCCGGTGCCGATTCACGACAGACCGGGTGGCAGACGCTCGCTCAGCAATCCAGGTAAGTGGATTCGAAGCTTTCGAACAAGGTCTTGGTGATGCTCTGCATGGAGGTGACATAGTCATCAACTTCATCGATGCCGGCGAAGACGGTACCGGAGTCGATGAACTTGTCGGTCAGAGCGTTGGATTTGAACGGTGCATCTGCCTTGACTGTGCAGCCTTCACGCAGCTTGTTGGCAGCAAAGGAGCCGATGTAGCCCTGGCCATAGGGGTTCTGCAGCATGGTTCCATGTACGAAGCCATCCTTTACTGCTTGCAGCAGGACCTCGTCGTGATCGATACCCACCATCTGGATTCGCTTGTCGCCGATCTTGCGCAGCGCATTGGCGGCGACTACCGCGGGTACCCAGGCGGTGGTGATGATGCCGTCAACTTCGTCGGCATGAGCCGCCAGATAGGCATTGATCTTCTCTTCGGCAGGCTCCGGTGCATCGATGTCGGCAATGACCTGAATGACCTCTGCGCCAGCTTCGGTGGCTGCCTGTTCAACGGCATCGATACGAAGCTTGGTATTGGCATCCACCAGAAATCCGGTGAAATGCGCGATCTTCTTGCCTTCACCACCACCGAGTGATTTCAGCAGTTCCTGGGTTCCCAGGTAGGCAGAATTGCCGGTATCGGTACCCATGCAGAACACCGCTTCGGAAGGGTCTCGCAGACAACCCGCCAGCGCCATGGCAACCGCACCGGTGCCGACCAGTTCGTCAACGATGCCAACGGTACCGACCGGATCTCCCGGGAAGACCAGAAAGGCGTTGTAGCCTTGCGTGACCAGACTTTCCAGCAACTGGTTCTGTGCACCAAGCTCCCACTTCTGTGGAACCTTGTAGTCTGCCGAGGCAAGACCGAAGTCTTTTGCAGCGTCCATGCCGGCCTGTTCCCAGGCGGTAAAGTAGGGGTGGGGGCCACCCGGAACGAGGGCGACTTTGGTGGAACTGTCAGCGGACACGGGGCCAGCGAGGGCAACCAGTGACATGCATGTACCTAACAACACCTTACGAATCATTGTGTATCTCCAAGGGAATCAATTGATATTTATTATGGAAGACGTGTCGGCCAGCTCTTCACTGGCCGGGCTGAAGAAGTCGGGGTACTCTTGGGAAATCGTGGGTAGTGATTTCAGGATTTCCCGCAAGTGTTTTCGGATATACCGAACTGCATCAGTAGTTGACCCCGACTCGATGGCATCTACGATGGACTCGTGTTGGGCGATGAGCTGCTCAACGTGAAAATGATTGAATGACAGAAAACGGACTCGATCCATCTGTGTTTTCAGGTCCTCCACGACCTGCCAGGCGTTTGATTTGTTGGCAGCTTCAGCCAGAGTGCGGTGGAACAGATCATCGAGTTTCATGAAGCTGAGAGGCTCATCCTTGATGACCTTGCGTTGCGCCTTGATCTGTTTTCTCAGTTCGTTGATGGCACCGGGATCTCGGGATGTGGCAACCAGTTCGACGATATCGGCTTCGATGGCCTCTCGCAGAAACCGCGCATCCAGTACAGCCTTGATGGAAATCTTCTGTACGAAGGTGCCTCGTTGCGGCCGTATATCAAGCAGTCCTTCAGTCTGCAGTCGCTGGAAGGCATCACGCACCGGTTGGCGACTGACTTGCAGCTGCCGAGACAGCTCTACCTCCGAGGCGCGTTCACCGGGTTGAAATCGTGCCTGCACGATACGTTGCTTGAGTAGTTCATAGACTTGCTGACCGAGTGGCAGATTCGGATCGAATTCATGACTGACCTTGACGAATTTATCCACGAACATTCCAGGCGCGCTGATATGCTAGTAAGCTACCATTTTAGTTAACCAGCTGCAAACTGTTAGGCAAATATTTGTTTCTGCGATAGGCTGAACAGCCCGACTGGCAACGGTTTCAGTTGTTCAAGCGTCTGGACGTCGAGGAGCCCGGCCAACGTCGTACCGATCTTGTTAACGCAGCGAGTAACAGCGATATGCCCGAAGAACCGACGGATAAGCCGCAATTCTCCACTGCTGATATAGGCGCCCTGGCGCATCTGTATCGGGGGGAGATGTATCGCAGCAAGATCTGGCGTACGCGCCTGGACATGACCACCAACTGGGCGGTCGTTACCACCGGTATCGCCTTGTCGGTGACCTTTTCCAATCGCGAGGCGTCGCCACTCCCGATCGTTCTCGTTTCACTATTGCTGGGCGTGTTCCTGGTATTCGAGGGGCGGCGGTACCGGTTCTTCGATATATGGCGCACCCGGGTACGCGTGTTCGAGAACAATTTCTACGGTCCCATCCTGCGAGGCCAGGGTATCAATGTCGACAATGGCTGGAACAAGGTTCTGGCCAATGACTATGCATCGCTGCATTTTCACATCAGTCTGCTGGAGGCCATGGGGCGGCGACTGCGCCGCAACTACAGCTGGATATTCGGTATCCAGGCCATCAGCTACGGTGGCAAGCTTGCAATACACCCCGCGCCGCTCGGTACGCTCGATGAGTTGTGGGCGCGCGCGGCTGTCGGCCCTATCGATGGTCGTCTTGTCTTGCTGGCTGGCGGGGTGTGGTACCTGGCACTCATCGCGTTGGCGCTGGGTACCTTGCGAGGTCAGAAGGCAGTCGGCCGAGCCCAGTCGGAGCACCAGAACGGAGACCGCATGCGTGAGCTGGCCCGATAGCGCCGATTCCTGTTTTTTCTGAAGAAGACTTCAGAACATGCCGTTATCGTTGGCGCTTTCTGTCGGGATCACCTGCAGCACATCCCAGTGTTCGACAATCTTGCCGGCATCGTCCAGTCGGAAGATATCTATGCCCGCATACTCCAGGCCCTCCGGCCAGATCTGATGGCAATGCAGTATCACGTGTTTGTCATCGACGAAACTTTTCTTGATGTCAACCCGTTTACCCGGGTAGTCAGTGGCCATTCGCTCGAAGTAATCGATGAAGCCCTGCTTGCCGGATGAGACATGCACATTGTGTTGGATATAGTCGTCTCCAACGTAGCGAGCAATGGCTTCGGCCGGCTTGCAGTCATTGAACATCATCTCGTAGAAGGCAATGACGTTCTGTCTGTTCTGTTCAGGGGTTGGCATGGAATGAGGTTGTCCCGGGTCAGTGGTCGGGCCAGAATAGCGGCCTTGAGGCCGCCGTCGCAAGTCAGATTGTTATTGCCGGGCCAGCAGAGTCCGAAAGCGCGGTCTTGTCGATGGGGCGTGAAGGTTTCGTCTGGCGTTCGACAGAAACTGACAGCGTCCGGCGGGACGCTTATGATAGGCCGGATTTCGTGATTCAAACGGATAGGCAGGATGCAGATAAACAAGCTCGATCATGTCAATGTACGCACCGCTCGACTGGACGCGATGATTGACTGGTACACGGACATACTCGGTATGCGCTCCGGCAAGCGACCGAACTTTTCCTTCCCCGGTGCCTGGATGTATGCCGCTGAATCGCCAGTGGTGCATCTGGTCGGTGTCGAAGGGGATGCGGGTGTCGGTTCGGAAGCGGCTCTGAAGCTGGAGCATTTTGCGTTCGCAGCCACTGGCGCGGCGCGTTTCGAAGAACATCTGCAAGCCAGAGGTGTGCACTTCGAGCGCGCCGCTGTGCCATCTGCCGGTCTCGTTCAGTACAACATCTGGGATCCGGATGGCAATCATGTGCATGTCGATTTTCCGGACGACGAGTAAATACGAGTTCGTCTAGAATCACCGGTATGGATAATCTGGCCGTCTTGCCTGATCGCTCGTGAGCGCCTGGCGCAGTCGGTTCTGCGTCGGAACATGTCCGTGGAGTCAGTCCGCAGCAGCATCGGATCCAGTCAAACTCACAAGTGAGGTAAGTAATCGTGTGGAAATACATGGCCGGCGGGCTGATCATGCTTGTCGGGTCCGGCGCTTACTGGTGGCAGGCGGGCGAATCGGTTCGGGTCGTGGAGACCGTGCCGGTAGAACGTGGTCGCATCGATTCGCAACTGCAATTGACCGGCAAGGTGATCAATGACCGCACTGTAACGCTGACCGCGCTGCTCGATGGCGAGATCATGGCCATTCGCGCGCGCGAAGGCGATGTCGTCAAGGCCGGAACCGTCCTGGCCGAACTGGACTCGAGGCAGGCGCGGGCCCTGCTCGACAAGGCCAGTGCCGAGGTGGTACTGCAGCAGCAGGCTGTTGATGCAGCAACCCGAAACTTCGAGCGCACCAAGCGACTGTTCGGTGTCGGCGATGCCTCCGAGCAGGCGCAGGATGACAGTCTGGACAAGAAGCTGGCTGCAGAAGCGTCCCTGCAGGCTGCACTGGCCACGCTGACGCTCAATCAGCTGCGCTACGACAATGCCCTGATCAAATCTCCCTATGACGGAACGGTGATTCAGCAGAGCGCGGAAACCGGCCAGTGGCTGGAAGCGGGTCAACCCCTGTTTACCGTCGTGGCAACCGAAGGGATCGTGATAGAGGCACCGGTGAGTGCCACTGACTGGCCAAAACTGAGCGTGGGTCAATCAGTCGAGTTATCGCTTGAGGCCGACTCGGACACGCGCTGGAACAGTGAGGTCAGCTGGATTGCGCCGACCGTTGTCGAGGATGAGTCGGAGGGGCATATCGTGGCGGTGCGTTTTCCACCCGGTGATGACGCCCCCGACTTGTTGCTGGGACAGGAAGTGGACGTTGATCTGTCATTACAGTCTGTGGATGATGCACTGCTGGTGCCGTTTCAGGTATTGACCGAGCAGCCCTCCGGCGAGTTCACGGCCTTTGTCATGGAGGAGGGCAAGGCAACACAACGCAACATCGAACTGGGCTTGAGCAGCCTGAACGAGGCCGAAGTCATCAATGGCCTTGCAGAGGGCGATCAGATCATCATTCCCGATGGGCAGACTCTGGAAGAGGGACAAACGGTAAGGCTGCAGCCATGACGACAGCTCGCAGCAGGAATACGCACTCCCTGAGTCGCTCGCCTCTACAAACATCATGATCAGCCTGTCCGGTGTCTGCAAATCGTACAGGACTGGCGCGGTGTCGGTGGATGTCCTGCATGGCATCGACCTGCGCATCGATGCCGGTGAGTTTGTCGCCATCATGGGGCCTTCGGGCTCAGGCAAGAGCACCCTGTTGAACCTGATTGCCTGCCTGGATGTGATCGATAGTGGTGAGTATCGTTTCGCCGAGCAGTTGGTCAGCAATCTGGACAGTGACGGGCTTGCAGAATTGCGGCGGCAGAGCATCGGCTTTGTCTTCCAGAACTTCAACCTGATTCCGCAGTTCAGTGCGCTGCGCAATGTCGAGCTGCCGTTGATCTATGCCGGTGTGAGTCGGGTGGAGCGACGTGAGCGAGCGATGGCAAAGCTGAACAGTGTCGGCCTGAGTGAGCGTGTATCGCATCGGCCGGTAGAACTCTCCGGTGGTCAGCAGCAACGTGTTGCCGTTGCGCGAGCACTGGTCAACGAACCGGAGGTGATCATTGCCGATGAGCCTACCGGCAGCCTGGATAGTGAAACCGGGCTGGAAATCATGGATCTCTTCTGTCAATTGCATGCTCAGGGCAAGACCATCGTCATGGTGACGCATGAGCAGGAGATTGCCGACTTCGCCGCTCGTATCGTTCGTCTGAAGGACGGACGAATCGTGGATGACAGGAAAACCGATCGCATTGCTGCACCGGTCGACAGTTCGGGTAGTGCAGCTCGGATGGCGCAAAGGGGACGTCCATGAATCGGTTTCTGGACAGCTTGCGCCAGGCCATGGACGCCCTGTTCGACCACAAGCTGCGCACAGCCCTGAGTGTGCTGGGCATCACCATCGGCATTGCCGCGGTGATGGCCGTCAGCACCATCAGCAAAGGTGGTAATCACGTCATCTATTCAGAGCTCGAGACCTTCGGTCTGAATTCCGTGTGGGTGTATCGCGATCGCCATAGTGAGAACCATGGCCGTACACAGCGTACCGGCAGCGGGATAGTCACTCGGGATTTTCTCAGTCTGCAACAGCAGGGCCCGGAGCTGGGTATACGGCACATGACACCCATCGTCTATCCGTCCGGTCGTTGGCAGGCCAGTCAGGCTCGGCGCAGCAGCGATGCGCAGGTACTGGGCGTGGGTCGTGACTACCCGGCCATCGTCAACGACAAGCTGTCCAGCGGACGACTGTTCACATCGCTGGATATCGAGGAGCGTCGACCGGTTGCATTACTGGCGCCGACGATTGTCGAACGCGTGCTGGACGCAAGCCTGGAACCGGTAGGTCAGAGTGTGCGAATCAACGGGCGCCGATTCATGATCGTAGGCGTTCTGGAAGACAAGAGCCGGGACTTTCTATCGAGTATCGGTTCGGCTGGTGGTCAGAATGCGAACGATCGCGTCATCATCCCGTACACGACTCTGCAGGCCATGACGGGCAGCAAGGACATCGGCAATCTGCAACTGGAAGTAGAGCGTTTCGATGAGGCGGCAGCGGTGGCCGAACGTGTCAAGCAACGCCTTGTGCAGCTTCATCCGGACGGATTCAAGTACAACTCGGAAACCATGGCAAGCTATATCGTCACGACCAACAGAATTCTGGGTGGGGTGGCCGTCATCGGTATTGTGGCGGCATCCATCTCGCTGTTGGTTGGCGGCATGGGCATCATGAACATGATGGGTACCTCGGTGCTTGAGCGCACCCGCGAGATCGGTGTTCGCAAGGCCATTGGTGCAACCGAACGCGATATCCTGCTGCAGTTTCTGCTCGAAGCCGGACTGATCAGCATAACCGGTGGTGTGCTTGGTCTGCTCATCGGGGGCCTGGCCAGTGTCGCATTGGCACTGGTCACCGGTTTTCCGGTGATGCCGTCTCTGGTGAGCATCGTCGGTGCGCTGGTGATGTCGATTCTGGTAGGGGTGCTGTCCGGCTATCTCCCAGCGCGCAGAGCCGCAAGGATGAAGCCGGTTGATGCATTGAATACGCAGTGATCAGACGGGAACGTGGTCGCTGCTCACGGCCGAAGGAGTCGGGCCGAGGAGATGATTTCTCGTTCAATCACCGCCAATGCTGGAGCTCACGCCGGTGACTGCTGATGAGCAAGCAGCAAGGCTGCCAGGCGTTCGGCGATAGTATCGTCAGGATCACAAGAGCGACGTGTGTCAAGGCTGACGTGCAGGAGGAATTGCCTGCAGGTGGCAAGAGTACTGTTGTCGGCCACCCGCCGCATGTCGTGCAGCAGTTGTAGTTTCTTGCCTTGGGACAAGACAACGCGGGTGTGTACGACAATCATTTCGGCTGCACGTGTCTCGTTCAGATAGCGAATATGGTTTTCAGCCGTGAACCAGCTCAAGCCTCCGGCAACATAGTCAGGGTCACAGCCAACGTGCACCAGTACCGCATCGGCTGCATCGGAAAACACCTGTCCATAGCGGCTCTCGTTCATGTGATTGTTGTAGTCGGTCCAGTCGACAGGGATCGAGCGATGAACGGTGAGCATGAAGCTTCCCGAGGGTTCAACGCTGCCCTGATCAATGGAGTCCGTCGCGCCAGGCTCGACATGCCGCATCTGAGCCAAGTCGGGAAGCCTCTTTTCATGCGCTGCAATGAGCGAACCTGCAGCCGCCCCCTGGCCCTTCAAGGCCCGCAGGATTGCCACCAGGTTGTTGTCTCGCAAGCGCTCGAGTTCGTGAATACTGTGCTGTCCCGATTGCGCTTCGGATTGTGCGGCAATCTTGTCTATCAGTTGTTCTGTCAGCGCGGGCTCATC
>CBDUIJ010000098.1:0-16975 GCA_965367215.1 uncultured Granulosicoccus sp.
AGGCTCAGCCGGCTCCTCAGGTGTTGCAGGCGTTTCAGGCTCGGCCGGCTGCTCAGGCGTTTCAGGCGTTTCAGGCTCAGCAGGCTCCTCAGGTGTTGCCGGCGTCTCCGGCTCGGCTGGCTCCTCAGGTGTTGCCGGCGTTTCGGGTTCAGCTGGCTCCTCAGGAACTGCTGGAGTCTCAGGCACAGGGTCGTCATCCGGTACCGTCGCGACCGCGACACTGTTCACTGTGTAGGACGAATCATCGTGACCCAGGATGGCAACGTAATAATCAGCCTCGCTCGGCACATCGCAACCATCGACCAACGAATCAGCACTGAACGATTCCGAGAGACAGATCTGCTCCGCACTCTCGAAGTCGCTGGAGTCATATATTGCCAGGTCCACGTCCCCGCTATCCGAGGTCACCTGAACCGAATCTGCCCCGCCGAGAATGTAGACGTGAGTATCACCCTGCGCAAGAGAGTCACTGCGAGACTCGCCCGCAGACAGACGCCCCATGTCGGTCCTGACACCCGTCGGCTCTGTAACCGTCTCCTCCATGGACGCCACGACGCTGAACTGCGTGTCGGTGTACGCAGAAACCAGAATGTAATACGTCTCTGATATCGACGGAATATTGCATCTGTCGATAGTTGATTCCGTTGACAGACTCTCTGCTGCGCATACCAGTGTGGCAGTGTCGAAATCCAGAGAATCGAAGATGAACAGGTCGGCGTCCCCACTCAACGACTCCAGCTCGACCAGGTTGGCACCGCTCACTTCATAGACCAGGCGTTCTCCCTGTGCCAGTGAGGCGGACACCGGTGTGTCCAGAGCCAGCACAGCGACCACCTCATCAGCCGGTGCAACCTCTTCACTCAAGGCCACCAGCTCGTAATCAGTCGCACTGTAGGCACTGATTTCTATGTAGATCGTGTCTTCCTCGAAGATCTCACAGGTGTCTTCGCTGGAAACATTCAGTGAGCGGCAACTCTCCGCCGTCAAGGCAGCATCGGTGTAGACGAACAGATCGGCATCCCCGCCGGTCGACGTCAGCTTGACGAGACTGGCACCATCGACTTGATAGATAGCCCTTTCATCGATGGCAAGTTGACCGGTAACCGGCACATCCAGCTCCAGCACAGTCGGTTGCAGGTTTTCCGGTGAATCGCTCGTGCCCAGAATTTCCAGAAATGGCGTATTTTCCGCGAAGTATTCATGGTTATCAGCATTGCCGATAGCCTTGTCGGGATCCGAGTTGGCCAGGCTCTGCGCCCCTCGCTGAGAATAGACGTGGTCATCGGTATCAGCCAGGATCGTGAAATGTGACAGCTCATGAATGATCGTGCCAGCTCGTGAATCCGTTCCATCGACATTGGCCCGACGAAACTCAGGACAGAGGAAGACATCGTAGGGTCTGCTCGGATAGACATAGGCATAGGTCCCCGATTCATCACAACCACAGTCGAAACGCATCGTCTCATCCTGCAACGCAGTTTCTATCGACTCGAAATTGGACACCACGCGCTCGAATCTTTCCTCGGTATAGTCACCGAACCAGGTGGAGTAACGTGGCGACCCGGATCGCTCATCGACGGCCAATCCGTTCAGGTCCTGCACAGCTGTGGTCGTCAGTTGCTCAGCGACCTCGGCAGCGGCCAGAATATCGCTCTGCTCCTGCACCGAGCAGTTGTTGTAGGCTGGTGCCAGGATTCGACGTTCGATCGATGGATGTACGTCGAGGGAAAGACTGTTGGACTGCATTTCGCTGACCAGCAGCTCCTCGGGAGAGTTGAGCTTTCGAGTGAGATTGCCCGAGCTTGCCAAGGCGTTTTCCAGATACCGGATATCTCCGACAAAGCGAATCTGGCGCGTATCCGATTTGTCTATCCGATAATAATCATTCAGCTGAACCACCTTGCTGAGGCTCGCGCCCGGCTGCATGGTCAGGTAGTTCTCGGCTTCGGGGGCTCGACGTTTGACCTCGCGACCGATATACGGTGCAGACTCCGTCAACGGCCATTGCTTTGTAACACGTTCGATACGAAACACATCGCTCGACAGGATCTGCTCGAACGGTGTATCCCAGCTCAATATCGACAGCGGCTGCAAGCCGGTATTGCTGAGACTCACGGTCACAGAGCCTTCAGCTGGCCCGGCCGTCAGAGATATCTCAAGCGGATCGGCATGTACGTTCAGGGCGCAGAAACCGATGCCAGCGGCGATAAACCGACGACGAATAGAAGACGCACGCATCTCTTTTACTCGAATTTACTTTATATGGGTGTCAGTATAACGAGTAAGTCGACACAGAACCTTTCCGTTATCGCATCACCCGGGCCGCTTCACACTAGCTGGCTGACATCGTCAACATTGGCATAAAAACTGCCGAAGCCCCCACAATCCACGGCAGCGATCGACAGGCAGACAAGAAAAATCGTCTGTTTTCAGAATTGTCGATCTGGTTCAGAGGCTGCAATTCAGCCGGGCCAGCAGAGTTGACCCGGCTGTCGACAGTGCCTGATGGTTCTAGGCGCTGACCACCGATGGCAGGCAGGCTGGCCCGATGGGCTCGAACGATTTGTACGTCAGGATGAATTCACGGTGCCCCAGCTTCTCTGATGCTGTCTGCTCGCCTCTGACTGTCGCTGCAAGGACCTGCATGATATCGGTCGCAACCTCTTCCAGCGTTGCCTCCCCTTCAAGAATACTCCCGGCGTTGACATCCATGTCCTCGGCAAGTTTGCGATAGGTATCCGGATTTGCGCAGATCTTGATGACCGGCGAGATGGCGGAACCGGAGACTGAGCCCCGACCTGTCACGAAGAAAGTGGCATGACAGCCCGATGCAATCAACTCGACGATCTCAGCGTTATCCGATATGTTTGGAAAACCGAATCGCACTTCACCGTCAGGCACCACATCCATCAGGTAGAGGCCGCCTCTGGGCGGTATATCGCCAGGTTTGATGATCCCGGCAATCTTCGATGAACCCGACTTCGCATAAGCTCCCATCGACTTTTCCTCGATACTGGACAGGCCCCCATCGGCATTACCCGGTGCAAAACTGCCATAGCCCAGAGTGGCGTAATAGCTCGCTGCCTTGGCGACCGCAGCACGCAGCTCGTCACCGAGCTCCGGCGTTACCGCACGCTCGGCCATGATTTCCTCACAGCCAATCAATTCGCCTGTCTCTTCGAATATACAGGCCGCACCAGCCTGCACCAGTTGATCGAATGCACGACCGGCCGCCGGGTTTCCCGTCAGACCACTGGTACCGTCCGAGCCGCCGCAGATGGTGCCGATGATCAGCTCATCAATGCCCATGGGGACCCGTTCGGCTTTCGCCAGAACATCCAGTTGCTGACTGACCCAATCACTGCCTTCGCGAATGGTAGAAAGCGTGCCGCCATTGGCCTGGATGGTCAAGGTCTTCACTGGCCGGCCACTGTCTTCGATGCACTTTGACAGGGAATACTTGTTGAAGCTCTCGCACCCCAGAGACAGCAGCAGCACGGCGCCCACATTCGGATGCGTACACAAACGCTCCATCATGTTCTGCGCATAGTCATTCGGAAAACAACCGGGAAAACCGATCAGATGGACTTCCCTGCCCCGGAAATCTGTCACGATCTCGCGAGCCACGTGATGGGCACATTCAACAAGGTAGGCAACAGCGACGATATTGCGAATACCCTTGCGCCCGTCGCTTCGCAGAAAACCTGTCAGTTCTTTTGATGTGCTCATTGCGCCGCCCTCTCGGCAGACTTGTCGATGGTGTGAGTTCTGGTGTAATCGCTCTTCATGTTGTGGACATGCACATGCTCACCCACGGCAATCTGCTGCGTGGCGGAACCGATCGGGGCGCCGTACTTCATGATTTTCTCGGCAACTTCAATATTCTTGCGAGCTACCTTGTGACCCAGAAGCAAGGTTGTGGTCATGACCACAGGCTGCCCTTCGATAGCCACCGATTCCTGCGCTTCTATCTGGCGACAGGCAACCAGTACATTGTCCTTGTCAGACAGCAGCAGCAGCCGCAGATCGGTTCCTGTTTCCGTATCGGGTGTCTGCACCGGATGCAGCTGATCATTGCTCATCTTGATTACTCTTTGCTCGCTTGTCTTTGTTCAGAGCCATTTCGCTATAGGCGTAATGCTCGATGAATGCCGCCTGACTGGCCTCCAGAGAGCGCTGGCGGAAGGCCTCCAGAATCCTGTTGTGTCCAGCTACTGCAGCGGCAGTATGGTCCCGGTCGCTTTTGCCGATTTCCAGATAATGGATCAGCGTCTTGCGCAGCACTCGGTAGAGATTGATCACCACGCTGTTCCCGGAAATGATGGCGATATGATTATGAAATTCATGATCCGCCTGCGCCGATTCGCGGGTGGTTCGAGCCGCTTCGAGCTGCCCTACATACCCTTGCAGGCGCTGGATGTCCGCATCCGTAATATGCTCGATGACCGCGGGCAGTGAACCGACATCGATGATCCGTCGAAACGCCAGCAGATCCTGCAGAGTCTCGTCACTGATATCGAAGAACTGATCCATGATCTGCAACACGGAATCGATATCCGGCTGACAGATACGCGGACCGCGACGCGTCTTCTCGATGGTGCCGAAAGCCTCCAGATGAATCAGGGCTTCCCTGACCGTATTCCGACTGACGTCGAACTGCTCCGCAATCAATCGCTCCTGCGGCAGATAGTCTCCAGGCTTGTATTGTCGAGCGATATCAGCGCGCAGTTGGTCCACGACACTCTGAACGGCTGTGATGCGACTCAAGAAGCTGCCTCGGTCCTATTGTTGGACCGAGAAATTAACAGGAAACATCATGCCTGTCAATATCGGTAAGCCTGTGTAGTGAATGGTGCCCGGGGCCGGACTTGAACCGGCACGACCATAAGGTCGAGAGATTTTAAGTCTCTTGCGTCTACCAATTTCGCCACCCGGGCATCTGAGGGGCTTCGTGAATTCGGTGGCACTGGATGTGCGGACCGAAGTACCTGACGGTAGAACAAATCGTACAGGAATCAGAGAACGAGTGGCGCGTCTCTGGCATGTGCCGGCAGCGAGGAATCAGTGCCGAACAACGGTGTTAACACCTGGAGGCTGAGCCCGGAGTCGAACCGAGGTAAACGGATTTGCAATCCGGTGCATAGCCACTCTGCCACTCAGCCGAGTGTTTGAACATACATGCTAAAACCAGACCAGATATGGAGCGGGAAACCAGGTTCGAACTGGCGACCTCAACCTTGGCAAGGTTGCGCTCTACCAACTGAGCTATTCCCGCACCGATCATGGTTATTACTGCATCTAACTTTACTACTTAATTATTGGAGCGGGAAACCAGGTTCGAACTGGCGACCTCAACCTTGGCAAGGTTGCGCTCTACCAACTGAGCTATTCCCGCACCGATCTGCGTATTCTGGGATTTTCAGATCCTGCTGTCAAGCACTCCGATGAAATTTTCTGAATTTTTTTACGACTTTTCTGCCGGCGTGTCACTGAAGGCTGCTTTCATGTAGCCCACCATCGACCAGATGGTCAGAACCGTTGCAATGTAGAGCGCGATCATGCCCATCTTGTAGATCGGCAGACCGAACAGATCGTGAAGGTACAACAGCATGGACAAGGACGTGATCTGGGCTGTGGTCTTCACTTTTCCGATCCAGCCAACAGCCACCTTGCCTCGCTGCCCCATCTCGGCCATCCACTCACGCAAGGCACTGATGGTGATTTCCCGGCCGATGATCACGATGGCCGGAATCGTCAACCAGGGACTGTTGTCGAACTCGACTATCAGGATCAGCACGCAGGCGACCATCAGCTTGTCGGCCACCGGATCGAGAAAGGCACCGAAGCGACTTTCCACCTTCCACAAGCGGGCCAGATAGCCATCGAGCCAGTCAGTGATTCCCGCCAGAATGAACAGGAAGCAACTGAGCGGGCGGGCCCAGGGGGTATCGAGATAGAACACCACCACTATCACGGGTAACAACGCAATCCTGAGCAGCGTCAGCCACGTCGGCAGGTTTTGTCTCATCGGTCTTTCTTCACCAAGGGTCAGCTTTTCGTTATACGGGTCGGATGCAGCTCATCGTACACTCTCGTCGCCAGTTCCGTGCTGATGCCTGGCACAGATGAGATGTCTTCCACACCTGCCTTCTGCAGACGCTGCAGTCCACCAAAATGCGTCAGTAACTGCTTGCGGCGCTTGGGACCCAGCCCTTTAATGTCTTCCAGTATGGATTTCTGGCGCTTCTTGGCACGTTTACCACGATGCCCGGCAATCGCAAAGCGATGCGCCTCGTCCCGTATTTGCTGTATTAACAGTAATGCTGGCGAGTCATTGGTAAGCTGTTTTTCCAGACTGCCACCCAACTGTTCGTCACGACACAGAATCAGAGTCTCGTCACCCGGACGCCGATCCGGCCCCTTGGAGACTCCCACCACCTGAACCGTGTCCACCTGCAGTTCGCTCATGACTTCCAGCGCCACCGAAATCTGCCCCTTGCCGCCATCGATGAACAGAATGTCCGGCAAGTCGCGGTTCTCCTTGATCAGGCGTGTGTAGCGCCGCGTCAAGGCCTGCCGCATGGCCGCGTAATCATCACCGGGTGTGATGTTCTCGATATTGAATCGCCGATAGTCCGACTTCAAAGGACCTTCGGCATTGAAGACAACGCAGGAGGCCACGGTAGCCTCTCCCATGGTATGGGAGATATCGAAGCATTCCATGCGACTGGGCGCATCGTCCAGCGCAACCAGCTCACGCACCGCTTCGAGCCTTGCCGCCATGCCCGAACGTGACGCCAGACGCGCAGCCAGCGCAATGTCGGCATTGGTCAGCGCCAGTGCCTGCAATTTCGCCCTTTCACCACGTACCCGATGAACTACCCCGACGGCGGCCCCCAGGCGCTGGCTGAACACCTGCTGGAACAGTTCCGCATCCTCCACCGGCTCGCTGACAATGATTTCGCGAGGCAGATCATGCTCCAGATAGAACTGCGCCATGAAGGCATTGAGTATCTCGGCACTACTGCTGCCCATGGGAGTGGCCGGATAAAAGGCCTTGTTGCCCAGATTGATACCGTTGCGCACGAAGAACACCTGCACACAGCTCTGCCCGCCTTTGGTTGCGGCTGCCACGTAGTCGGCATTACTGTCGTCGCGCATGCTCGTCGACAGGTCACTGACAGCCTTCAGGCTGCCGATCTGATCGCGCAGCTGTGCCGCGGCTTCGAAATCCAGCGCCTCACTGGCCGCTTCCATACGCTTGACCAGATCGTTGACCACCTCCATCGATTTGCCTTCCAGCACCTGGATGGTCATCTCGACATCCTGCCGGTAATCCTCCGGCGAGATGCGATTGACGCACGGCGCCGTACAGCGCTTGATCTGGTATTGCAGACAGGGTCGGGATCGATTCCGAAAATAACTGTCTTCGCACTGCCTCACCTTGAACAGCTTCTGTACCAGCCACAGCGAGCGCTTGACCGAACCGGCACTCGGGTATGGGCCGATGTATTTACCGGGCGCCTTGCGCGCACCCCGCTGGTAACTCAGACGCGGATACTGGTCCCGCGTGGATATATAGATATACGGGTAGCTCTTGTCGTCGCGCAATACGATGTTGTAGCGCGGACGATGCTCCTTGATGAGGTTCTGCTCAAGCAGCAGCGCATCAGCAGCGCTATCGGTTACCGTCGTCTGCACATTGGCAATGTGCGACACCAGAGCCTGAGTCTTGCGATTGTCCAGCGTCTTCTGGAAATAGCTGCTCAGCCGGTTCTTGAGGTTGCCAGCCTTGCCGACATAGATGATATCGCCCTGCTGGTTGTACATCCGGTACACGCCCGGACGCGTGGTCACGGTGCGCATGAAGGCTGCAACATCGAATTGCCCCTCTGCATCGCTCTGCGCTGGCGACGGGGACTCGTCCGAGCCCGTAGTGGCGTCCTCGGTAACCGTGGCCGCACTCGGCGCCCGCGCAGAATCAGCTTGTCGCGATTCTTCGGATGCCTGGCCCTCTTCCTCTGCCGACTTGTCTTCGCCAGTCACGAATCATCCTGCCCTGATCAATCGTCGTTCCAGAGATTGAAGCGCATCGCCAGTCGTACCAGCTCCGCTGTCGTCTTGACATGCAGCTTGTCGAAAGCTCTGGTTCTGTGTGTGCTGACCGTCTTCTCACTGATGTGCAGGCTAGTGGATATCTGACGATTGCGATGCCCGCGCAATAGCAGATGGATGATTTCCGATTCTCTGCTGGTAAGCCTGTCAAAAGGATTTTCGTCATCACCATTGATCATGTCCATGGCGACCTGCTGGGCAACATCCGGAGACAGATACTGCTCACCGGCCATGACACGACGCATGGCCCGATCCATTTCATCGGAGCTACTGCCCTTGGTGATGTAGCCACGCACGCCGGAGTTGAGCAGCTTGCGTATATGCCCGCCTTCCAGCTTGCCGGTAACCATGATGATGCGAGTGTCCGGATCAATGTGCAGGAGCCGATCAGACGCCTCCATGCCGCTGATACCGGGCAAGGTGATATCCATCAGAACGAGATCGAAACGCTGCTCACGAGCAAGCTCCAGAGCCTCTTCGCCGGAGTTGGCCTCGAATATGGTTCCCAGCTGCGGATTCTCCTCCAGCAGGCGACGCATACCGGCACGTACCAACTCGTGATCATCGACAATCAGGACTTTCAGCTGTTGCTCTCCACTCATGAATTACCAACCTACCAGTTTACAAGCGCCGAACCCCAGGTGAACCCACCTCCAAAACCTTCCATGAGTACATTGTCGCCGGATTTGATCCGACCGTCTCTCACCGCGACATCCAGCGCCAGCGGAATCGATGCGGCAGAAGTATTGCCATGACCTGCCACAGTCTGCACCACTTTATCCATGGGCATGCCAAGCTTCCTGGCAGTCGCTGCAATGATTCGATGATTGGCCTGATGCGGCACCAGCCAGTCGATATCCGCCTTGTCGAGCTGGTTGGCCGCCAGCGTCTCCTCGGCGATGCGCCCCAGCGTCTTGACGGCCATGCGAAAAACCTCGCTGCCAGCCATCTCGACAAAGGCGGTACCGGACTGTACGGCCGACAGGTTGTTGGATACCCCTTTCGGCACTTGCAACAGCGAGGCGTAGTCGCCGTCGGCATGCAGATGGGTCGACAGGATACCCGGGGCCGTATCGCGCCGTAACACGACCGCGCCGGCGCCATCACCGAACAGCACGCAGGTGTTGCGATCTGTCCAGTCGATGATTCGGGAAAACGTCTCGGCTCCCACCACCAGTGCCGTTTGAACACTACCGGAGCGCATGAATTGATCGGCAACCGACAGGGCGTACACGAAACCGGTACACACAGCCTGGATATCGAAGGCTGGACAGCCATGAACGCCCAGACGACTCTGCAGCAGGCAGGCCGTGCTGGGGAATACCTGGTCGGCCGTCGTGGTAGCCACGATGATCAGATCGATGTCCGAATGAGCAATACCGGCAGCATCGATCGCTTGCAGGGAGGCCTTCTCGGCAAGGTCGAGAGTGAACTCGCCTTCGGCCGCGATATGACGCTGCCGGATACCGGTACGCTCCGTTATCCAGGCATCAGTCGTATCAACTGTCTTTTCCAGTTCCGCATTGGTGACGACCCTCTCCGGCAAATAGCTACCGGTTCCAACGATACGAGCAAAGTGTGTCATGTTCTGGGAACGGATGGGCCTTGCACCATTATAGGTCGCGGGAGGGGCGACGGCAGCTTGACTGCCGTTGCGCAACGAAAAAAATCAGGCGGCGTTCAGTGTCTCGCCCAGACGGTCAGCAATCATGGTTGGCAGGTTGTGTCCGATTTCCAGCAACGCAATGTCGATGGCATTGGCGAACGCAACGGCATCGGCACTACCGTGGCTCTTGACTACAACCCCTTGCAGACCCAGCAGACTGGCTCCGTTGTACTTGCGGGGGTCGATCCGATTACCAAAAGATCTCAGTATCGGCCGAGCAACCAGCCCTACCAGCTTGTTCCACAGAGAGCGCTTGAATTCTTCCTTGAGGTAATGCGACACCATGCGTGCAACGCCTTCACTGGTCTTCAGCGACACATTACCCACAAACCCGTCACACACCACCACATCGACCTTGTCGGTGTAGATCTCGTTACCCTCGGCAAAGCCGATGTAGTTCAGGGAACTGTTGGCCAGCAACGGTGCCGCCAGCTTTACCTGTTCGTTACCCTTGATGTCCTCGGAACCGATGTTCAGCAGCGCCACACGAGGCCGCTCGATACCATCAACGGCTTGCGCCAGAATGGACCCCATCAGCGCAAACTGGTACAGGTTTCTGGCAGAACTGTCGACATTGGCTCCCAGATCGAGCATATGAGTATGCCCATCGATGGCTGGAATGATAGCCGCGATGGCTGGCCGATCGATGCCGCGTACCGTCTTGAGAACAAATTTGCTGATAGCCATCAGAGCGCCGGTGTTACCGGCACTGACACAGGCATCCGCCTCGCCGTCCTTGACCAGGTTGATAGCCAGACGCATGGAAGATTTCTTCTTGCCGCGCAGCGCTACCGCCGCACTGTCTTCCATGGTTACCACTTCTGACGACGCGACGATGCTGACCCGTCCTTCAGGCAGCGGCGTCGAACCGACGAACTGACTGATATGGTCAGGATCCCCGACCAGAATCAGGTGCACATCATCACGCTTGTTCAGCACCGATCGCACGGCGTCGACGATGACACCCGTGCCACCGTCGCCACTCATGGCATCTACAGCTACCCTCAGCATGTGCGACGGCCGGTGCTTGCAAACTCATACGAAGTCAACTTGCGAGACTTCTGGTGCATGGAGCAATACAGCATGGCCAAAGACCTACTCGTCTTCGTCTTCCAGCTCTGCAGGAGTCTGGACGACCTGGTTACCACGGTAGAAGCCATCAGCAGTCACATGGTGACGACGATGCAACTCACCGGTGGTAGGGTCAGTAGACAGAGTGGGGTTCTTCAGGGAGTCGTGCGAACGACGCATGCCGCGACGTGAAGGTGTCTTGCGGCTCTTTTGAACGGCCATGACTTATTAATCCAGTAGAAAAGTTAGTGTAAATTCAAATTCTTCAACGCTTCGAAGGGGTTTGGCTTCCCCTCTTCCACGTCTGCAGGCAATTCGCCGAACTCGGTCGGACCCGGATTGCATGCGGACATATCCGTATGTTTCGGTATTTCAGGCACGTGCAATATCACCTCGTCTTCAAACAGATCGACGACATGAATATGCCCATGTTCATCCAGTACTACAGGATCCAGCTGCTTCGGTAATTCCAGAGCCTTTTCTTCGTTCTCGACGAAAACCAGTTCGAACGGCTCACTGACATCCACATCCATCGGCCCCAGGCAACGCTGGCAATGCAGCGCAAAGCGCGTCGTTATCCGGCCGCTGATCACTATGTGATCCTTGCGTCGCGAAAACAAGGCGCTAACCTGTACGTCGTTGTCGGCAGATGCCAGAATGCCACTGAGTCGTTTCAACTGACTCTGCGGCAAGACCAGCTCGAAGCGTGTTCCGTCGCGTGCCAGAAGATCCGGATTGAATCGCTGAGGAAGTGCCTTGACCATAACCCACGAATTGTAAAGAAAGGAGTAGTCCGTTGCAAGTGCTTGTTCTAGCATCAGGGTCACGTTACCGTGCAGAGTTACTGCAACGATTGAACCTGCCCTTCCTGCAATGTTCACCGAATATCGACGAATCGGCACTTTCCGGAGAAACTCCCGATACGCTCGCCACCCGGCTCGCACGTGAAAAAGCCGACGCAGCCCGTATTCTGACGCAAGATGACGCACTTGTCATTGCTTCCGATCAGGTAGCGGCATGTCAGGGCGAGCGCTTGCACAAACCTGGCACGGAAAAGCGCGCCAGAGAACAATTAAGCCTCATGAGCGGCCATTCTGTCGACTTCTACACGGCACTTTGTCTGCTGGATACACGATCAGGCCGGTATTTCACTGCCCTGGACACCACTACGGCCCGACTACGCCCCCTGAAAGCGGACGAAATCGAGCGTTACATTGCCGCTGATCAGCCGCTGGACTGTGCCGGCAGCTTCAAGGTCGAGTCCCTCGGCATCAGCCTGTTCGAGTCGGTCGAGTCTCAAGACCCTACGGCCCTGATCGGCCTGCCGATGATCGCCCTGTGCCAGGGCCTGCGCCAGGCAGGTATCGAGGTCCCCTAGAACAGATACAGCAGCGTGTGCATCACGGCCAGCGAAAACAGCGCTGCCAGCATATCGTCGAGCATGATACCCAGCCCACCATGCACCTGACGATCGATCCAGCTGATCGGCCAGGGCTTCAGGATGTCGAAAAAACGAAATACCGCAAATCCGACAACCACCCACAGGGCGCTGCGCGGCACCGCAATCATGGTAATCAGATACCCCACCACCTCATCCCAGACAATACCGGGATGGTCGTGCACACCCAGAGACAGTGCGCACTGGTGACAGCACCAGACACCGATGACAGACAGCACCAGCAGTACTGCCAGGTAACCGGTCAGCGACTGCGGCATCAGGAACAACAGGGGAATGCCGAGCAGTGTGCCGAAGGTACCGGGCGCCTTCGGCGCCAGGCCCAGACCGGCACCCAGCGCCAGAAAATTGGCCGGCCCGTCCAGCAGCGCCGACGCCTTGATGGTTGCGGGTTTCAACGCCGCCTCATCTCCAGCGGACGCACGGACGCCGCCAGCTTGTCCAGCACGCCATTGACGTAGCGATGACCCTTGTCGGCACCAAAGCGCTTGGTGATTTCGATCCCTTCGTTGATGATCACGCGTGCAGGAATATCCTGACACTCCATCAGCTCATAGGTCGCCACTCTCAGCACGCCACGTTCGATCGGATCCAGATCGTTGATCGGACGATCCAGCGCTTCGGCCAAGGCATTGTCGATCGTTTCAGGGTGATGACTGACGCCATTGAACAGCAACACGAAATAGTCCACGTCGACACGACTCATGTCCTGCCCGTCGAGAAACTGCTTGCGCACATCCGAGGCCTGGGACTTGCCGACATCCCATTGATAGAGCGCCTGCAGGGCTCGCTCGCGCGCATAACGTCGTAACTGCGCCCGGTTGACGCGCTTCTGCCGACGAGGTTGCGCAGTCGCATCTGCCTCGACATCCGCCTTCGCGGCAGCATCGGCCTCCGCCTTCTGCGCCTGCAGCTGCTCGGCTTCGCGCATCATATCGCCCAGCGATCGTGGCTCTTCGGTGCCCGGCAGTACGGGACTCGGGACGCCTGGCGGCAATTCTTCGGGTTGGGGAATCTTTTTCACGGAATGGTTCTCAATCGCGACGCCAGGTGGTTTTGCCACCGGCATCTTCCAATACAACACCCTGCGCGGCCAATTCATCACGAATCTGGTCGCTACGGGCAAAATCCTTGGCCTCTCGGGCCGTACGCCGCTCGTCTATCAGCGCGTCTATCTGCTCAGCCGTCGGGCCATCGCCATCACCCTCGCCCTGCAGTACGAGTTCCGGATCCCTGTCCAGGATTCCCAGACGTCCACCCAGGCAAACCAGTGTCGAGGCCAGCTGAATCGAGCGCTCGCTATCGAGCTGCGCTTCCTTGTTCAGGGTATTGGCCAGCTCGTGTAATACCGCCAAGGCCTCGGGGGTGTTCAGATCGTCGTCCATGGCGGCGTTGAACCGCTCGACATAGCCAGCGTCAAGCAAGGCCGGATCGACCGCATGGGCATCTGCCAGCGCGGCGCGCTGTACCGGTCGCCCCCTGAGAGCCGTATAGAAGCGGCGCAAGGCGGTTCTGGCTGCCAGCAGAGCCTCACTGGTGTAGTTGAGCGGGCTGCGATAGTGGCTGCCAATGATGAACGTGCGAATCTCTTCACCTGAATACTGTGCCAGGACATCACGAATGGTCAGAAAGTTGTTCAGCGACTTGGACATCTTCTCGTCCCCGATGCGAACCAGGCCGTTGTGCATCCAGTAACGCGCAAACCGACCACCGGTAAGCGCCTCACTCTGCGCAATCTCGTTCTCATGATGCGGGAACTGCAGGTCAGCACCACCACCATGGATGTCGAACTCCTCACCCAGCAGATCCATGGACATGGCGGAGCATTCGATATGCCAGCCGGGTCGACCGTCTCCCCACGGCGATGGCCAGCTGGGCTCATCGGGCTTGGAGGCTTTCCACAGCACGAAATCCAGAGGGTCGCGCTTGTATTCGTCAACGGCCACGCGCTCTCCCGCACGCAATTCGTCAATCTTGCGACCAGAGAGCTTGCCGTACTCGGCAAAGGACTTCACCGAATAGAAGACATCGCCGTTATCGGCAGCGTAGGCATGTCCGGAGTCGATCAGGCGACCGATGATACGCACCATGCTCTTGATGGATTCGGTGGCACGCGGCTCATGCGTTGGAGGCAGCACATTCAGCGCGCGCTCATCCGCATGCATCTCATCGATGTAGCGTTGTGACAATTCCGAGGGAGAAACGTGATTCTCGGCTGCGCGCTTGATGATCTTGTCATCTACATCTGTGATGTTACGCACATAGTTGACCAAATAACCTGCTGCCTGCAGATGGCGATACAGCACATCGTAAACAATCATGACGCGCCCGTGCCCCACGTGGCACTCGTCATAAACCGTGACTCCGCACACATAAAGGCCTACATGACCGGCTTTCAGCGGCTCAAAGGGTTCCTTGCGACGGTTCAGCGTGTTATAGATTTGCAGCATTTTTGTGGGGTAGTACGGGTAAATGGAGGTTATCTGGCGGAAGCCTATCAGATTACCCGATGGTTACTGGCAGGAGTAAGGCTACAAATGCCGTTAAAATCATGCCCGTCAGGAATATACCCAAATGACAGGAATTCGCATGCCATTTAAAAGCGTCGTCGTATCAGTGATCGCTGAACTGTTCAGCCCTGCTGTGCGGCAGCGATTCACGCTACCCGGTCTATCGGCCATGTTGCTTGCAGCCTTACTGGTGCCGGCAGCTCATGCCGCTGATCCCAAGGTGCAGCTCAGCACCAGTCTCGGCGATATCGTGCTGGAACTGGATGAGCAACGCGCCCCGCAGAGCGTGCGCAATTTTCTCGACTACGTCGACAGCGGGTTCTACGACCAGACACTTTTCCATCGGGTCATCGAAGGCTTCATGATCCAGGGCGGCGGGTTCAATCAGAAGTATCAGAAGAAGTCGACGCGCCCACCCATCAGCAATGAAGCCTACAACGGCTTGCGAAACAATCGCTACACCATTGCCATGGCACGTACGACGGCGCCGCATTCAGCCACCTCACAGTTCTTCATCAATAGTGAAGACAATCGCAATCTGGATCACACCGGCACCACACAGCGCGGCTGGGGCTATGCGGTCTTTGGGCGAGTCATTGAAGGCAAGGATATCGTGGACGCCATTTCGCGCACCCGCACCGGCCCTGGTGGCCCGTTCAGCCGGGATGTGCCAGTCGAGCCGGTCGTCATTCTGTCCGCCACACGTTACGAGCCAGTACCGGCCAGCAGCAGCGGCCAACTGGAAACCGATAACAGCCCGACTACCGCTTCGGCCAAGTCGTCCGAGGGCAACCTGCCCGTGGTTGCGACCGACAAGCAGACTGGTGCAAAGGCAGAACAGGCCCTGGAACAGAACTGAGTGCCACGGCAGGCGGACTGCCGGGTAACTGAACAGGCGCCCCTGCGTCTGCTGCAAGTACCTCAACGGTACCTCTTGCAAGCAGGTCCTGGGCGCACAACTACACACACAGACTGACAAGCAACTGATCTGCAGCAAGCACAACAGGCCTGCAGCACGCGCCTTGCCCGAACAGGCTCACGCAGGCTTCCCGGCTCATGCGCTGACTCATGCAGAGGCTCTTGCAAGCAAGCGCTGCAGACTACAGGCTTGTGATCAGACTGTTACACTTCACGTTTTGACATCAGAAAAGCTCCGGCAACTTACATGAAAGCGACCATCAATACCAACAAGGGCACTATCGTGCTCGAACTCGACACAGAAGCAGCACCTGAGACCTGTGCAAACTTCAAGCGTTATGCCGATGAAGGGCACTACGCGTCCACCATTTTCCATCGCGTCATTCCCAACTTCATGATCCAGGGCGGCGGCTTCACAGCCGACATGGATCAGAAACCTACTGGCGAGAACATCCGCAACGAAGCCGCCAATGGCCTGAAGAACGACAAAGGCACCATCGCCATGGCGCGCACGCCTGATCCTCACTCAGCCAGCTCACAGTTCTTCATCAACCTGACTGACAATGACTTCCTGAACTTCCGTGACGAGACACAGGCCGGCTATGGCTACTGCGTTTTCGGCAAGACAGTAGAAGGCATGGACACCGTGGCAAGCATCGCCAGCGTATCGACCGGTTCCAACGGCCATCACCAGGATGTACCCACCGAAGCTGTGGTGATCGAATCCATCACCATCGCCGAAAGCTGATAAGCGATAACAGGAAAAGAGCGTCACCCGATGACCGGCAGCCATCTCTTCATTGCCGACCTGCACCTGGATCCGGAACCGGATTCAGGTCAGACCTCGGGTGTCGGCACCTTCGCCGACCCGGGCCTGACAGACAGTTCGGACGAACATTCCAACCCCGAATCGCAACGCACGGCAGAGCTTGCCCTGCGCTTTCTGCAACAGGCGCACGGCAAACAGCACCTGTATATTCTGGGCGACCTGTTCGAATACTGGCTTGGCGACGATGCCGGGCTCCCCTTGTACGAACCCATACTCGCGGCGCTGCGTGCCGTGAAGGACTCCGGGTGCTCTGTCTCGGTCATGCTGGGTAATCGCGATTTTCTGCTGGGGCCGGCGTTTGCCGAGGCCGCCGGCGTCACTCTCATTACCGACGATGAACTGATCATCACACTGGGCGGTGAACCCGTGCTCCTCATGCATGGCGATACCTTGTGTACCGGTGACACCGA
>CBDUIJ010000099.1:0-16763 GCA_965367215.1 uncultured Granulosicoccus sp.
CTTCCGGCCCCAGATAGGCCACTCGCATGGGCTCTTCAAGCGCCAGGCTGGCCGAAATGATTTCGCGAAAGATACGTTGAACGGCCGTGTCACTCATGGGGCCTTCGTTGCGTCTGGCCACTTCCTTGAGAATCTGCGCTTCACGTTCCGGCCGGTAGAAATCAACTGCCTTGCCATCGGCTTCAGCCAGCTTGACCGCAGCAACTTTCAGGGCCGCAGCGGCACGCTGGTTCAGCAAAGCCTGAATCTGCACATCCAGGCTGTCTATTTCCTGGCGAATATCCGACAGAGCCAATGGTTTGGCCTTGCCCGCATCGGTCTGGTCGTTGCCTTCCGGAAGCTCAGTGCTCATGAGTGCTGTTCAGCGAAGAAATGAAGGTAGTCAACCAGCTCGTCAACCGACTGATCGGTGATTGCATTGTAGAGACTGGCCCGCAGACCACCTATTGATTTATGTCCCTTGAGGCCGATGAATCCTCGAGCTGCAGCCCCCTGAAGAAACTCGCTCGTCAGAGCTTCATCCTTGAGTTGGAACGGTACATTCATGCGCGAACGATTCTGTGGATGCACTCGATTGATGTACAGCTCGTGCCCATCGATGGCGGCATAGACCCGCTGTGCCTGACGCTCGTTGCGCTCGGCGACCACCGACAGCCCGCCTTCCTCCAGCAACCACTGAAAAACCAGTCCGGCGGCATACCAGGCAAAGCTGGGCGGTGTGTTCAACATGGAGCCAGCCTTGGCAGTGGCGGCATAGCTGAAGACGGGCGGCAGTGATTGCCGCGCACTTCTCTCCAGCAACTCGTTGCGCACGATCACCACCGTGATGCCGGCAGGGCCGATGTTCTTCTGCGCGCCGGCATAGATGAGCCCGTAGCGTTCTACTTCTATCGGCCGTGACAGTATGGATGAGGACATATCGCACACCACAGGCACTTTGCCATCGGGTAGCTCGTGCAGGACGATGCCGTCAATGGTCTCGTTGTCCGTCAGGTGCAGGAAGCTGGCTTCGCTGGCATCCGCCCACTGCGAACTGTCAGGCACCTGTATCAGAGGCTGGTCCTGACAACTGGCAACGGTATCGACCTGAGTCAAGGCGCGGGCCGAAGCCATGGCCTTGCGCGCCCAGTAACCACTATCGAGATAGGCCACACGACCGTCGACATCCAGATTCTGTACACACAGACTGAACTGCGCACTGGCTCCGCCCTGCATGAAGAGCACGGAGTAGTCGTCGGGAATGGCCATCAGCTGGCGCAGGTCAGTTTCAGCCTGCGCTGCGATATCCGCAAAATCCTCGCTGCGATGACTCATCTCGAGCACTGACAGACCGCGCCCCCGATAGTCAAGGAGCTCGCTCTGCATACGTTCGAGCACAGAGCGCGGCATGACCGCCGGCCCGGCGTTGAAATTTGCTACCCGCGCAGGGGTTGTCTCAGACAAGGGTGACCGTACTCCGCGGTTGGATCAGCTGTCTTCATCTTCCGCATCGGACGAGTCTTCATCATCCTCTGCGGGCTCTTCCGAATCGTCATCGTCATCGTCATCGTCATCCGTATCGGATCCGGCAATCTCCGCTCCGTCATCAGACTCGTCTTCCGAATCAGCAAGCGACTCTGAGGCATCTTCGGTCGAAGCAGCGGCTGCGCCCTCTTCACCTTCCTCGGCGAGTGCTTCATCCTCTGCGCTGGCGACATCGGCTTCATCGATCGGTGTCAATTCCACCAGGGATTCACCGGCGCTCAGACGAATCAGGCGCACACCTTGTGTATTACGTCCGACCGTGGTCACACCTTCAACGGCAGTACGTACCAGCGTACCGGCGTCGGTGATCAGCATGATTTCGTCATCCTCGCCGACCTGCACCGCACCGATGACCGGTCCGTTACGTTCAGTCGTCTTGATGTCGATCACACCCATGCCACCGCGCCCCTTGGTGGGGTAGTCTTCAGGGTTGGTGCGCTTGCCGTAACCGTTCTTGGTGGCACTCAGAATAGTGCCTTCACCGACAACGATAAGGCCGATGAGGCTGTCTTCTTCCGGCATGCGAATGCCTCGTACACCGGCAGCTGTTCTGCCCATCTTGCGTACGGCAGACTCATGAAAACGCATGGCGCGACCACCGCTGGAGAACAGCATGATGTCGCTGTCACCCGTGGTCAGCCCGACATCGATCAGGTAATCATCGATACGCAGATCGATGGCGATGATGCCATTGGTACGTGGACGGGAGAAATCGGCCAGCGCTGTCTTCTTGACCACACCCTTGCTGGTGGCAAACATGATGAACTGTGTTTCGCTGTACTCGCGTACCGTCAGAACCGCATTGACGCGCTCATCGTCTTCCAGCGGCAACAGGTTGACGATGGGTCGACCGCGGGATCCGCGACTGGCAACCGGCAGTTCGTAGACGCGCTTCCAGTAGACCTTGCCGACACTGGTAAAGAACAGCACCGTGTCGTGCATGCTGGCAATGAAGAGCTTGTCGACGAAGTCTTCATCCTTCATGGCCGTGGCGGACTTGCCTCTGCCGCCGCGCCTTTGCGCGCGATAGTCTGACAATGGCTGCGCCTTGACGTAACCCCCATGAGACAGCGTGACGACCACGGATTCGTCGGCAATCAGGTCTTCCACCGTCATCTCGGAGTGGTCGACCTGAATGGCAGTACGACGCTGATCGCCGTATTTCTCGATGATGGCAACCAGCTCTTCGCGGATGACCAGACGCAGCCGTTCAGGGTCAGTCAGGATATCCAGGTAATCTTCGATCTTCTCGAGAATTTCCCGATATTCAGCGATGATCTTGTCCTGTTCCAGCCCGGTCAGTCGGTGCAGCCGCAGATCGAGAATGGCCTGTGCCTGAACTTCCGTGAGCTGGTAGCGTCCTTCGTGCAAGCCGTACATCTCACCCAGGTTTTCCGGCTTGGATGCCGCAGCTCCAGCGCGCTCGAGCATGCCACTGACAATGCCCGGCTCCCAGGTCTGAGCAACCAGTTTTTCACGAGCTTCGCCTGAGTTCTGCGACTCCTTGATGAGCTGGATGATCGGGTCGATATTGGCCAGTGCCACAGCCAGACCTTCCAGTACATGCGCGCGATCTCGGGCCTTGCGCAACAGGAAAACCGTGCGGCGTGTCACTACTTCGCGCCGATGCCGGATAAAGGCATTGAGCACTTGCACCAGATTCAACAGTTTGGGCTGACCTTCATCCAGTGCCACCATGTTGATACCGAACACGACCTGCAACTGTGTCTGCTTGTAGAGCTGGTTGAGCATGATGTCGCCGGACTCGCCACGACGCAGCTCGATCACCATGCGCATGCCGTCCTTGTCGGACTCGTCACGCAGCTCGGTGATACCTTCGATCTTCTTGTCCTTGACCAACTCGGCAATCTTTTCCAGCAACCGAGCCTTGTTGACCTGATACGGCAGCTCGTGGACGATGATGGTGTCCTTGCCGGTCTTTTCGTTGTGCTCGACATCGGCCTTGGCGCGAATGTACAGCTTGCCGCGACCGGTTCGGTAGGCTTCCTTGATGCCACGAGCACCATTGATGATGCCGCGAGTCGGAAAATCCGGACCCGGCAGATGCTCCATCAATTGCTCGACCGTGATGTCAGGCTCGTCGAGCATGGCAATGGTGGCATTGATGACTTCGGAAATATTGTGTGGCGGGATGTTGGTCGCCATGCCAACCGCGATACCGGTTCCACCATTGACCAGCAGATTCGGGATACGTGACGGCAACACGGCCGGCTCACTTTCCGACCCATCGTAGTTGGGGATGAAGTCGACGGTTTCCTGATCGATATCGGCCAGCAGATCCTGAGTGATCTTGGCCATGCGCACTTCGGTGTAACGCATGGCAGCTGCCGGATCGCCGTCGACGGAACCGAAGTTACCCTGACCATCGATGAGCATGTAACGCATGCTGAACGGCTGCGCCATGCGCACCATGGAGTCGTAGATGGCGGAGTCGCCATGCGGGTGGTACTTACCCATGACCTCACCGACGACACGCGCAGACTTGCGATACGGGCGATTGAACTCATAGCCCTGCTCGTGCATGGCGTACAGAATGCGACGATGCACCGGCTTGAGCCCGTCGCGAACATCCGGTAGGGCACGCGACACGATTACGCTCATGGCGTAATCGAGGAACGACTGCCGCATCTCATCTTCGAGATTGATGGGCAGAATTTCTTTAGCGAAATCAGACATGGAGCGAAGGGCCAAACGAGGTGGCGATCGAGTCAGATCAACCGGGTGATTCTATCACATCGAAGACAGTGAAACCCAAGCAGCAAGCCGCTTGCGGGGCTTGCCTCCGTCAGATTCATCAGTTACGGGAATCGTCGGCAAACCGGTGGCGCTTCTATCACGTAAACTTCCATCACAGTCTCGGGTCTGCGCGATCCTGACTCCGCCCCCGGCTGCGTGTGCCGGGCGTTCCACATCAGTCAATGCAAGGCAAGCCATGAGCAGCAAGATACACAATGCAGATCCGGCAGAACTGGCCAAATTCCAGGATCTGGCCAGTCGCTGGTGGGATGCCAACAGCGAATTCAAACCCCTGCACCAGATCAACCCGCTTCGCCTTGACTGGGTTGCCGAACGTACCACCCTGCCTGACGCGCGAGTACTGGATGTCGGTTGCGGTGGTGGCATTCTGGCCGAGTCCATGGCACTTGCCGGCGCTGATGTGCTGGGCATCGACCTGGCCGAAGCACCACTGGCTGTCGCCAGACTGCATGCTCGCGAAACGGGTGTGAAACTGGAATACCGTGAAATTGCCGCTGAGGATTGCGCCGCCGAAATGCCCGACAGCTTCGATTGTGTCACCTGCCTGGAAATGCTGGAACACGTGCCAGACCCGGCCTCCACGGTCCAGGCCTGCGCCACGCTGGTCAAGCCCGGCGGGCGGGTGTTCTTCTCGACCCTGAACCGCAACCCGAAGTCCTGGGTATTCGCCATTGCCGGTGCCGAGTACATTCTTCGCCTGCTGCCGCGCGGTACACATGAATGGAAGAAATTCATCAAGCCGTCCGAACTGGCTACCTATTGCAGGCAGGCGGGCCTGCGCGTTGACGAGATCATCGGACTGACTTACAACCCGCTGACACAGCACTACAAGCTGGAGCCGGATGTCGATGTCAACTACATGATCGCCACTACACGCATCGACCCGACCAGCGCCGACGACTGACACCGATATCCTGCAGATCGCATCTAATGCTTGAACTCCGAGAAGGCTCATCGCTCTATTACAGCCTGCTGTGGACACAGCCGGCTATACGGCAGCGCTTCATGGAGCGGCTGTATCTCATCCAGAGCCTGAGCACGACACTGGAAGAGGTGCAGGAACCGCAGGTTGCCGAACACAAGATTCACTGGTGGCATGAAGAACTGCAGCGCCTCATTGATGGCACTGCACGCCACCCGGCCACGCAGGCGGCACAGACAAGTCTGGCCGGCAATCAGGCAGCCATGGATACCTGCCTGCAGATCCTTACCGCCGCGTCCACGGCACGTTTCACCCCCCCGGCAAACGATGCTGATGCCAACAGCCTCATGGAGCAAAGCTACAGTGCACGCCTTGCCTTGCTGGCACACGCGCTGACCGAGGACGACACCGAGCTGAACCCGCAGCACCACTCCCCCGCGCTCGCTCGGTCACTGGGCAAGCATGAACAACTGTCTCGCCTGCCATTACTGCTACATCGAGGACAGGCGGTGTTCAGCGATGAGATGTATCAGCGATTCAATATCCGTCCAACCGATCTGGCCTCACATATCCGAACCCGCAAGGAGCCGGACTTGCAGGACGAGGCGCACGGCAATGAGCCACAAGGTGACTCGCCCGCTCGCAGCAGTACGCTTGATGCCATCGCCGTGGTCGTGGACAACCCGGCACGCCAGGCCCTGCTGAACGCGGCCATCGCCGATGCACATCAGGAAATATCACAGGCGCTGAAAGACCCGGCAAGCCGACAGCACTACCGCCGCCCACAGATGATGCCATTGTGGCGACTGAGTATTCTGCGCGAACGACAGCTGGCCCTGTGGCAGCGAAACCCTCCGGACCTGCTTCGCGAACGCAGCACGCTGACACCGGTGCACAAGCTCTTCTGGGCCTGGCGTCACCGGCGGTGAGCACCAGGCCTGTGCGCCATCCCTTGCCGCATACCCGACTTCTGACTCGCATCGGAAATCTCGTTCAGAACCTCACACATGGCCAGACACGCTGAAACTTCCGATGATCCCCTGACTCGCCTGACCGCCCTGGCGAAACCAGGCTTGCAGAAGGCCAGCCTGATCAGCGTAGTCGCCAGTCTGCTGTGGATCGTGCAGGCAGCCGCCGTCGGCTTCATCATCCACAAGCTGACGGGTGAATCGGACAACAGCAGCCTGCCCTGGTTTGCCGCAGCCATATTCGCTCTCACCGGAGTCGTTCGCAGCCTGCTCGATCAATACAGCTCTCGCCTGTGCTTTCAGGCCGCTGACAAGGTCATGGCAGCAGCCCGGCAGAACCTGCTGAGTGCCGAGTCTCGACGCTCGTCGATGGATCCGAATCGGCCAGCTTCAGCCGCAGTCGCGGCACTGGTCACTGAAAAGATCGCTGCCTTGCATCCCTATCTGATGCGTTACGCACCGGCCCGGGCGCGTGTCATGAGCGTACCGTTCATCATCCTGCTGATATGCCTGCCCTTCTCATGGGTGGTCAGTCTCATCCTGCTACTGGTCGGTCCACTGATCCCGGTGTTCATGGCGCTGGTGGGAATGGCAGCCAGGGATGCCAGCGAGAAACACATGCGGCAGATCGGTACGCTGAATGCCAGCCTGCTGGAACGCCTCAATGCCCTGACCGACATCCGCATTCTCGATGCGACGGCGCAGACCCTGAACGGTTTTCGCGAATCCGCCTCGGACTTGCACAAACGCACCATGGCGGTACTGAGAATAGCCTTTCTGTCATCCACGGTGCTGGAGCTCTTCTCCGCCATCGGCGTTGCCATGGTTGCATTGTATACAGGCTTTGTATTACTCGGCGAAATCCGCTTTGGCTACTGGGGACACGACTTCGGTATTGGTCAGGCCGTATTTCTGCTGATGCTGGCACCGGACTATTTCCAGCCGCTGCGAGATCTGGCTACCGCCTGGCATGACAAGGCGGCCGCTCAGGCCGTGGCCGATGAACTGGATGTCTTGACACAACAGACACCACTGCAGATTCCGGGCTGCGAGCAGGCAAGCACGTCCACCTTGTCGATCGACCCGGACCAACCCCTGCTCCGCTCCAGAGATCTGAGCTGGGAGACTCCCGCCGGTAATCGACTGACGTTTCCCGACATCCTTGCCCGTCCTGGACAGAGCATTGCCATCTGTGGCCCCAGCGGCGCAGGCAAGTCGACCTTGCTGGCCTTGCTCGCCGGGCAGCTACAGGCACAATCGGGTGAAATCCAACTGGCTGGCAACTCCCTTGATGACACCAATGCAGACAGCTGGCGTGCTCATATCGCCTGGATGTCACAGTCTCCCTGGTTCATCAACGGGAGTCTGCGCGACAACCTGACACTGGGTCACAACATCGAACAGCAGGAGAATCTGGATGAGGCCTTGACTCTGGCTTCGATCAGACCTCTGCTGCACAGCCTGCCCCAGGGCCTGGATACCCACCTGGGTGAATCGGGCAGCGGGGTCTCGGGCGGTGAGGCGCGTCGCCTGACTCTGGCACGACTGGCCCTGGCGAGGCGACCACTCATTCTTGCCGATGAACCGACCAGTGATCTGGATGCCGAGACCGCAGCCGCTGTCATGGACGGGCTGATCAGTCTGGCTGACAAGGGCAGCACCCTGATTGTTGCCACCCACGATCCACAGCTGATGGCGCGCATGGACCAGGTCGTGACCATCGGGAGTGAAGCATGAAGAATCTGCTTTACATCGTGCGCCTCTTCTGGCAACACGAACGATCCGCCTTGCTGCGAGGTTGGGCGCTGGCCATTCTCGTGCTCCTGTGCGGCATTGCATTACTGGGCTTGTCCGGCTGGTTCATCACGGCGGCCGGAGTCGCCGGCATGCTTGGCATGGGTGCCACCTTCGATTTCTTCAGACCCAGTGCAGGCGTTCGTTTTCTCGCCCTGGGGCGAACCGTCACCCGGTATGGCGAACGCGTCCTGAACCACGATGCAACCCTGCGGACACTGGCGCTGCTGCGAGTGCAACTGCTGGCTTCCATCATGCAACAGTCCCGCGAGGGACTTGCGCAGATTCGCGGTTCGCAGGCACTCAATCGTTTGACGGCGGATGTGGACGCGCTGGATGGTGTGACCTTGCGACTGTTGACCCCCATAGCCGCAGCGGCTTGCAGCCTGCTCATTGCCGCGATTCTGCTGGCCTGGCTTACGTCCCCGCTGATGGCATTGATGACGATTGTGCCTCTGGTGGCTGGCAGCACACTGGTGCTGATGCTGTCCGCGCGTCGCAGTCGCGAGGCTGCCAGCGAGGCCGAACAGGCCGCGCAGAACCTGAGGTCTGGCACTATCGACCTATTGCGGGCCAGCACCGATCTGATCATGTACGGCGCCATGCGGCAGCAGTTGCAGCAACTGCTGGGCAGGGACCGGCAGGCGCGTCATGCACTGGCTACCGTCGATCAGCTGGAACGGCGTTCGGGTCTTGCTCTGGCTCTCTTGCTGACAGCCTGTTCCAGCACCGCTCTGCTGCTTGGCATCCATCTGGTCCACAGCGGGCGAATCACGGCGGCGCAGGCTGCCCTGGGTTTCTTTGCCACGCTGGCCATGGGCGAAGTGGTGGCCCCTCTGCGCCGCTGCGCCGCGGAGCTGGGCCGAATCCTGGATGCGGCCAGTCGGATCAGCTCGATACTCGAGCAAAGGCCATCGGCGCCTTCGAACAACGACAAAGCGTACTCGCCAGCTTCCGCGACACCCAACGCACCCAACGCACCCAACGAGCCGGCCGCATCGGCGGTATCTGCCTTGCAATTCGATCACGTCAGCTATCGTGCGCATGGCAGAGAGCAGCTCATTCTCGATGATTATTCACTGACGCTGCTTCCGGGGGAAACGGTTGCCCTGACCGGGCCCAGTGGTCGGGGCAAGAGCACCATTCTCCTGCTGGCCGCCGGACTGCTATACCCGTCCGAAGGTCAGATCAGGGTGAACAATCAGTTGATTCAGGACTATGAAGAAAGCGCTTTTCGCCGTCAGATCACGCTCTTGCCGCAACGCAGCGTTCTGCTCGGCGGCACGGTTCTGGACAGTCTTCGCCTGGCGGACGAACAGCTCAATGAAGAGGCTGCCTGGCAGGTACTCGAGGCGGTGGCCCTGACAGACGTCATCCGCAAGGCGGGTGGCCTGAGCGCCACCTTGCTCGAGGCCGGCAGCGGGCTATCCGGTGGAGAGCGCCGGCGACTGGCCCTTGCGCGTAACCTGCTGAGGCAGGCCCCCCTTCTGCTGCTGGACGAGCCCACGGAAGGCCTTGATTCGAAAACGGCTCAGGCTGTTCTTGCAGGTATCAGACACTACGCGCCGCAGGCAACCCGGCTCGTGGCGGCCCATCGCGAGGCTGAAAAGAGCTGGGCAGATCGCATAGAGGCACTCGGCTAGCATTTGTTACACAACACTTGTGACAGCTCCATTGTGACGAAATCACTGACATGGACAATCTGCTGGTTCAGCATGTCCGGGTTGATCACCGTTTCGTCCCCGCCTGATGAGTCACAGCGGTTGATTTCCTTCAGGGGGTAACAGCCCTCAGCTAACGAGAATGTCTCAATGGAACTCGATATTGTTGACCTGTCACGGTTGCAGTTTGCCTCGACAGTCATGTTTCACTTTCTGTTCGTACCCCTGACTATCGGCCTGTCCATCATCGTTGCCATCATGGAGACGGTCTATGTCATGACCAACCGTCCCATCTGGCGCCAGATGACCAAATTCTGGGGCATGCTGTTCGGCATCAACTTCGCCATCGGTGTCGCCACCGGCATCACCATGGAATTCCAGTTCGGCATGAACTGGAGTTACTACAGCCACTATGTCGGCGATATCTTCGGCGCACCACTGGCCATTGAAGGCATGATGGCATTCTTTCTGGAAGCCACCTTTGTCGGCCTGTTCTTCTTTGGCTGGGACAAGCTCACCCGCATACAGCATATGGTCGTCGCCTGGCTGGTCGCCTTGGGCTCGAACTTTTCTGCCCTGTGGATCCTGATAGCCAATGGCTGGATGCAGAACCCGGTTGGCAGTGAATTCAACCCGATGACCATGCGCATGGAGCTCACCAGCTTCTTCGAAGTGGTCTTCAACGAAGTGGCCCAGGCAAAATTCGTCCATACCGTATCGGCCGGTTATGTCACGGCATCGGTGTTCGTTCTGGGTGTCTCGGCTTTCTACCTGCTGCGTAACAGACACACGGAACTGGCCAAGCGCTCCATCGCCATCGCCGCCAGCTTCGGCCTGGCATCGGCGCTGTCAGTCGTGATCCTGGGTGATGAATCCGGCTATAACGCCACGCATTCGCAGAAGATGAAGCTGGCTGCCATTGAAGCCATGTGGGAAACAGAACCCGCACCGGCCTCCTTCACCCTGTTCGGCATTCCGGATGCCGAGACTCGTGAAACCAAATATGCCTTTCACATTCCCTACGCCATGGGCCTGATCGGGACACGCTCGTTCAATCAGGTCATACCCGGCATCAGCGAACTGGAAGGCATTGCCGAGACCCGCATTCGTTCAGGCATCATCGCCTATGACGCCCTGATGGAAATACGCAGCGAACGCGAGCAGGCGTCCGAGGAGTCGAAGGCACTCTTTGAAGAACACGGTCACGATCTGGGCTATGCCTATCTGCTGAAACGCTATATCGATGACCCGCGCGATGCCACCGAGGCGGATATCGTCAAGGCCGCAGAGGACACCATCCCGGCAGTGGGCCCGCTCTTCTGGTCCTTCCGCATCATGGTCGTGCTCGGTTTCACCTTCATCGCCGTCATGGCGTACTTCTTCTATCGCACCTCCTTCAAGCGCATGACCTACCCCAGGCCGGCACTGTGGCTTGCGGTACTGATCATCCCGACGCCCTGGATCGCCGCAGAACTGGGCTGGGTCGTGGCCGAAGTCGGACGTCAGCCCTGGACCGTTGATGGGGTGCTGCCAACGGCTCTGTCGGTCAGCCATCTGAGTGTCTCTACCGTGCTGTTCACGCTGATCGGCTTCGTGATCTTCTATTCGATACTGTTCGTTGTGGAAATGGGGCTGATGCTCAAGTACATCGCCAAGGGACCTACCGAGGATGTCGAGCTGACGCAGGCCTGGCATGACAACCGCCGATCGGCCAACCCGGCCGACAGCCTTCCTCAGCCTGCCAACTCCTGATTGCCTTCACCGGATCTCATTCGCTAACAACGCGGAATAACTTCTCATGATTCTCCATGAACTGATTGAATTCGATTTACTGCGCGTCATCTGGTGGGGCTTGCTCGGCTTCCTGCTGATCGGTTTTGCCGTCACTGATGGCTTCGACATGGGCGTCGGCACACTGCTACCGTTCGTGGGCCACAATGACGTCGAGCGACGCGTGGCCATCAATACCATCGGCCCGGTCTGGGAAGGTAACCAGGTCTGGTTCATTCTCGGTGGCGGTGCGATCTTCGCCGCCTGGCCACCACTGTATGCCGTCAGCTTTTCCGGCTTCTATCTGGCGATGTATCTCATCCTGGTGGCATTGATACTGCGCCCAGTGGCATTCAAGTACCGCTCGAAGCGCGACTCCGCCACCTGGCGCAGCAGCTGGGACTGGGCGCTGTTCTTCGGCAGCGCTGTCCCTGCCACGGTCTTCGGCGTGGCGATGGGCAACGTACTGCAAGGCGTCCCCTTTCATCTGACCGATGATCTGCATACGATGTATGAAGGCAGCTTTTTCGGATTATTGAACCCCTTCGCCTTGTCCGCTGGCATATTGTCACTGGCCATGATGGTCATGCACGGTGCAGCCTGGCTGAGCCTCAAGGCCGAGGGTCAGGTGGCCGTTCGGGCACGCGAATATGGCGCGAGGGCAGCCCTTGTCGTCATGGCGCTGTATGCCATCAACGGTCTCTGGATGGCTCTGATGATCGACGGCTTTGCACTGGCCAGTGAGCCGGTTGCCAATGGGCCTTCCAACCCGCTGGTATCCGAGGTTGTCAGAACCTCCAGCTGGTTGTCTGCCTATGCCGAACGCCCGTGGATCATCATCGCTCCCCTGCTCGGCTTTGCCGGTGCCGAGATGGCTCGACGAGGACTGAAGTCCGGACGTGAAGTGGGCACACTGCTGGCCTCGAAACTGGCGATCATCGGCATCATCGCCTCGGTCGGGCTCACCATGTTCCCTTTCATCCTGCCATCAACGCTTGACCCTCGCTCATCACTGACTGTCTGGGACAGCTCATCGTCGCACCTGACCTTGTTCGTCATGCTGGTATCCGCCGTGATATTCATGCCGCTGATTCTTGCCTACACCGCCTGGGTCTACAAGGTTCTGTGGGGCAAGGTAAGCGAAGACGACGTCAAGAATTCTGGCCACACACTCTACTGATACGACCGGACAAACACTATGTGGTATTTCACCTGGATACTGGGCCTCTCCGTTGCCGTGCTGTTTGCCGTCGTCAACGCCATGTGGCTGGAAGTTCAAGACGATAACAACTGGCATGAGCAGCGTTTGCTGAACGATGCTGGCAACAATACTGAAAACGACAGTTCGAACACGGTGACATGAAGCTGGCATCACTGACTATCGAGCCTGTACTGGCTCGGTAGTCAGTGATCATCGTTTCTTGTGGCGATTGATTGTCGAAACCGGAAGCAGCAGCTCAAAGTACGGTTACATCGGTCTTTTTACCTGTACTTTTCTGCAACTTTCGTACTAACGTCCTTCACACACTTCTTACAACAAGAGTCATGAATGACGAGCAAAATGCCAGCCCGGATAATCGCTGAGGCTCAATCGGGTCGAACGAACCCCATTGCGGTTTTCTCGGATCGTTGCAGGATTCACTGGCGATGCGCCATTGCCCCTCCTGCCCTGCTACTCACAGGCCTGCTTCCCACAGCACTTTTCGCCGCTCCCTTGAGTGACAACGTCAATCTGTCGGGCAACACCTTTTCGTGGTCCGATCAGGGCTGGTATCAGGTGCAGGACAGCACCGATTACACCTCTATCTGCGGCGGCGGTACGAGTTGCACTGTCGAACCCGGGGTCTACCACGTCATCAACCACTCGACCGGCATACGACTCGAATTCGTGACGGTTCCCGCAGAGGAACCAGATCCAGAGCAGGAATCGGTCGCGGTCTCCGGCAACACCATCAGCTGGCCCGATGATGGCTGGTATCAGGTTCAGGATGCTCAAACCTACGAGTCACTTTGTCAGGGCGATCGCTCCTGTGTCGTACCCGCAGGCCAGTATATCGTCATCAACCACACAACCGGAGAACGACACACCGGTATCAACGTCTCCGATGCCGATAATCCGCAGCCTGAGCCTGCTGCAATCAACCGGGATAACTACCTCGACATGCTGACGCAGACGTTCGAGATCTACATGGGCACGGCATACGATGAGCGTCTGCCCACCAATGACATGTTGCGCCTGGTGGCGGGCGAATTTACCGAGACTCGCACGCCTGGGGAGGGCGCTGGCTACGTCACCATCGACAGGCTCTACACCTGCCACAACGGCGGCACGGTGAACCGGACGAACTACACCGGCATCTCCCCCATCATCAGCAATCTGTACACACTTGATGAGTGCCAGTATCAGGGTGAAGTCATATCCGGCATCTGGAGTCTGACGGGTTATCGCACTACCTCTCATGCGAACATCGAACTGACTGATTTTTCCATTGAATTTCCATCGCAGGGAGAACTGACGGCTGACGGAGGCTATCGCCTTTTTGTCGGCTACTACGGCTATGGTGGCAACCCCTACGATTACTCTCAGCGTTGGCGCACTGAAGGCCTGAATTACCGTTTGAGCTATGCCGAAGGCACTCTGGTGATTGAAAATGCGACGACGCTGGGATGGTATGGGTATACCAGCGCCACCTATGTGGAAGACGAAAAATTCTGGAATTACCACGCGCATATGAACGGTGAGTTCGACATGAAGCCCACGTTTCAACCTGAATCGACCATTCATGTCAGCACACCCACGGAATTCAGTGAGCAGCGACTGGAAACCTATTCCGAGGGTACACCCTACATAACGCCCCCACTGCCAAGATTCGACACCGGCGAGCTGTTACTGAGCGCAGACGATGGCAGCACCCTGCTGCTCAAGGCTGACAACGATGATGCGTCGAGCACTCGAATCACGATTCTGAACGAGGACGGAGAGGAGAGTTTCGACTTGCCATGGTCGTCGCTGGACGATGCCATGGCCATGCGCAGCTTCGAGATGAGCTGGCCTCGAGAATGATCGTTATCGTCTCTGGTGGGTCGACAATGGCTGCGCTCCAGGCGTAACAACAAGCCCCCTTCAGTCAAGGCATTGCATGGCGTACACTTGCGCCATGCAAAATCCCAATTACCTGGCCGTCACTGACGCGCAAAACAGCTACACCCTGCCAGCCAATTCACTGACAGATCGAGTCGTTCTGATCAGTGGAGCCACGGGAGGCATGGGGACCTGCCTGAGCAAGGCTTGCGCCACTGCGGGCGCCACGGTTGTACTGGCCGGCCGCAAGCTCAAGAAGCTGGAAAAACTCTACGATGTCGTCGACGGCATGGGCCCGGCGCAGCCGGCCATGGTGGTTCTGGAACAGGACAAGGCCGGTCCGGCAGACTATGTCGAAATCGCTGACATGCTGCAGAAGGAATTCGGTCGTATCGATGCTCTGGTACATGCCAGCGCCGATCTGGGCACACCGACGCACCAGATCAGTATCGAACAGGCCGAATGGGCTCGCGTCATGAACGTCAACCTGACCAGCGCGCGGCTGTTGTCACTGTACTGTCTGCCCTTGTTGTCGCAATCGACACTGGGTAGCCTGACTTTCATGCTGGACTACAAGCCCACCGCCTACTGGGGAGCCTACGGCGTATCCAAGCAGGCTCTGCAGGGTTTCATGCATATGCTCGCAGACGAATATGACACTCAGATGGACGAACAGGGACTACACCCGCAGCTGGCCATCAACGGCTACGACCCCGGCCCGATGCGAACCCAGCTTCGCCGCAATTCATTTCCCGGAGAGCTTGAAGCGGAAACCGAGCCACCCGATCAGCGCATGGGCCCGCTGTTGTCGCTGATGATGCGCACAGATCGCTCGCTGACCGGCGCAGCACTGGCCTTCGACGCACAATCATGAACACCTGCAGCGACCTCACGCTGGCAGTGCTCCAGCATCGGCCGACACCGGCCGCCGCCGAGGAAAGCCTGGCGCGCATGGAAGATGCAGCAGCCAGCGCCGCGGCCGATGGAGCGCAACTGCTGGTCTGTCCCGAAGCCAGTCTGACGGGCTACAACATTCCCCTGAGCAGTGCCCGCAGCGTCGCTGTCGAGCGTGACGGCCACACCACTGACAGGATCAGGAAACTGTGTCTGCGTCATGGCATCGCACTGGCCTATGGCTATATCGAGCGCGATGCTGACCAGTTGTTCAATGCAGTCAACGTGATCGACTCTGCCGGTGAGCTGATCTCGCATTATCGCAAGACCCATCTCTGGGGCGATCTGGATCGTTCACTGTTTTCGGCTGGCGATGGCTATGCGCCGGTGTTCGAGCTGAACGGCTGGAAGACAGGCCTGCTGATCTGCTACGACATCGAGTTCCCCGAGTCCTCACGTCACCTGGCCTTGCAGGGTGCCGATCTGATTCTTGCGCCCACGGCGCTGATGTCGCCCTGGACTTTCGTGGCTGACGTCATCACACGCGCACGCGCTGCCGAGAATCAGGTGTATTTTGCCTATGCCAACTATTGTGGCCCGGAAGGCGATCTGAACTATGTCGGCCGAAGCTGCATCATCGGCCCGGATGGCGAAGAGGTCGCGCGTGCCGGCGATGAACCGCAGCTGTTGTTGGCAACACTGAACAAACAGGCCATCAGCGACATTCGCCAAAGTCTGCCCTACCACATGGACCGACGTCCGGAACTCTACCAACCACTGACATGAACGAACGCAAGCCCATTTCGGTTTTCGGACCGGATTTTCCGTTCGCCTACGATAATTGGGTGTCCAACCCCGCAGGCCTAGGCACCTTGCCAGCCGACAGGCAGGGTCAAACCATCGCCGTGATCGGTGCTGGCGTGTCCGGCATGGTTGCCGCCTTCGAATTGATGAAGCTGGGCTTGCGTCCGCTGATTTTCGAAAGCGGTCGCATGGGCGGACGGCTGCGCTCCGAACCTTTCGTGAACTCACCGCAGAGCATCGCAGAGCTCGGCGGCATGCGATTTCCGGAATCTGCCACGACCTTCAACCACTATGCCGACCTGTTGCAGCTGGAGCGTCGCCCGTTCCCCAATCCGCTGACAGAGGCAGCCGGGGTTACCGTCATAGACCTGGCCGGTGAATCGCTGTATGCACGCGGCATGGATGACTTGCCCCCCTTGTATAGGGAGGTAGCGACAGCCTGGGCCACGGCGCTCGATGAGGAGGCTTATTTCTCCGAATTGCAGCAAGCCATTGCCCAGCGGGATGTCGTCACCATCAAGCACTACTGGAACATTCTGGTACACGAATGGGATGACCGCACTTTC
>CBDUIJ010000100.1:0-16744 GCA_965367215.1 uncultured Granulosicoccus sp.
TGGAACCGGGGCTGGATACCTACCCTCAAAGCGACTGACGATCGCCAGTCGCGCGCCGTGCCGTAGTCAGCGCCAAGGCGCGCGGCATTCTCTTCGAGCACCCTCCCCGGCACCTGCCTTGAAAATTGACCACTGAACAACAGCCACAAAAAAGGGCGCCACCAGGGCGCCCTTTTTTTCGTCGGTAGCGGCATCCGTTGCCGCTTGAGACGGGCTGCGTAATGCAGCCCTGCCAGATTACTTCTGCTTGTAGACCCGGACGTAATCGATCTCCAGAGCCGGGTTGGCAAACTCATTGAGGTCGTTGGAGTTGGGGTAGCGCTCGTTGGATGAACGGCCCAGACCGCCAGAGTTGGCCGGGAAGTTCGTCCAGTTGCCACCCATGGCCAGGTTCAGCATCAGGTACAGCTCTTCGAAATCGGCTTCGCTGTTGTTCATCTCACTCATCTTCTGACCGTCGATGTACCAGACAACCTTGCCCTGAGTCCACTCAACCGCATAGACATGGTAGTCCTGGCTGTAATCGGTACCGGTGTAGACCTGACCACTGGGCTGCGGCTTGATGAAGTTGGCGTCCCCACTGTACGTGGACGTCACGTTCTTGAAGTAATGAAACGAGTTGTAGATGTACCAAGGGGCGTGGCCCAGGTTTTCCATGATGTCGATCTCGGTACGCTGAGTACCTTCCCAGGCGCGGTTCTCGTGGAACAGCCAGAAAGCCGGGAATGTGCCGACATGACCTGGAATCTTGATGCGAGCTTCGAAGTAGCCATACTTCTGGCTGAACTTCTCGTGAGTGGAAAGAGCACCTGACAGAAAGGTCTGCTGTGTGGAGATCTCGCTCAGTGAACCGTAAGTCTTCTTGTTGCTGTGGTTCTTCAGAGGGTTCTTCGCAGCGCGGATCGACAGGGTTGAACCGTCGAACTGGAAGGGGTTGTAAACAGGAACAACCTTTTCCTGATGCTCGTTGTCCGGGCTCAGAACATTGACGTAGAACTGATCTTCGCCGTTGATGACGCGGTATTCATAGCGTTCACCATTGTGCTCACCGTCCCAACGCAGCTGTGAGTGCCAGCGGTAGGGGTTCAGCGCCGTACCGTTGAATTCGTCACTGAAAACCAGTTCGTAACCGGCTTTCTGACTGACTTCCGGGTAGCTGTAAGAAGCTGGATCGATCAGACTCTGAACACTGGCTGCGTCCTGATCACCCTGTACCGGTGCTGCTGCCAGACCTTGCGAACTGACATTGCTGCTGACCGGATCCGCCTGGGCAGTGCTTGTGCTGCTGGCTTGCCCGGTAACGTTGACCTTGGTAGTCGCTGACTGGGCAGACTTGCGGCCGTTGGAGTCAATGGCCTTGACGGTCATCGAATGCTCACCAACCCAGAGGTTGCTGCTGCTGTAGTTCAGTGATGCCGTTTCGCCGGCGACGGCGCCATCGACAGTCACTTCATAACGAGACGCACCCGATACAGCGTTCCATTCCCACTTGACGCCACCGTTACCGGTTTCGCTGCCGCGAGGACTCTGCGGCGCCTGGAAACTACTGCTGGCACTGGCCGTTACCGGTGTAACGCTGGAAGTCGTTGTTGTGCTTGACGTTGTACTGCCACCCACTACGGTACTACGGGCGAGAGATGAAGAATTGAACTGAGAGTTGACAACGATCTTGACGGTTGACGTGCTTGAAGAATAGTTACCACTGGCATCGATAGCCCGAACACGCATGGAATGGTCGCCGGGCCACAGATTACGGCTGTAGAACTGGGGATCACGTGTGATGCCCTTGTAGCTGCCATCAATGGAGACTTCGTAGGTAACGGCCCCCGGAACACTGGCCCACTCCCATTTGACAACGGATTGGGCAATTTCTGTTCCACGAGGATCTCGTGGGGCCTCGATGGCGTAGCTTGGAGCGGCAAGGAAACCGGACAAGGCTAGTAACAGGCATGACCTAATTACAATCTTCTTACTAGTCATCGTTAATCGTCTAAAGTCTCGAAATGAACTTCGTGAACAGAGCTGGCCCTACCTTGGAGCCCCGACACAAACTTCATTTAACGTTTTAATTGGCCGAAATCGCCCCCCACGAATGAATCCTCTCGCGGCGGGTGACTTGCAACTCATGGAATATATTGATTGCTGAACCACTCGGTAAAAAACCGGGCGGTCACGCGGAACAAACGTAAACAATCACAACAGGTGGAAAGTCTAAAGGAAAAGACTCACGAAACCGGCCAAGGACGCGTGCTTATTCGTGAGGATTTGGACATGATTAACGTGTGAATCAGTTCCGAAATGGCCATGCCACAACCTTTGCATCTGCAACACAGGTGTTATTAGTGACTGATTGGCAACGATAACGCCTTGGCTAAAACCGCGCCAGAATAGGCTTTCAGCGATTCCTGTCGAAATATAGTGCCGTGAAAATTATCGGCATCTCGCAAAAAATCCGACTTGAAATGCTCTCAGGAGATCAATTCCGGGGCACTCAGATGAAACCCCTGACCGAAGTCGATACCTATCCCCTGGACAGCTTCGAGCAGCTGAGGAGACTCGATGAACTCGGCAACCGTGCGTTTACCCATCGATTTACTGATGTCACTGATCGCCTTGACCAGGGTGAAATCGGTGCGATCCTGGAGAATATCCTTGATCAGCAGGCCGTCAATTTTCAGAAATTCGACCGGTAGCTTGCGCAGATAGGCGAACGAGGATAGGCCAGAGCCGAAGTCATCGATACCGAATCGACAACCTATCGCTGCCAGTTCGCTCATGAAGGCACTCACCTTGGTCAGATTGGCGATAGCCGCCGTCTCGGTGATTTCGAAACACAACTTGCTGGCCGGGACGTTACTGTTCTCGATGTATCTGATCAGCTTGGAAGAGAACTCCGGATCCGTGATGGAGCCGGCCGACAGGTTGATGGCCACATGCCGGACGTCTTCCAGCATGACCGGGTTGGCGGATAGCCAGCTCAGCGTCAGCTGAATCGCTCTTTCGTCCAGTGTCGAAATCAGCCCGTAGCGTTCTGCGGTAGGCAAAAATGCCCTGGGCACCACCAATTCACCATTGGGCATTTCGAGTCGCAACAGCATTTCCAGGCGCAAGCCGCTCGCCTGCCGGTCGTCCAGCGCCATGATCTTCTGACTGGCCAGGCGCAGCCGATCGGTTTCCAGCGCCGTATTGATCTCCTCGACCCAATGTGTGGAGACTTTGCGATTGCTGGCATTGCCCTCACCGTCCCGATAGACCACAACCCGGTTCCGGCCTTCGTTCTTGGCGATATAGCAGGCAGAGTCGACCGCCGCGAACAGCGACTGGATACTGTCCCAGCGATCATCCACGACCACCAGACCCACGCTGACGCCAATGGTGAACCGGCTTTCGTGCCACAGGAACTGGAAGTTCTCGACTTCATGCCGAATCTGATTGGCCAGTTTCAGGGCTTCCGGAACATCACATTTGTACAGCAACACCCCGAACTCATCACCGCCGAGTCTGGCCAGGACATCACTCTTGCGCACCAGGGAATCGAACAACTGGGTCAACTGACGAAGCAGCTCATCCCCTGCCTGATGCCCACAGGTGTCGTTGACGACCTTGAACGAATCCAGATCGAGAAAGCACAGCGCATGAGATTTGCGATTCTTGCGTGACGTACACAAGGCTTCCTTGACGGTCTGCTCGAAACTGCGTCGATTGATCAGCCCTGTCAGAGAATCATGGCTGGCGTGATAGGCCATCGTTTCTGCCTGCCGCACCGTGGCCGTCACATCGCAACCGACACCGCGGTAGCCGACAAACTCCCGGGCCATGTTGAACACCGGTATGCCGCTGTAGCGCACCGTGCGCGAGTCACCGTTGACGGACCAGCGGAACTCGAAGTCCCGGAACGGCTGGCAATCCTTCAGCAGCGCCAGATGCCCGGCCCAGTGAGACTCTTCATTGATGTTGGCCGGGTGATCCAGCAGTTGGTTCAGGGTTCTGCCAACGATATGTTCACGCGCAATCCCCAGCACACGCACCAGCCCGTCGGATGCCACGCGAAACGTCAGCTTGGCATCGAGCTCCCAGAAGAAGTCAGCGGCCGCGCTGGCATAGTGACGGTAGCGCTGCTCGTTGGCGCGGATTCGTTTCATGTCGGCCAGCTGACTGTTGAGCACATCAGCAGGCAAGGCCAATGACTTGCCTGAAGCAGGCTCGGGCTGCTCGGTTATGGCGACATCGACAAAGGAGAGCAGAACAGCCTCGGCACTTCCCCAGTATATGCGTGTGACCTTGGCGATAAGCCGAACCAGGCTGCCAGTCAATGACGAGGCTCTCAGGTTGACCCGCTGACTGTCCAGAGATGTCGCAATATCGGTACTCTCGCCCACCACGCCGGAGATCAGACTCAGCTCCTGCGCATCGAAGATATCCGCAGCACTGGCACTGTCCATCAAGGCCTTTGCACTGGGATAACCGAACACATGGGCGGCCACATCATTGGCATAGAGAACCCCATCACCGTCCAGAATGAGGCTGCCCTGAATACCGGCATTGACCAGGAACTGGTAGTCCAGAGCCTGCTGCACGGGCGGCCCACCCAATAGACGAATGTCGATGCCACGCACCTGATTGTCTGCGCCGACCAGTGGTGTGCGAACAATCATCGTTCGCACCGAGCCTTCGCCATTGTCCAGACTGATGGTGCTGATTCCGGCCTCAGCCGAGTACATGATCTGGCTGTCCAGCGCCATCTGCTCGCGAGCCACTTCGCCGGCGAACAGATCGAAATCGGTCTTGCCTATGACGTCTTCGGGAGATTGCCGACCCACACTACGGGCGAAGGCCATGGAGCAGGCGCGGTAGACGAGGCGGTCGTCCTTGAGTGCGACGCGGTCGCTGGATTGTCCAAGCACCCCACTCCGACTCAGCATCTGCACGATAGTTCAATAGTTGGGCAACTGAAATTCACGGGGATCAAGGCACCTTGTCTAGCCTCCGGAAGTTAATTGATTATAGTTTAATTGTCCATTTGCAAATGACGATCAGACGAGAGTTTACGGTTGGTTTTTCGCAACAGCCAGCCAGACTCACAGATTGCGTCGATACTGCCCCCCGACTTCAAAAAGCACATCGGTCAGCTGTCCGAGTGAGCACACTTCCACCGCCTCCATCAGTGCCGCGAACACGTTTTCGCCGGCGATGGCACTATTGCGCACACGCTGCAAGGCTGCAGGCGAGCTTTCCCGATGCGCTGTCTGAAACGCTTCCAGTCGTGCTATCTGCTCATCCTTTTCAGCGTCGGATGAACGCGCCAGTTCGACCTTGTGCGGCGGCTCTTCCTTCGGGTTGAGGAAGGTATTGACGCCGACGATGGGGAGCGACCCATCGTGTTTGCGGTGTTCATACAACATGGATTCATCCTGGATCCTGCCACGCTGATAACCGGTTTCCATGGCACCCAGCACACCACCGCGGTCGGACAGTCGATCGAATTCAAGCAGCACCGCCTCTTCAACCAGATCGGTCAGTTCGTCGATGATGAAGCTGCCCTGGTTCGGATTCTCGTTGCAGGCCAGTCCCCACTCCCGATTGATGACCAGCTGTATGGCCATGGCGCGGCGTACCGATTCGTCGGTGGGTGTGGTGATGGCCTCGTCATAGGCATTGGTATGCAGGGAGTTGCAATTATCGTAAACCGCAATCAGCGCCTGCAGCGTGGTACGGATATCGTTGAATGCCATTTCCTGGGCATGCAGGGAACGACCGGATGTCTGGATGTGATATTTCAGCTTCTGACTGCGCTCGTTGGCGCCGTAGCGCTCTCGCATGGCCACCGCCCAGATGCGCCTGGCCACCCGCCCCATGACGGTATATTCGGGGTCCATGCCATTGCTGAAGAAGAAGGACAGATTGGGTGCGAAGTCGTTGATGTCCATGCCCCGCGCCAGATAGCTCTCGACATAGGTAAATCCGTTGGACAGCGTCAATGCCAATTGAGTAATCGGGTTGGCACCGGCTTCGGCGATGTGATAGCCGGAGATGGACACGGAGTAGAAGTTGCGTACCTCGTTCTCGATGAACCAGGCTTGTATATCAGCCATCATCTTCAGACTGAACTCCGTGGAAAAGATGCAGGTGTTCTGTCCCTGATCCTCCTTGAGGATGTCTGCCTGCACCGTTCCACGAACCTGCCTGTATGCCGAGCGTCGGAGTTCCTGTTGCTCGTTCTCGTTCGCAGGCCGGCCATTCTCCGCCTCGAACCGCGCCAGTTGCTGACGCACGGCCGTCACGAAATAGAACGCCAGAATGGTCGGAGCCGGACCATTGATGGTCATGGACACCGAGGTGGCCGGGTCACACAGGTCAAAACCGTCATACAGCACCTGCATGTCGTCGACCGTTGCGATGGAGACACCGGCATTGCCCACCTTGCCGTAGATGTCGGGACGCCTTGCCGGGTCATGCCCATACAGCGTGACCGAGTCGAAGGCCGTGGACAGACGCTTGGCCGGCGCGTGTTCCGACAAGGCCTTGAAGCGGCGGTTGGTACGCAGTGGTCCGCCCTCTCCTGCGAACATGCGCGTTGGATCCTCTCCAGTGCGTTTGAATGGAAAGACACCTGCGGTGAACGGAAACTGGCCCGGCAGGTTGTCACGCCGCAGCCAGGCCAGCAGGTCTCCCTCGTCCGAATAGCGCGGCAGTGCGACCCGGGAGATGCGGGTGCCGGACAGGCTGGTGACGTGGGTACTGGTGCGAATTTCCCGGTCCCGCGTCCTTGTGATCAGCTCATCGGCGGTGTAGGCCTCGACGGTGTCGGGCCAGGCCGCCAGCAGCTGACGAGTCTCGGCAAGCAACTGCGCCTGCCGCTCATCGATCAATGCCTGCAGTGAGGGCACCACGGACTCATTCTCCGCTGCCACTGCGCGGCCGGTCGGCATTGCATCATGCTGCTGCGACGAGTTCCCGGCCGACGTGTTCTGGTCTGCGCCTGCTTCAGCACCCAGCAGCCTGGCCGCGGCCCTCAATTGCTGGATCTCCCGCACCAGAGCCGCTTGCGCGTCGGTCTGTGCATGATAGCTGCGCAGACAGGCCGCGATGTCCGACAGATAGCGCTGCGCCGATGAGGGAATGATGGCCGACTGTCGGGTACTGGCACGTACGCTGACGTGTGGCAGACAACCCGGCGCCATGGACAAACCGTGCTCGCGCAACTGCTCGGCCAGCGCCTGATACAGCGCCGTGACCCCATCGTCATTGAAGCGCGCGGCAATGGTTCCGAACACCGGCATCTCATCCGGCGTCTGCGCAAAGGCCAGCCGATTGCGCTGCACCTGCTTTCTGACATCGCGCAGCGCATCGTCGCCGCCCTTTCGCTCCAGCTTGTTGATGGCCACGATATCGGCGAAATCGAGCATGTCGATCTTTTCCAATTGACTCGCAGCCCCGAACTCCGGCGTCATGACATATAAAGAGACATCACTGATACCCACGATGCCGGCATCACCCTGACCGATGCCGGGGGTTTCCACGATGACCAGGTCCACGCCGCACAATCGGCAGGCCGCCACCATGTCTTTCAGCGTGCCCGGCACCTCGCCTGCGGCGGTGCGCGTGGCCAGAGAACGCATGAACAGCCGTTCATGCTCGATCGAATTCATGCGGATCCGATCCCCCAGCAGTGCCCCACCGGTCTTGCGGCGTGTCGGGTCGATGGCCAGCACGACCACCGAGAGGGCATCCTGCTGATCCAGACGCAGCCGTCGCACCAGTTCATCGGTCAGCGAAGACTTGCCCGAACCGCCCGTGCCGGTAATGCCCAGTACCGGGGCTGCGCTTGGCAAGCCGGCCGCCGCCGCATGCATGGCGGCAAGCTCTGACGATGACAGGGCTTCATTCTCGATGGCACTGAGCAAGTGCGCCAAGGGTCCATGCGAGGCCTGCCCGAATGGCTCTGACTGCCGGTCCAGCACACCACGCAGCGCCGCCTCCGCCGGCAGCGTATGGCCCGCTGACAGACGCCGGGTCATCTCGATCATGTGCTCGATCATCCCCTGCCGTCCCATGCTCTGCCCATCCTGAGGCGAGTAGATATGAGCGACGCCATAGTCATGCAGTTCGCTGATTTCGTCGGGAACGATGACCCCGCCGCCGCCGCCGAACACGGCGATATGGGAGGCCCCCTGCTCACGCAGGGAATCCACCATGTACTTGAAGTACTCGACATGCCCGCCCTGATAGGAGCTGATGGCGATTCCCTGCGCATCCTCCTGAATGGCCGCCGTCACGATCTCGGCCACCGAGCGGTTGTGTCCCAGATGCACCACCTCCACACCCGATGCCTGCAACATGCGCCGCATGATGTTGATGGAAGCATCATGTCCATCGAACAGACTGGCCGCGGTGATGAAGCGCAAGGGCGGCTGGCTGGTATCCGGGACAACTGAAAGCGCGACGTGGGACATATCGAGACTCCTTCGAGATGAACTTCAGCATGCCGCCTCTTGACGTTTACGTCAACGTCAACTTACTCTACCCGCATGAATGCCTCTCCCAGTGATCTTGACCCTGTGTTCTCCATTGCCGATCTGGCTCAGGAAATGGACATCACCACGCGCACCATTCGCTTCTATGAAGACAAGGGGCTGCTGCGCCCGGCCCGTCGTGGCCAGCAACGGATCTATTCGCGCGCGGATCGTACCCGCCTGAAACTGGTCCTGCGTGGCAAGCGCCTGGGCTGGCCACTGGACGACATTCGCGAGATGATCGAGCTCTATGACACGCCGGACGGTGAGCGCAAGCAGCTGGAAGTCATGCTGCAGAAGCTGTCGAACAACCGCTCGGTCCTGCAGCAGCAACGCGAGGACATCGAACTGGCACTGCGCGAACTCGAGGAAATAGAAGAGCGCTGCCACCACCAGCTACGACAAACCTGAGTGCCTGCGAATCGGCAGGGCACCGGGCCTGTTCCATCTCGATAAGCATCGAGACAACCTCTTCGAGCCCGCCCGCTTGAAGAACACCACACATTGATCGGTACGACCCCTTTTCGACATTCGCCATCCACACGACACAGGTGATCCTTCCTCATGAACACAGCCTCCTCCGATCCGATCGTCATCGTCGACGCCGCCCGCACCCCCATGGGTGGATTCCAGGGAGACCTGTCCCCCGCCACCTCGCCGGAACTGGGCGCTGTCGCCATTCGCGCAGCCCTGCAGCGAGCCGGTGTCAGCGGTGCGGACGTCGACGAAGTCATCATGGGCTGCGTGCTGCCGGCAGGCCTGGGTCAGGCCCCGGCGCGCCAGGCCTCGCTGGGTGCCGGCATTCCGGAAGCCGCGGGCTGCACCACCGTCAACAAGATGTGTGGCTCGGGCATGAAGGCATTGATGTTCGCACATGACTTGCTACTGGCGGGCAGCAACAAGGTCATGGTGGCCGGTGGTCTGGAGAGCATGAGCAACTCTCCTTATCTGTTACCCAAGGCACGCAACGGTTTTCGCATGGGCCATGGCGAGGTCAAGGACCACATGTTTCTCGACGGTCTGGAAGATGCCTACGAACCGGGCAAGCTGATGGGCCATTTTGCCGAAGCCACTGCCACGCATTACCAGTTCACCCGCGAGGCACAGGATGAATTCGCCATCACCTCGCTCAAGCGTGCCCAGCAGGCCATGCAGTCCGGCATCTTCGACAAGGAGATCGAGGCGGTGACGCTCAAGACTCGCAAGGGCGATGTCGTGATTCGCGAAGATGAACAACCCCCCAAGGCCAACCTGGAGCGCATCCCCTCCCTGCGCCCGGCCTTCAGCAAGGATGGCACGGTCACCGCCGCCAACTCCAGCTCCATCTCCGATGGTGCCGCCGCCATTGTCCTGATGCGCCAGTCAGAGGCCGAACATCGTGGCCTGACACCGCGAGCCCGCATCCTGGGACACGCCACCCATGCGCAGGCCCCGGCCTGGTTCACCACGGCGCCGGTCTACGCGATGGAAAAGCTGCTGGCCACTCTCGACATGCAGACCACCGACATCGACCTGTACGAAATCAATGAAGCCTTTGCCGTGGTCACCATGGCGGCCATGCACGAAATGTCGCTCCCGCACGAGAAGGTCAATATTCATGGGGGCGCCTGCGCCCTGGGGCATCCCATCGGCGCATCGGGTGCCCGCATCATCGTCACCCTGTTGAACGCGCTGGAGCATCATTCGCAATCCATCGGCATGGCGTCCTTGTGCATTGGCGGTGGCGAGGCCACAGCCGTAGCCATCGAACGACTGTCATGATGAGACTCAGCGAAGAACAGCAACTGATCCGCGACACGGCACGCCAGTTTGCGCGCTCGGTGCTGGCGCCGGCGGCGGCTGACAACGACCGTGATTCGCGCTTCCCCAGTGAGGCCGTTCAGGAAATGGGGCAGCTGGGATTTCTGGGCATGCTGGTGCCGGAGGAATTCGGCGGCGCAGCGGCCGACAACATCGCCTATGCCCTGGCACTGGAAGAGATTGCCGCAGGCGAAGGGGCCTGCTCCACCATCATGAGTGTGCACAACTCGGTGGGCTGCATGCCTATTCTCAAGTTCGGGACAGATGAGCAGAAGGCGAAGTATCTGCCTGCCATGGCAGAAGGCCGCATGCTGGCCGCGTTCTGCCTGACCGAGCCCGACGCCGGTTCTGACGCCGGTGCCCTGCGCAGCACGGCCGTGCGCGATGGTGATCACTATCGGCTCAATGGTACCAAGCAGTTCATCACTTCGGGCAAGCACGCCGATGTGGCCATCGTCTTCGCCCGTACCGGAGAGGGCAAGCAAGGCATCAGCAGCTTCATCGTCAACACCGACAATCCGGGCTATGTGGTCAGCCGGGTGGAGGAAAAACTCGGGCAAAGGGCCTCGGATACCTGCCAGATCGTGCTGGACGACTGCCGGATACCGGTCAGCGACCGTCTGGGTGAGGAAGGTGACGGCTATCGTATTGCGCTATCCAATCTGGAGGGCGGCCGCATCGGTATCGCCGCGCAATCGGTGGGCATGGCCAGAAGTGCCTACGAGCATGCGCTGGCATTTGCCAAAGAGCGTCACAGTTTCGGCAAGGCGATCATCGAGCACCAGAGCATCGCCTTCAAGCTGGCCGACATGGCAACACAGCTGGACGCCGCGCGGCTGCTGGTGCTGCGAGCCGCCGATTTGCGTGATGCGGGCGAGCCCTGTCTGGTGGAGGCCTCGATGGCCAAGCTGTTCGCCAGCGAAATGGCCGAGAAGGTCTGCTCCGAGGCCATACAGATACACGGCGGATATGGCTATTTACGCGACTATGCAGTTGAACGTATAGCCCGTGATGTGCGAGTCTGTCAGCTCTATGAGGGCACCTCCGAAATTCAGCGTCTGGTGATCAGCCGAGCACTGACCAGACAATCCTGAATCCATGGCGTTGCCTCTGTAAAAACGCGGTCGTCGGAGACACATGAGCAGCGCTATTGATTTCTATTTCGATTTCTCCTCACCCTATGGCTATCTGGCCAGTGAAAGAATCGAAGCCATTGCCGAACGGTGCGGTCGTCACGTTGTCTGGCACCCCATTTTACTGGGTGCCGTCTTTCGCGTCACCGGCCAGGCACCGCTGACCGACGCACCGCTCAAGGGCGACTACTCGGTCCGTGATTTCGCGCGCTCCGCCCGTGAGCATCAGGTTCCTTACGAGCACCCACAGACATTTCCGATTGGCGCCGTGGCTGCCTGCCGCGCCGTCCTGTGGTTGCGCAACCATGAGGATGCGCAAGCGCAGGCACTCACCGGCAGTCTGATCCACGCCCTGTATCGCGCCTACTTCACCCTGGGCCTGGACATCACCGACATTGAGGTCATTGCCAACATCGCCGAGACGCTGGGCCTGGATTCTCAAGCCATGCTGCAAGCCCTGCCCTCACCGCCCGTCAAGGATGCCTTGCGCGCGGAGGTGGAACAGGCCATTGCACGGGGCGTCTTCGGCTCCCCCATGATGATCGTTGACGAAGAACCCTTCTGGGGGCACGACCGACTGGAACAGATGGAACGCTGGATCAAGGCCGGTGGCTGGTAAGCGACACCTGCTGTCGACTCTTCATCCAACATCCCGATACTCAACTGAAAAAACCGAAACTCCTTCTCCATGGCTTACCTGAAAACCGAGACCGACAAGCGCGGTGTTACGACGATCACGCTCAACCGTCCCGAGCAGCACAATGCAATAGACCGGGCCTTCATCGATGAATTCACCAGCACCCTGCAACACCTGAACAGCAACACCCGAATCCTGGTGATTGCCGGGGCCGGCAAGAACTTCTGCGCCGGCGCTGACATCAACTGGATGAAGGCATCGGCAGACCTCGGGACTGAACAGAACACTGACGATGCCAGGGCGCTGTCCAACATGCTGGAGACCCTGAACACCTTTTCGCGTCCCACCATTGCCCGTGTGCACGGGGCGGCGCTGGGTGGCGGAACGGGTCTGGTCTGCTGCTGCGATATCGTGGTGGCCGATGAGACTGCCCAGTTCGGATTCTCGGAAGTACGCCTGGGCATCCTGCCGGCCACCATCAGCCCCTATGCCATTCAGGCCATCGGCCCACGTGTCGCGCGGCGCTACTTTCTGACGGGAGAGCGCATCGATGCAGTCGAAGCCTATCGACTTCGTCTGGTGCACGACGTGTGCTCCACGGACAACATGGATCGCCGCGTGGATGAAAAGATCACGGCGCTTCTCAATGGTGCACCGGGTGCCCAGGGTGCGACCAAGAAGCTGATTGCCGATGTCACCGGCAAGCCCATTGACGACACATTGCGCCAGGAACTGAGTGAGCGCCTGGCCACAATCCGTACCGGCGACGAAGCTCAGGAAGGACTGGCGGCGTTCCTGCAAAAACGTCCCGCCAACTGGCCATCAAACTGATATTGGACAAACGGTCACCGATCTGTAGACTCAACAGCCACAATGACCACGTGAATAAAAACTTAAGGTTAATCTGCTGTTCATTTTAACGAATACTGGTCATTCAACAAGGAGAGCAAACTTTCATGACAACAAAACTGGTTATCGGTCTGGACGGGCATGGCTCGGGAGATCGTGCTCTTGCTTATGGCAAGGGGATGGCAGACCTGATAGGTGACTGCGAACTGCTGATCGTCTATGTAATCGAGTGGTCCCCCTACTCCTTTCAGACAGCAGAAGAAAATGCAAAACGGCATAAACGCCGCGAAGAAGAAATCAGTACCGCTACCGAGCGCGTGGTGGCACCCGCCATCCAGCGTATGGAATCTGCGGGCATCAAGGCTCGCGGCATGGTGCGTCACGGCGACGTGGCCAGCATCCTCAATGCAGTATCGCTGGAAGAGAACGCCCAGCAGATCATTGTCAGTCGCTCATCCGAAGGCGGGTTCACCAAGCGCCTGTTCGGTTCTTCAACAGCCAACCTTGTGATGAGCAGCAGCGTGCCTGTCACGGTTGTCGGATAAGGGATATCACATGACATTTATCTCGCGCGTTCTTCTCTCATTTGCAGCACTGTTGCCCTTCGCGGGTAGTGCCATGGCGCAGGATGCCGCCATGACGCTTGACCAGAAGGTCAACGAAGTGTTCGCCAACTTCACCGGTCCGTTTGTCGGTCTGATCTTCGCACCACTTCCCGGCACCTCCTTTCCCTGGATCGTGTTGTGGCTGGTGGTCGCAGCGACCATCTTCACCTTCTACTTTGCCTTCGTGCAGCTGCGCTTCTTCGGGCATGCCATCTCTCTGGTGAAGGGTGACTACTCGGATCCGAACGATGCCGGTGAGGTCAGCCACTTCCAGGCACTGGCAACGGCCTTGTCGGGTACCGTGGGTCTGGGCAACATCGCCGGTGTGGCCGTGGCTGTCGGTATCGGTGGTCCGGGTGCCACATTCTGGATGATTCTGGCCGGCCTCATGGGCATGGCTTCGAAGTTCACCGAATGTACCCTGGGTGTGAAATACAGAAACGAGTACCCCGATGGCACGGTTTCCGGTGGTCCGATGTACTACATGTCCAAAGGCTTCAAGGAGCTGGGTCTGCCAGGCGGCAAGTTTCTGGCCGTACTGTTCTCCATCTTCTGCATCCTCGGTGCTCTGGGCGGCGGCAACATGTTCCAGGCCAACCAGGCGCATGCCCAGATCAGTGGCATCACAGGTGACTATCCTGGCTGGATCACCGGTGTGGTCTTCGCGGTCATCGTGTTCTCTGTCATCGTCGGTGGTATCAAGTCCATCGCCAACGTGACTGAAAAGATCGTACCTTTCATGGGCATCCTGTATGTCGGTGCCGCGATTGTCATTCTGATCGTCAACTATGACAAGATCGGCTGGGCCTTCGGTCAGATCTTCGAAGGTGCCTTTACCGGACTGGGTGTTGCCGGTGGTTTCGTCGGTGCTCTGATTCAGGGCTTCAAACGAGCGGCCTTCTCCAACGAAGCCGGTGTCGGTTCTGCCGCCATCGCTCACTCCGCGGTCAAGACCAAAGAGCCGATCACTGAAGGTTTCGTGTCTCTGCTCGAGCCGTTGATCGATACCGTCGTCATCTGCACCATGACAGCACTGGTCATCACCATCTCGGGTCAGTTGATCGTGGATCCCGCTTCGGGCAACTACGTGCTGAACGAAGCCGGTAACGCCATTGCCACTGTTGGTGATACATCCGGTGTGGCACTGACATCAGCAGCCTTCGGTTCTTCCATCAGCTGGTTCCCGTATGTACTGGCCCTGGCCGTGGTGCTGTTTGCGTTCTCCACGATGATCTCCTGGTCGTACTATGGCCTGAAAGCCTGGACCTACCTGTTCGGTGAAGGCAAGATTGCCGAACTGACCTTCAAGATCATCTTCTGCATCTTCATCGTCATCGGCGCCGCTGCCAGTCTGGGCCCCGTCATCGACTTCTCGGATGCTGCCATCTTCGCCATGGCCGTGGTCAACATCACAGCGCTCTACTTCATGATGAAGATCGTACGCAAGGAACTTATCTCATACAGCGCTCGCCTGAAGAGCGGCGAGATTCGCAAGTTCAAGCACTGAGTTGATTTGAGTTGAAACAGGCTGGCCCCGCGGCACGGTACGCGGCGGGGACCAGCCAAACACCGAAGAAGTTGGTGGTCCCTCCCGGGACCTACCGATTCCCGGCAGGCCGGATTGCTAGAGTTCCGGCGGGTTGACCTTCGCGGTTTCGAACCAGAAGTTCAGCAGATTGTCGATATCCGTTCTGATCGTCTTGTTGTCGATGCCCTTGGACATATAGGCATTGGCGTGGTTCTGATAACAGAACTCGATATCATCCGGATTGTCCGACGTCGTCATCATGACGATGGGAATCTGCTGGTACTGTTCATCATGCTTCAGATGCGCCAGCGCCTCGCGACCATCCATCAGGGGCATTCGAATGTCCATGACGATGATTCTGGGCTTCAGGGTGCTCAGCAAATCGATTGCCTCTCGCCCATTCACCGCTCTGACGATCTTGATGTCCGGACGCAGGCTTTGAATACTGCGCTCCAGCATCATGGCATCGATATCATCATCTTCGACCAGCAATATGGTGTTGTCTTGAGCCATGTCAGTTACGAGCCTTGAACGTCGTCGAGTTTTTCATCACACGGTAAAGTAAAGCATATACGCGTCCCCTTCTGGCAAGAGTCTGCAACTTCCATGTCACCCCCGTGGGCGTTGATAACCGTTTTAGCCAGCGACAGGCCGATGCCATTACCGGCGTAAGGGCTCTGCCTGCTATGCAGGCGATGCATGGGTTCGAAAACCCGCTCCCTGTACTCCGGCGCGATACCGATACCATTGTCACTGATGGACACCTGCATGCGGCGCTCAGGAATATCACCCACCTGTTTGGCCACGATGTTGACAGACGGTGCCACTCCTTCCGCCACATACTTCATGCTGTTGTCCAGAAGATTGTAGAGCACACGCCGAAGCAATTGAGGATCAGCGAACACCTGCCCTTCTGCATCGACCGTGACCTTTGCCTGCTTCTCCTCAATCATTGGCTGGAACTCCTCGACCACCTGCTGCAGAAGCTCAGCGATATCGATCATTTCACGTTCCGGCTCCTTGAAGCCCGTCTTGGTAAAATCCAGCAGACTGCTGATCATTCCGCTCATTCGCTGGACGGCGGTCTGCACCATGCCGACGTGTGAGCGAACAAGCTCCTTGTCATCGATGTCTTCCAGAATCTGCTCATTGAACAGATTGATATGACGCAGCGGCGACTTCAGATCGTGAGACACGATGCCGGCAAACTGCTTGAGCGAGGTATTGGCATCACTCAGACTGGCATTGCTTTCGGCAAGCCTCGCATTGAGACGGTCGATGGAGCGCATGTGAAGAATGCGGTGGCGACGCTGAATGAACAACGTCAATATCAGCATCGACAGAATGAGGGTGCCGGCAAGGCTGACCAGTCCGAGAACCAGTCCTTGTGAATCGATGCTTTCGATCTGATCGCTGACCGACTGGCTCAGATCATCCAGCAACTGACTGATCTCTCGCAGGGCAAAGGAATCATCCAGACGAAGCTGGTCATCGATCTCCATCAGTGTCAGACCCGAGGCCACCAGCGGCCTGACGCGTTCCAGCCTTGCCCGGTAACCGGCAATCATGGAGCGGGTTTCAGTGAGTGTGGTCTCGATTCCCAGTGCATGGGCGTTGACCTCCAGCCTGGCGACCAGTTCAGCTGCGGAGTCGGCGGCATTCAGGCCATCATTCAGATA